>JBDOMT010000366.1:22193-42484 GCA_039831705.1 Pirellulales bacterium | reverse complement strand
CCAGGCTTCCGGATGCATCATCCATTTATCTGGAAAAGGACCGCATTCAACCCACCAATAATAATTGTCCCACGGCCGCATCGTTTTGCAATCGAACTGGTCCGGCGCAATGGAACGCTGTTTCCTTCCCATCCAATCGAACAGGTGCAGGATTTCGTCGTGAAAATTTTCGTGCCCACGCCCCAGGTACTCCACCACGGTGGTATCAAAACGACGCTTTAAATACATGTCCAGCAACTGCCCATTGTGAGACATGATTTTTCCGTCCAATTCACCAAACACGAAGTAAAACGGTACGTAGCGGCCGTTTTCCCAATAAAAAAGATCGTATTTGTCACTACGGGCACTAATGGGGATCGCACCAGCCCACAAATCGGGATGCGATTGGGCCAGATCCCAAGCCGCTTCTCCGCCGATGTCGTAACCACTTAAATAAACACGATCGGTATCGATACTCAGTCGCCTGGCAGCATCGCGCAGGCACGTTAACACAGCCGTATGTTCACGCAGGGAAAATTGATATTGGTATTGATGGGGCTCCAGCCACTCCACGGCAATGGTAATGTATCCATGGCGCATTGCCCGGCCTCGACGTGGTCCAACGACCTTGCCTGCTTCGTTTCTTTGCTGGCCTCCAGCCCAATATTCGAGTGACATGCGCGGAGTGTGATTGGCACCACAAAGGGTGAGGATCGTCGGATAGCGTCGGGAAGGGTCGTATTCGGGCGGCAATTGTACCAGGTAACGAAAATTGCCCGCTTCACTACTGCCCTTGGCAATCAGCTCATGGTATCCGAATCCATGGGAGGTGCTTTTATCGATATCCCAGGATGGATTCATCAGATCCCAGGGTGGATTCATCCAGCGCAGCAGCTTGGCCACCTGTTCTACCGAGGCCCCCTCCAAACTGCGCATCGTGTCCAACATCTCCCTCCGTTTGTGAGCCAACGGTTCACGCAAATAGGCACGTACTGCATCTCGTACCTGGACTAGCGAAACGGCCACCGCAAGGTTCTCGGTGGCGTCATTGGCCCCCAGCAGCCAACCACTCATTGCCAGGGCAATTTTTTGCTCGGCTGACAAACTTGCATCGTCCAGTAGCTGAACATAGGGTACTAGTCGACGGATATTGTTGTGGCTCAGTTGCAGCATAATTTGCTGAACCTGAGGTTGGAGCAATTTGCGCTGAGTATCATCCTTAATTTGGTCCAACGTCGTTTGCATCCGCACACCAAGTTGGGCAATCCGACTTTCTTCTTGATCGTAATCGGCGATCATTTCTCTGACTTGCTGTAACGTTTCCCCAGCCACTTCGTCGGCGGGGAAATTTTTTAGCAAGGTCTGCACAAATTTATGCTGACCGGCCTCCTGACGCAGTTGGAGTTCGCGCAATAACTGGCGTGCCCCCAGCCGTCGAAGCTGTCGCACCTGGGCGACCAGCTCTTTTTTTTCTGGGTATTTGCGTAGTATGGCTTCCAACTCGTGTCGGGCTTGTGAGAACCGTTCTGCTTGCAAATAAAATCGCACAATTTGCAGGCGCGCATCAGGATCACCTTGAGGTACCGCCTGATCCAAGATTTCTTTCAAAATAGCAGCAGGAATGGAGCTCGTGGCAATACGCATGTCCCAAACGACCGAACCCTGCGTGCCTTGCAATCCCTCGACAATGGCATAGCGGGGTGTCAAAGTAGTAATCCCCTGCACTACAGGAAGTGGTCCATCTTTGGTGCGCATGGTATAAGTGCGCCGTCCCCATTTATCAAAAGGGGTGATATGCAGACTCGGCCCCACACTGGCCACACCACGACCACTATGATCTGGGTCTTGCCACGGTCTAATTTTAATCAACGGTTCGGCTCCAGCCTGAACCACTTCCGCGATACGGTGCCTGGGCACGAAAATTCGTCGTAGTTTGTCATCGACAATCTGGATGGAGGTAACCTGCACACCATCCTCTGGATCACTCGGTTGGTTGGGACGATCAGCCACCCCCGAAGTCTGCCCCAACCGACCTTCCAACTGGCGTCCGTCCTTCATACGGATCCGTTGTGCATGAGTCAGGTCACTCCAGCAGGACAGCCAGCAACAGGTCAGCAAACACAGCCAGGAAGCTCTAGACGTGGCCGGGCGGCAGTTCGCAGAGTTGAAGCACATGTAAAAGTCCAGAGTATCGAGTGGTATTATTTAGACCGGATTAACAGGATAGACAGGATCATCCGACCCAATCCTGTTCATTGATTGAACATTCTCTCTTAAAAGTGCGTCATTTATGTCCTCCTGGTGTGCAAAGAATAAATCATCTTGACAATAACCGATTGGACGGGGAAGAATATGCCAACCGCGTAAGTTTTATGGATTACGCAAACTCTAAGGACGAACAAGAATGACTCTCCGCAATGCGACCAAAGTACTGCTTTTTCTGGTACTCGGCTTACCCCTACTCCAAGCCGTACTGATGTGGGTAGAAAGCCTGCTGACTGCGATGGGAGATAAAGCGGCGACTGTCGTCGTGAGCCATATCATCACGACTGCCGGAGGGCTTTGGTTAGTCACCCTGGTAGGCATGGTAGTCATCTTGGCGATTCAATCGCTCGACAGTTCCCCAGGCCCCGTAGAGGAAGACCTCAACGAATTCATGCCACAAGAAGAAACAGAGTAGCTTGTGAGTAGTCCAGAGGCAGAAGTAGCCTATTGATTGGCGATCGCATCCATGGCGAAGGATGCGTCCGGGTTATGCTTGTAGAAGTGATGTGCAATGTGCTCGGCAACCACGTTGACGAATTGTTTCTGGAACACCTGTACCGATTTGTCTTGTGATGGAATACCGCTGTTTTTCGGGAACAATAGTTGTCCTACTTGACGATTCCAAACCAGACGACCCCGGTCTTCCATGTCATAGACATCAAGATTGATATCTACATCGCCTTGGTAGAGTGTTTTCCCTTTGCGTAAACTGAAATGGTCCAGTTCGATATAGACCACACGAGTTGCTTTGACCGCACGGCCCAGATCCTTGTAGTTATCCCAATCTTGTTCGTCAATCCAATTGTCCACTTCACGCGGACTGACCACATCAATACCGGGAACGTTCATTTCCAGCAGAGCACTAACCCGTTTGCCGATGCTGCGAGCTGCACCCGCATGACTATATTCGTAGGATGAAGGGGGGCGGCAAACAACCACCACCCGTTGATCTTCCAAACTATCGCACTCTGCAGGTACCACATTGCCTCCCTGCCAAATGTAAATTCCCGTGGCAAGCATCGAATGCAGGCAACCGGTGCAGCTAATGACCCCCAAGGTCAGTGATAATGTAATGAAGGTCCGGAAGGAATTTTTATCAGAGCGGTCCATACTCATTGATCCTTTGAAAATCACAATAGGGGCAGAAGGTGCCATCGACTTGAGGCGCAGACAGTAACTAAAGCCTTTGGAACCAGCAAGACAGATTTCCCTCACTGTCAGCAGCTCGTTGAAAAAGTCATTCGGGCTACGATCAGTCCAGATTCGCCAACTCTGCGTCGCGGAAACTCAGGCGGTTAGACAATATGCCAGGCGGTTAGACAATATGCCAGGCGGTTAGACAATATGCCTGCATTTCCGCTTCCCGTGTTTACCTGGAATACAAGGTTGACGTATCTGGCCGCGCTCTCGCCTACAAAGCACTTATCAACAGACTGCTAGCAGGCTACTCTTTTTTCACGCAAATCCGTTCAATGGCCAGCGCTTTACCTGTGTCGGGATCGATGTCAACGATAGAACCGCACATCCGCACATCCATCGATGCGACTTCGAATCGCGTAGGATGGGCTGTCAAGCGCGTTTTCATCACTCGATCAATGCGCCGACCGATGATGCTCTCGTAGGGACCGGTCATGCCCACATCACATTGAAATGCAGTTCCTTCAGGCAATACGCACTCATCGGCTGTGGGTACATGCGTGTGCGTACCTAGCACGGCGGCCACTCGTCCACTCAGATAGCGTCCCATCAACTGGGCTTCGCTGGTTGCTTCGGCGTGAAAATCGACAAATCGAACAATGATGTCGTCTGGTATTTCAGCGAGAACCTGATCGGCTGCGTGCCAGGGACAATCGATCGGCTTCATAAACAACTGACCCAACAAGCAGAAAAAAGCAACCTGGGTACCATCACGTGCTTGAACTACCACCCAACGTTTGCCCACGGCTTCTTCGGGGAGATTGGCTGGACGTACAATGTTTGTTTCTTGCTTTAGTGTGGGATAAATTTCCTTGCGACGATAAACATGGTCCCCCAGTGTGATCGCATCAACGCCCGCACGCATCAGTGCCTGGTAGATTCCCGCAGTGAGCCCCGAACCGCCTGCCGCATTCTCTGCATTGGCAATGACCAAATCAAGATTGCGTTCCGTGATCAACCCTGGCAAGGCATCCGACACAATATCGCGTCCCGGATGGCCCACAATATCGCCAATAAAAAGAATTTTCATAGTCATTGGCCGTGGGCAAAAACTTATTACACTCAACACTCAACACTCAACACTCAACACTCAACACTCAACACATTAATGCGCTGTTTCGACAATACGAGTTTCACGAATCAGAGTGACCTTGATTTCGCCCGGATAGGTCAACTGCTCCTCAAATGCCTTGGCAATGTCACGACAAATTATTGCAGACGACTCATCGGTCGTGTCCCTGGCACTGGCAATCACGCGCACTTCCCGACCGGCTTGGATCGCAAATGCCTGCCGCACACCATCGAAACCGTTGGCAATCGACTCCAGTTCCTGCATCCGTTTGATATAACGGTCAAGCGTTTCACGGCGTGCTCCTGGACGCGATGCACTACATGCATCGCCGGCAGCAGTAAGCACCGTATAGGGCATGTCGGGGCGAATGTCGTCGTGATGTCCAAACGCCGCATGGACCACTTCCGGACATTCGCCAAACCGTTTGAGCAAATCCGCACCGATCTTGGGATGGCCCCCTTCCATGTCGTGATCGGCCGCTTTACCGATGTCGTGCAACAAGCCCGCTCGACGAGCCAGTTCTGCATCCATGCCCATCTCTTCCGCCAGCATACTGGCTATGAATGATACTTCGATCGAATGTCGTAAGACATTTTGACTGTAGCTGGTTCGGTAGTAGAGCCGGCCCAATAACTCAACCACACGATCATGCAATCCAAATACCTGAGCTTCCTGCATTGCTTCTTCGCCATAGTGGCGTATTTTCTTGTCAATTTCCTTCTGCGTTTCAGTCACGAGCTCTTCAATCCGTGATGGATGGATGCGCCCATCTGATATCAATTTCCCCAGGGCAACACTGGCAATCTCTCGGCGCACTGGATCAAACGCACTGACAATTACGACCCCTGGGGTATCGTCGATGATTACATCAACTCCGGTTGCCTTTTCCAAGGCGCGAATATTTCGCCCTTCGCGGCCAATTATGCGGCCCTTCATTTCGTCATTGGGGATATCGACCGTACTGGTAGTTGATTCAGCCGTATGTGCGGCGGCAAATCGCTGCAGTGAGGTGATCAACATCTCCTTGGCCTTGGCATCACATTTCTCAACAGCAGTCTTTTCATAACGCATCACCAGAGCACCCTGCTCACGGACTAGTTCCTTCTCTAACCGTTCCAGCAAACGGGTCTCTGCTTCCTTGGGACTTAACCCGCTCAACTGATGCATGGTTTGACGTTCCAGGTCCAACAGATCGTCCAGTTCCTGCCGATGACGTTTCGCGTCTTCCATTTTTTCCGCCAAACGGCGTTGGTTATTTTCAACCATTTTTTCTTGTTTTTGCAACTGGTCACTACGCTGCTGCAGAGCATCTTCCCCCTTGTCGAGTTGACGTTCTCGCTGGTGTAATTTTTCACGAATTACGGAGTTGGCCTCGTCCAGTCCTGCCTTTTCCTTGAGTGCAAGTTCCTTAGCTTCCACGACGACCTCTTTACGCCGCGAGGTTGCTTCCACTTCAGCCCGTTCGATGATAGCTGCCGCTTCCTTGTCCGCGTCGCGGCGCCTGAGATAATCAATCAGTTTGACTAGCCCCATGCCCATACCAGCGGCAATCGCTGTAATCAGGTACGGGGTTAAGGATTCCATTTCGGCCAACAGAATAAGCTCGAAAAACTGGGGCCCCAGAGATGAACTGGGAGGAGACAAGGAGTCCTGCAGATTATGCAAACCTGCCCCGGAAGTAAGATAGGCCCATGAGGTTAGATAGGAAAACACGGTCAGAGTCCTTCCACGGATTATAGGAGTGCTTCAACTGCGGCGGACCGCACGATCTGAAACACCTCCAAGGGCTTACCGCGTCGCGAACTGAGGCCAATATCACGGAACTAAAACCCCACTGGAGCAAACCGTCCAGTGGTCTCCGTTTCTATGAACCTCTTCCTCCGATCAATCTGCCTCCCTGAACCATTCTTCCTTCACCCATTCACTCTACATCACGATGGACCTTTTCCATGACGGGCCCACTGCCCATGACGGCTCCATTGATATGACAGATACTGAGAATCGATTCGGTTTAGGGATTGCAAGACTTTCAAGAGAGAAATGTGTAGGCTGCTGGGGCCAACCTGTGGTGAGACTTATGGCAGCAAGGGAACAAAATATATGGCCTGATCGTTCCCCAACCGCAAACTTTTATGGCACCACGGGTCACCTGTTCTACGTAACAGATATCTGCCCGTCAGACAGGCTACCGGGATTCGGGACACGTTGTTATTGTTAAAGGCCCAATGGTAACAAAATTGGCTGAATTTGCAACGGGCCTCAAAGGGATCGCCGGTGTGGCCCTCATTTAGCCCGGATATTTCATCCGTTTCGTCGCGAGGCCCCGTAGCCAACCGAGGAAATGGTTAAGTCCTTTGGTGGCAAGGCATGTGAGGTTCGTGACCGCAGGCGTGTTTTTTACACGTTGAGGCGACCACAGCTGCGCCGCGGTGCCCGGGACCGAAACATAACGCGGCCACGGAAGGACTTGGGACGCCGCAGCAGAAACGGGGTAAATATGCGGGTTAGCTCCATTTGGTAAAATTGCGTAAACTGTAACGATCAACCACGCCACTGTGGCAGGGAACCAGTCTCTTGGATAGTCCTGTAATCCACTCACTCCGACACGCTTGGCCTGTGGCCCGGTGGCGCGATGTGCACATGGTCATTGGGGTCTCTGGTGGTACCGATAGCATGGCCCTGCTTCGAGCCATGCTTACCATAAAAGGCGAATTTGGTGGAATGGGCCAGTTGCGTGTAGTGCATATTGATCATGGCCTACGTGGCTCCGATTCGACCGCCGATGCCCAGTGGTTGGCACATCAATGTGATTTACTGGGGATTCCGCTGACCGTTTGTCAGAGCGACGTACGCAGTCTGGCGGCTAGCCAGGGAGACGGGTTGGAAGCAGCAGCGCGAGATCAACGATATCAACAATTGACCCTAGTTGCTGAACAAACCGGCGCCCGTTACGTGGTCACGGGGCACAATGCCAATGATCAGGCTGAGACGGTCCTGTTTCGCTTATTGCGTGGTTCGGGTTTACGCGGCTTGGTGGGCATTCGCAAGTACCGTCCTTTGAGTCCTTCGATCACCCTGGTAAGGCCCTTATTGGGCTGCTGGCGTAAAGACCTGGTAAGTTATCTGAATTCACTCAAACAACCTTTCCGAGAAGACCAGACAAACACGGACACACAATTCAAACGCAATCGTATTCGTCTCGATTTGCTGCCACATTTACGTTCAGAATACAATGTACGAATTGATGAGGCCTTGCTGCACCTGTCCGAGCAAGCCGCTGTCGCCGGGCAGTTCATCGAAACTGAGGCGGAAAAATTGCTGGCTCTCTGCGACTTAGAGATCACCCTCCAACCGACAGGTGCACAGCTTGGCAGCCATGGAGTTGTATCAAGATTGCACACGGCACCCCTGGAAATGCAATCCGAGTTACTTGTGTGTGAAGCAATTCGGCTGGCTTGGCGACAGGCTCAGCTACCTGAGCAAGCTATGACACACCAGAAATGGCAGCAACTGGCCCAACTCGCCCAATCCGATGAAACATCGGCAGCCCTCAATCTGCCAGGAAAAATTCAAGCCACCGTTTCAGATGGCCAATTGGTGCTAGCATTTCTGTAGGTTGAAACGAACGACAGCCCTGTTCCGACATCGCTATGAATCATTTGCAGGTGGCAGGACTTCTAATATACAAGCACGACGCGCCAGCGAGTGAGTCGGCACGACTGCCGCTGACCCACTCGCTAGCGCGTCGTGCTAGCGTTGGCCGCAATCGAAATCTATTCTCCATAACACCAGCAAACTGCAAAGTCACACCTAGCCCGCATATTTCACCCGTTTCTGCTGCGGCGGCCCAAGTCCTTCCGTGGCTGCGTTATGTTTCGCCCGGCGATCCTCAACGTGTAAAAAACACGCCTGCGGTCGCCAACCTCACATGCCTTGCCACAAAAGGACTTAAGCCACCTCGCGACGAATCGGATGAAATATGCAGGCAAGCCAAAAAAATGCTGATGAATTGAACCACGGAGCCACGGAGGGCACGGAGAAAAGGACCATTATTTAAGCTTCTCCGTGTTCTCCGTGTCTCCGTGGTAATCCTTAGTTCTTGATATTCTCTCCGTCGATTTTTGTAATACCGACTTTGCAGATCTCCTGCTCCATAACGCCAGCGATCTTGACCCCGTACACACTTCATTCGTACGATTCGCCACACCACACACCACACACCACACATCACACATCACACATCACACATCACACATCAATCGCCTCATTAACACCTGTTGGTATTTCTTTAAGCTCGGCTTGGCAGTCCTGCTGGCGGTAGTGCTCGCAATTGGCGTGTACTTCTACTCACGCATGGATGACGAAATACGCCAGTTCGCCGAACAGATGCTGTCGGGACAGTTCCCCCAACTCAACATCAGTGTGGGAGGCGCGCGTCTGGTAAAGGACCGCGGTATTGCCATCTATGATCTGTCGCTTACAGAAACTTCAGCCACTGGGCGACAAAACAATCTGTTGATCATCGATGAGGTGCTAATCGTTTGCGACGTACAACTGTCAAAATTGGTACATGGAGTTCCAAAAATCGAGCAGATCGTTGTCAAGCGGCCTCAACTTTGGATCACTCGAGAAACTGATGGTCGACTGAACATCGAATCGCTTTGGCCTTTACCCAAATGCGGCAATCAGCAGCCAAAAATTGAAATTCACAACGCATTGATGGCGCTCTCTGATCGATCACATCCAGACCTACAGCCACTCATCCTACGGGACATGAATCTGAACTTCATCAGAGAGCAAAGACCTCCTGGCCCGACATTGACGAAACCAACGTTGACAACAACGACTGCCAACATCAGGACCGGAAACCTGAACGCAAATCCAATTCTGATTGATGGCCCGCCCATGAGAATTGAAGGGACTTGCACGAGCACCCACTTCAGAGGGGCAAAATTTCAGGCAAGGATCGATCTCTGCCAACAGATGCTTAGTGCTTCGGGTGAAGTTGATCAGCTGAAACTTACCGAGCAATTGCAACCATGGTTCGCTTGGTTACAGGAGATGCAGACAGGAGAAAGTTCGGCCGCACCATCGGTACCTGTTCAGCCCCCCACAGTACTAGGCATTGTCAACGGAAAATTTCAAGTTGAATACGACCAGGCTTCCAGTCGAACGCCCCGATTCGCCGTCAGTGCTCAGATTTCTCATGGACAGGTAAACCATGAACGGTTGCCATACCCCCTGACGGAGGTGACCGGCACATTGCAATGCACCAACCGCATGCTACAACTCTCTGAAATTCGCGCCCGTTGCGGCTCTGCTGCAATTACGGTTTCTTCGTTCATGCAAAACGGCTGGCAGCCCGATGCGACCAAGTCGCTGGCTTTGCAAGTTGAACATTTGACTCTGGATGAATTACTGCGATCCAAATTACCCTCATTACTCCAAGCCCAGTGGCAAAAGTACCAACCCGCAGGTCTGGTGGATGCAGAGTTACAAGCCACTTTCGATGGATTCCGGTGGCAGCATCGAGCAAACCTCAAAGGCCAACAATTGTCTTTTGAGTCGGACAAATTTCAATATCGACTGAAAGACGGTTATGGCACGCTCACAACGATATCCCAACAAGGAGAAAATCCGGCCCGCTTGGATCTTGACCTGACAGGACAAGGGGGAGGCCAACCCATTCGAATCGTAGGGCAAGTTTTTGATCCAGGACCGGCAGCGGCCGGGTGGGTGGAACTGTCGGGGCAAGGCTTGGAAATCGAAACAGATATGATCGATGCGCTGCCCCTCAAGGCGCGGCAAGTGATCACCTCAATGCGGCCAACAGGAAAAATTGATTTCCGCTGGCGTATTGACCGCACCCAACCGGGGCAATCCAAACCGCGGACCACTTTACAACTGGTGCTGGCCGATTGTGATATTCTCTACGAAAAGTTCCCCTACCCATTGAGGCACATCCGAGGAGAGATCAAAGCGGAGGATAACCGTTGGCAATTTCTCGATTTGGTTTCCGGAGGCTCTCACCGGGTTCGTTGCCACGGTAGCTTACTTCCCATGCCCGCCAACCAGGGAATGGCCACGGAACACGAATTAAAGCTCAATTTTATCGCCGAGCAAATACCGCTGGATGAAGACTTGCGAAAGGCGGTGCCTGCAGAAGTACAGAAGGCGTGGAAACAGATCGATCCGCGCGGAAGTGCAGATTTCACAGCTCAGGTCCTCTACCGGACCGGATTTACACAACCCAATATTCGAGTCACGATTGAACCGCGTTCCGAATCTGCGTCCATAAGGCCCACATTTTTCCCTTACCTGATCGAAGGTTTATCAGGTTCGATCAGGTACAATGCGGGCCAGTTAGTGCTCTCTCAGCTACAAGGACATCACGCCAATACCACGATTCGCACCAATGGTGACGGTTATTTCAGTCCACAAGGCGACTGGCAATTTCAATTGGTGGGATTATCGGCAGACCGCGTGATCGCCAACCGCGACCTGAACCTGTCGCTGCCACCGGGTCTGCGCAAGGTGATTGATCAGCTACACCCCAATGGGGATTTCAACATACATAATGGAGTCTTTCATTTCTCTCGAGGCGCCTCTCCTTTGGCACCCGTACAAGCCCGCTGGGATTTCCAACTAGCAACGCACCAAACCGATTTACATGTTGGCATCGACTTGACCAACGTCCATGGGGGTGTGCATTTGGTTGGTTCGTCGGATGGGCGGCATACCCGCTGTGCGGGAGAATTAGAGCTCGACTCAGCTACCTTCCTCGATGTACAATTCACCAACATCCGAGGTCCATTATGGATTGACGATGAGACTTGCTTGCTGGGACAGGAAGCAAGCCGTCGACAACAGAAAACGCCCCGCCGGTTGACGGCGATGGTCTACAATGGGCAATTGGGGGCCGATGTCAGCGTTACCTTGGGCGGCAGGCCAAATTACCAAGTGGTTGCCGATCTTACCACGGCCAATGTGACCAGGATGGCCACCGAACGCTTCGGTGGGCAGACTGACGTGAGCGGCACATTGTCGGCGACCTTAAACTTGCAAGGTTCGGGGCAATCCGAACATACGCTCCGAGGCGATGGCGAAATTCAGATCCGAGACGCAAACATCTATGAACTCCCCCTGCTGGTAAGTCTATTGAATGTGCTTCGAAGCCGTACCCCGAGCACCACGGCGTTCAATCAATGCGACATGAAATTTCGTTTGCAAGGCCGGCATATTTTACTCGAAAAGATCGATTTCCTGGGCGATACCGTGAGCTTATACGGCAAAGGAACGGCCGATTTCGACCAGAAGCTGAAGTTGGTTTTTTACGGAACCTTGGGCCGCAACGACTATCGTATTCCTCTACTGCAATGGGTCGTCGCGCGAACCAACGAACGTATCATGCAACTGTATGTCGATGGGACACTGGCAGAACCGAATGTTCAAACCCAAGCTTTTCCAGGAATCAGCTTGTTGATGCAGCAAATCCAGATGAATCTCGATGCACCACCCGCGATTACCCAGCGTCAACCGAACGCGCTGGACAAGGATAGCAGTTTACGATTTGGCCACCGCCGCTAATGCGAAGGAGATCGTGACATGAGTATTGGACCCTTGGGAGGTATCGTGGGGAGCGCAGCTGGCGCACCATTGGCGAAAACATCAGGTACGGAAGCGGAACGAAGCCAAAAAGAAAATTCCGCCAGCCAACGCCTGGGCGACAGCCAGGAAAAATCGGAGCGTGCTGCCGGCATCGGTACCACCGAACAAGATCAAGGCGTTTCAGACCGTGACGCCGATGGTCGTCGTCTGTGGGAAGCGTCCCAACAAAAGCAGCAACAGGACCCCGAGCAGCAGGAAAATCAACCGGAACACTTAAGCAAAGACCCCAGTGGCGATTCAGGCAGCAAACTAGACCTGATGGGATGAAAGAGTTGAGAGTTGAGAGTTGAGAGTTGAGAGTAACCATTAAATCACATCCCTGCATTTTTCCGCTTTCCGCTTTGACATGATGCAATTTACTAAAATGCACGGTTTGGGTAATGACTATGTTTATGTCGATTGCTTTAACCAGCCAATTCCTAACCAGGTTACCGAGTTGGCTCAGGCGATTTCTGATCGCCATCTGGGAGTGGGAGCCGATGGACTGATTTTGATTTGTCCGTCGGACCAGGCCGATGCGGAAATGCGGATGTTCAATGCCGATGGCACACCCTCAGAGATGTGTGGCAATGGAATACGTTGCGTTGCCAAATATGTTTACGATCACGGACTTGCCAAAAGTCATGCACTGAAGATTGTTTCGAATGGAAACATCTACCTACTGGAACTCACTACGCACGATGGCCTGGTGGAGCAAGTACGGGTCGACATGGGAGAGCCCATTTTGTCTGCCGCAGCAATTCCGACAACACTGACGGGCAATGCGGGGCCAACTGCACCCGTCGTCGATGTATCCCTGACCGTAGCGGAGACTCCACTGGAGGTAACTTGTGTATCGATGGGAAACCCCCATTGTGTGACCTTCGTCGAAGGGGCGACCGATGCGCTGGTTCTGGGCTTAGGTCCACAAATAGAAAATGCCCCTCAATTTCCCAATCGAACCAATGTGGAATTCGTCGAACTGCTCAGTCCTCACGAAGTTCGCCAACGAACGTGGGAGCGGGGATCGGGGGAAACCCAAGCTTGTGGCACGGGAGCCAGCGCTGTCTGTGTGGCAGGGGTCTTGAGTGGTCGTACCCAGCGGCAGCTTACGGTCAATCTGCGTGGAGGTTGCTTGCAGTTGGAATGGAACGAGACCGATAATCATGTCTATATGACCGGTCCAGCAGTGGAAATTTTTTCTGGACAGTGGAGAACTTCATGAGTAGCCCCCCGCCCTTGCTAACCCGCTTTGGCGGCTATCTCGCCGCATCCACAATCCATTCTTGGATGCAGACGCTCGATTATCGGGCCCTCTTCTATGACCGGTGTGCGGACCCCGTCGGTGAACATCAGCAACCACGTATTTATGTGTTCTGGCACGAATACATCTTGCTGCCGTTGTACCTGCGTGGAAATTGTGATCTGGCCATGCTGCTCAGTCGACACCGTGACGCCGACATTCTGGAACGGGTTGCCTACCATTTGGGTTTCGACTGCGTGCGCGGGTCGACCAATCGGGGGTCGATCGCTGCGCTGCGCGAACTTTCACGACGTGGCAAGCATATGCATTTGACCATCACCCCGGATGGGCCACGTGGACCGCGTAGACGCCTGGCGCAGGGACCAATCTATCTGGCCTCCAAACTGCGGATTCCACTGGTACCACTGGGCATTGGCTACGATCGGCCCTGGCGAGCCAAAAGCTGGGACCGATTTGCGGTACCACGCCCCTTTTCACGAGGCCGCGCCATCATGGGGCCGTCCATAACCATCCCTCCCAATCTAAGTCGATCAGAAACAGAGAACTGTCGTCAGCGGGTCGAAAATCTGATGAACCATATGACGAATGAAGCCGAAGCATGGGCCAAATCAGGCGGCCGCCGTCAGGGCGAAGTGGTTGGACGTCGCCAAGGACGCCATTTGAAAGCCCGCTGGGACAACAGCCCGACCTACACCGAACCTACTGCCGGCGAGTCGACTGGCCCCCAACTTCTGACCTTGCCAGAAACGGATCAGAATAACGAAGGTCACACTCAGCGTGAGGCAGGGTGACGTTAAAAGAAACCGCTAATAGACGCTAATAAACACTAATATTAGATCCATAGGACTCCAATTCCTATCGCTCTGCTATTTAGTTGGTGAGGTGGATCTGCCAGATAGAATCATCGTTCAAAGCTCAATCGGTCATCAGCGTGAATTAGTGTTTATTAGTGGTTTTCTCAAATGTCCTACCCATTCAACCTTGTATGGTATTTCTAAGGCCTTGGAATCTACTCGCCATTTTCTACAATGGTCCACAATCTAGCCTCGCCTGTTTCTATCCACGGTTGGTCCCATGTTCGCCACTGCTTCACCCGCCTCTGCCGACCGATCGGAACGGGTTCTGTCGGTCTCGCAACTGACAGCCCAATTCAAGACGGTGGTTGAGCAACAATTTCCCTCGGTCTGGGTGGCGGGTGAGATTTCTAATTTTTCACGACCCCAGTCGGGCCATTGCTATTTCACATTGAAGGACGACAAGGCCCAGTTACGCGGGGTCATCTGGCGTGGTACAGCCAGTCGGTTGAAATTTGATTTACACGATGGACTGGAAGTGGTCTGCCGAGGCAGACTGGACGTTTACCCACCGCGCGGCAGCTACCAATTAGTGGTCGATCAACTGCAACCTCAGGGGATTGGCGCCCTGGAGCTGGCATTGCGAAAATTGCGTGCCAAACTGGAAGCGGAAGGTCTGTTTGCACCAACTCGTAAACGGGCCCTGCCCTCCTTCCCACGCCGAATTGGCATCGTGACCAGCCCCACCGGGGCAGCGATCCACGATTTCTTGCAGGTCCTTGATCGGCGCTGGCAGGGAGTTGAGGTGCTGATTCTACCGGTCCGAGTTCAAGGGACAGAAGCTACCGGAGAAATCGCCACCGCCATCGAGCAAGCCGGACGCATCGTACCTCCGCTGGATGTGTTGGTGGTAGGTCGCGGAGGAGGCAGCCTGGAAGATCTCTGGGCATTCAATGAAGAACTCGTGGTGCGTGCGATTGCTTCTTCTGTTATCCCGGTTATTTCCGCGGTGGGTCATGAAATCGACGTGACTCTGGCCGACCTGGCAGCCGACGTACGCGCCCTGACTCCCAGTGAAGCAGCAGAACGGGTCGTGCCCTCTGCGGAAGATGTCACGCAATTGGTCAAAAACTTGCAACTCCGATTGCAAGGGAGCCTTATCGCACGGACTGCAAACTTGCGCAGTCGTCTGGATGCTCTGGCCAGTCGACCTGCAATGAGCCGACCGTTGGAAAGGGTCCACCTGCTCGGCCGCAGGGCAGATGAACTCGCCATGCGTTTGAACACCGCCATGCGGACACGCCTGGGCAAAAGCCAGGCGGAAATCGAAACGTTTGCCGGTAAGCTGGAAGCACTCAGCCCACTAGCCGTACTCCAGCGTGGTTACAGTTTGACTCAAGATCAAACCAGCGGTGTAGTGATTCGCACCGCCCAGCAGTTGCAAACCGGCCAGCGACTCCGTACCCGGCTGGCTCAAGGCGAAGTGGTGAGCGTGGTGGAATGAGAGTTCAGCTAGCGACGGCATGTGATAGCTTTGGGTTTTAACTCAAGAAACTTCCCCTAGTCAAAATCTCGTGAACGCAACTTGATATATTGAGAAAGTTCGTTGAATAATTCATCAAAGTGAAACGGTTTTCTCAGAAATCCGGCTGCTCCCAAGGATTTGAGTTGTCCCGACAGGTCATTGCCACTTTTGCCCGTCAAGACGATCACGGGAATGTGGAATGTCTCTGCGTTGCGTTTAAGACATTCGAGAATGTATTCGCCTTCGCCTTGCGGCATTCTCAAGTCGGTGATGATCACATCAGGATTCGATGTCACCGCCAGCCAGTGGCCCTGCATGCCGCAAAAGGCCCGTTCTACTTCTACCTCAAATTCACTCAGCCGGAGTTGAATGATTCTTGAAATTTCTGGATCGTCATCGATGCAAAGCACTTTGGGCAGTGCGGTTTGTTGTTTGCTGTCGACAGGTGCTTCTGAGAGTGTAGGTGCAAGGCTCATGGTTGATTCTCCAGTGTATTCTGCAGGGTCAGTGTGTTCCGTAGGGTCGATCTGTGCTCTGATCATTTGAATATCACTTGTTATGAGGTCGCGGAATCTCCCATTGCTCCTTTCGCTGTCGCCGTGTGTCGAGGCGGCAGCATCGCGGCCCCGATTGGAAGTGTAGCTTATTTAATTCAAACGGTAGAGCGATTGAAATTCTCCCAGCCACACGACCCTCATCATCGGGACAGTTGCCCATTTTGAAGATTATTTGCAACAACTATCACGATTTGCAGCTCTGCTGAGGTGTTATAGCAACCTATCAGTTGCTTGCGAAACTCGATATTTACTGTTGAGCATACCATCTACTGATCCTAATGAGTTTTCAACTTTTGTCGTGCGTGCTCCGTTAGACCTGCAAAAGGGAAATGCACGCGATCATCGCGGTGCAGGATTACATATCATTTCGACAAATAGAGTTGGGGCAGAAAAACGATGGATCTATCAAGAATTGTAGCCGTATTGTGCCTGTTAGGCGGCTCAGGGTTTGCTACAACCGAGGTGGCGGTCGCGGACAAACAGCCGATCAAAGCAATCTACATACCGTTGGCCGACCACTATGCTGGGGTGATCACCTTTGAAAAGTACAGCGTCCAGATGGAGCACGCAGACTATCAGATCGAGCAGATGAAGAGTTGGCCCATGTTACGAGCATACTTCATGTCTGGCGAAGTCGACATGGCCTACATCATCTGCCCCCAGGCAATGGACATGTTCCGGGAAAATGCCAACTTCCGCTGGGTCAGCTTGATGCACCGCGACGGCAACGCCATGGCCATCAACGACCTGCTCAACCATCATGTGCACTTACCGACCCGGCGAATCGATCGAAAACCCGATGAGAAAGTGGCCGAGGCCCTTGCCATGGCCAAAGACGAGTTAGGGCGTCCGATGGAATGCGGCGTACCTCACTTGCATGCCACCCATACGGTGGTCTTGTACAAGTATCTGAAGGAACATGGCAAATCGTTGGGAATTGGCAGTGGCCGAGACAAAGATGTGATCGCCATCGAAGTACCGCCGCCCAAATCGCCCGCCTTCATCAAAAAAAACAACAGCCGTGGCACCCCCGCATCGTTCGAACAGTCGCTGCCATGGGCCGATGTCGTTGAGACCCAGGAGTTTGGCCACGTGGCTTGGTATACCAGGCGATGCGGCAAATTCGACAACATGATCGTTACTCGGAGTTGCCCATCATCGCCCTGACCGCCAAGGCCATGCCTGAGGATCGATCTTTGTGCATCGAAGCGGGTGCAAATGACTACTTGACCAAGCCGGTCGATACCGACCGATTGCTTTCTTTGCTGCGGGTGTGGATTTCCAACCGATCGGTGATATGTCCATGAACTCAGAAACAAAAGAACTTGAGCTGGTGCTGAATGCGATTCAGCGTACCTGCAGGTACGACTTCCGCCATTATACACGGCCGTCGCTGCATCGTCGTCTGACTAGCCTCCAGACCCAATCGAACCTTCCGCAACTTGCGGATATGGTCCCGTGGATCTTACACGACGCGAATTTCCTCAATCAGGTGCTGCGGACTCTCTCGATCGCTGTCACCGAGCTCTTTCGAGATCCTTCCTCCTACCAGACGATCCGCAGAAAAGTGGTGCCAACTCTGAAGGCCCTGCCATCACTAAAAATCTGGCATGCGGGATGTGCCACGGGTGAAGAAGTTTACTCTCTGGCAATCTTGTTGAAAGAAGAAGGACTTTACGATCGGGCTCGAATCTACGCCACGGACTTCAATAACAGCTCGCTGCATGCTGCCGAGAAGGGAATTTATTCACTGGAGACAATCAGAAAAGGTGCCTCAAACTACCTTGCGGCTGGCGGCCATGGCAGCTTTTCGGATTACTACCACGCTCAGTATAGATCAGCAAAAATCCAAGAATGCCTGAAGGAGAACATCACATTTTCGCATCACAATCTGGTGCTCGATGGTTCCTTTGGCGAAATGGATTTGATCCTCTGCAAAAACGTGATGATCTACTTTGATCAATCGCTGAAACAACGGGTATATTCTCTGTTTTCAGAGAGCCTGCGTGAAGGTGGTTTCCTTTGTCTGGGGGCAAAGGAGACGCTGGACTTTTCCTATGTACGAGAAAGTTTCGGTCGGGATGTGGAGGAAGAAAAAATCTATCGTAAAAAGGTAGATACGTATCACAGGATGGATCTTGACAGATTGGACAGAATAGCAAAACCATTTTCAGTAGAAGACGTTACATCGCAACCAAGAGTGGCGAGATCTTAGAGCAAGCACATTCGAAGGAGAAGAACATGTCAGTCGACCCAAATAAAATAAAACTATTAGTCGTGGATGACAGACCTGAAAATCTGTACGCCATGGAAAATATTCTGTCAAAACTGGATGCCGAACTGATCATGGCCGGATCCGGAAATGAAGCGCTAACATTGACCCTACGCCACAAGTTTGCACTGATACTGTTAGATGTGCAGATGCCCGAGATGAATGGCTATGAGGTTGCCACTCTGTTGCGCGAACGTGACGTCACAGCCAATATCCCAATCATTTTCGTGACCGCGATCAATAACGACAAGACACACATATTCAAAGGCTACGAAGCAGGCGCTGTGGATTATCTTTCCAAACCGATCGACTCCGTAATTCTCCAGGCAAAAGTCAAGATATTTCTCCAACTCCATCAACAGAACTACGAATTGGCACAAAAAAATATCGAGTTGGCAGAACTGTATCAGACGGCGTACCAATTCGTCGATCAAGTGTCGCACGAGTTCCGCACTCCGTTAACGGTCATCAGAGAATATGCCACGATCATCCGCGATGGCCTGACGGGCCCGGTCACTGACCAGCAGAAGGAGTTTTTAGACATCGTCAGCGACCGCACCGACGATCTGGCCAACATGGTCGACGACATGCTCGACGTCAGCAAGTTGGAAGCCGGACTGTTGAGTGTCTGGCGGCAAGAAATAGAGCTGCATGACGTGTTATGCCATGTCCGTCCGGCACTCGAGCAAAAGGCGTCCATCAAGAAGGTGAAATTGGAGTTTACCTTAGATGAAGACCTTCCGGCCGTTTATTGCGACGCCGAAAAAATTGGCCGGGTGATTATCAATCTGGCGATCAACGCCATCAAGTTCTGTGGAGAGGGAGGATGCGTCAAGATTTGGGCCAGACACCACCCTGCGAATTCCGAGATTCTTGTCGGTGTAACCGACAACGGTCCCGGTATCTCACAGGAAAACCTGCAAATAATTTTCGAGCGTTTTCAACAACTCGATGGGGAGGTGAAGAGCAGCAGCAAAGGATTCGGTCTGGGGCTGAACATTGCCAAGGAACTGGTTGGCCTCAATTTTGGCCAGATGAATGTTGAAAGCGAACCGGGCAACGGCAGTACCTTTACGTTCACCATCCCTACGTGGAATCTGGTGGAGCTGGCTACCCGCTATCTGGACCGCATCAAGGGGCGGATCGAACCAGCATCGCACGTGTCCATCCTCGAAGCCACGTTGAGGCAGCCGGTGGATGGGGCTGTCTCCAACTCGGTGGATGAGTTTCTGCAGTACTCGTTCCGTGCTGGCGACACCGTAATCCGGGTCTCATCACAGCAGTGGATCGTCTTGATGGCCTGCAGGAGCGGCCAGGTCGATACGGTTATCCAACGAATACAAACTACGTTGGACGAAGCCAACCGAAATCGGCCCGACTGTCTGCAGATGCCGAAAATCGAGATCCAATCGAAAGGAACTTGGCAAATTGAAACAGATGCAAAAGAAATCCTGCGTCAGTTATTGCCGGGACATCTTGACAACCAGGACGAACAATACGCGTTTAGCTCTAGTGAGGCTGGAAAATATGCACCCCCTGCGGACGACACCGTGACGGAGGACGACCAGCTGGCATCATCCGCAGCTCAAGTACTGATCGTAGATGACGACCATGAATTACTACGCGGGTTGATGTTTCATCTACAAGCGAGTGGCTACGAGGTAATCACGGCAGGGGATGGCAAGGCGGCCATTGATGCAGCCAACCAACACCACCCCT
>JBDOMT010000366.1:0-22183 GCA_039831705.1 Pirellulales bacterium | reverse complement strand
CCCGATGCGATCCTGATGGACAACTACATGCCGGAAATGAATGGGTTGGACGCCCTCATCCACCTTGTCAAGCAACCGGAGACGAAAGACATTCCCGTGATTATGCTTTCAGCCAGCCTTCATGATCGAGATCAGGCATTGGACGAGGGTGCTCGTTATTTCTTCCAGAAGCCGAGTCCGCCAGAAACGATTTTGATCGCCCTGGACGAAGTCATCGGCCAATCCATGACCGTAGGAGCAAATTAACAATGAATTCAAAAATGATTCTCGTCGCCGATGACGACTCCGCCATGTGCATGGCAATTTCCATGCGGCTGGGACAGCTCGGCTTTTCCACCATGCGCTCACCGGACGCCACCCATGCGCTGTTTGGAGCGCACAAGATTCATCCGGACTTAATTATCCTGGACTTAAACATGCCGGGAGGCAATGGCATGACCGTCTGCGAGATGCTCGCTTCCCACTCCGAATATGCCAAGATTCCGGTGGTCATACATACCGGCTGTTCCGATGAGCCAACCAAGCGGCGGGCCAGGGATTTGGGAGCAAAATACGTACTCAAGTCCCCCGACTCGTGGCAGCAACTGCAAGAGACTGTTTGCGACCTGTTAGAAGTTGCGGTCGAGCAGGCCGTTGCTAAAGAAGATCAAGAAGTGGTTCAAGAAAACCCTGATTGGCCTCAGCATCGTTCCGACCTGCTGCTTCCGGTTGGCTACAATCGAATTCAACCCGCCACCTCTCAAGGCGTTTCACTCAAGTCTGTAAATTCTCCGAAGGCCGATCAGATCGACGAGATACCCCGTGCTTCGGCCTTGGTGGTCGACGAACCTTCAGCAACTGCCACTTCAGAAAAGCAACCAAAAGTACTTTGCATTGACGACGACCCGGATGTATCCAAAACAATCATGATTCGACTCCGCCCCTATGGGGTTGAGGTGCATCGTGCATTCAATGGAATGCAGGGCTTTTGGACAGCCCTGGACATCCTACCCGATGTCATCATCCTCGACATGCAGATGCCCGATGACGAGGGCAACTACGTGTACAGGCGTTTTACTGACCACTCGCTATTGTGCGACATTCCGGTCATCGTCCTTTCCGGGGTCGACAATGTGGCCGTGGAGCGGACGATGTTCAGCCTGGGAGTGGATGCCTACTTACACAAGCCGCTGGTTTTCGACCAACTGCTGCAACAATTACGACTCCATCTGGCACTTCCCAAGGAGCCTCAATCGTTAACCTGCGCAGAGCTCACCTGACCCTTTTCGAACGAGGTACACAGTCATAACAACTCAGAAAGTCTCAGATTCGACGAACATCATTATCAAATTCAGACCGTTGACTACGACTCTCTTGCAACCTGATAAAAATAACATTTCAAGGATATTAAAACATGAACAAAACAATCTTTATCGCCGACGATGATACCGACATTGTCAATCTGTTATCATGCCGCTGTAAGCAGCTTGGTTTTAAGGTAGAAACAGCCCGTAACGCCACCACGGCCCTTGGCGTCATCGAACAGTGCCGACCAGATGCGGTGATCCTCGATGTGGAAATGCCCAGTGGCAATGGACTCAGTGTATGCGAAATGATGTCCAGCCATGAAGAACTCCGGTCGATCCCGGTGATCATACTGACCGGAAGCACCAACGAAGATACCGTACGTCGTTGTCATCAACTGTGTGCGTATTATGTTCTCAAGTGCCCTGACGTATGGTCGCGGATCGAACCGATTTTGCAAGATTTGTTTGATTGCAATGAGGCAGTAGCGGCAACCAATTCAGTACAGGAAACCGAAGAAGTACCCATTGCTTGCATGACTCATAACCCCATGGACCTGATGGACACCGTGTTCGCCATGTTGGGAACTGAGGAAGACAACGATCAGGTGGGCGTCAAACCGCATCAGTTCAAGCAACCGTCTGAGCAGGCTTGGGTGCTGCTCATTGAGGATGACAACGATTTTGTCACCGCCTTGCAGATACGACTTGAGGAATATGGTTTACGGACCAACCGTGTGGCAACGGGCATAGAGGGGTATCGTCGGGCATTTCTTGACGCACCGTGTGCGATCATCCTCGACTACGAACTTCCTCAGGGCAATGGTGACTACGTGCTGCGACGACTCAAAGAGTCGCCGGCGACGTGTGATATCCCAGTCATCGTCTTGACTGGCCATTCTGATGCGAGTATTGAGCGGAAGATGAGAGGACTGGGCGCCAGTGAGTTTCTGAGTAAGCCATTCGATTGGGATCGATTGCGGACAGCCCTTCAAATCCATCTTGAAGAATTTCAAGAGACCACTCGAACAGCACCAATTGAAAACAGTTTATCTTAGTGGGGCGGCTGTTCTGAGAGGATACAGGCACGGAGCGCCAGCAAGTGAGTGAAATGCGGTTCCCGTAACTCACTTACTGGTGCTTCGTGCTTGTATTTCAACTCCAATTTGTTTCTCTGAGTTACCCAGATGGGGCGATCCAAAGAAACTTCTGACGCTTGAATGGATCATGTATGTGTGTATAGTAGTAGCATGGGCCCCATGCTACTTAAAATACCACCGATCCACCTGCCGAGATGGCGAAACGAATATGTCTAAGAATAAACCCAAGGCTCCCCTCAGTTTCGAAGACTCTCTAGAGCAACTCGAAGCGATTATCCGTAAACTCGAAGGTGGTCAATTACCCCTGGATGACTCGCTAGAGCAATATGAACAGGGGATCCGCCACCTGGGCCTTTGCTACAAAACGCTCGCCCGAGTAGAAAAGAAAGTCGAGTTACTCAGTGGCTTCGATGCCCAGGGAAAACCGATAACTGCCCCCTTTGATGACGGGACGAACTCTACAGAAAGCAATTCTCCCTCCCCCAAAAGCCCCGCCACAATAAAAAAGGGAACGGCGAAAAAAAAGGGAACAGCACGAAGTCGAAGCTCCAGTAGCTCGGCGCGTACCAAGCAGGCCAAAGAGAATTTCAAGTCCAACGTAGACGCAGGGGACACGCTGTTTTAAGATAAGTACTAGTTATTTGGTCAATCCTAAGGAACGACCGATAAATAACTTTCCGTTTTTTGTGATGCCATACTGCAGACCATTTGATAATAGTACTCGACGTATATCATGTCATTCTGAGGGAGAGGGTACCGAAACTTGTTTTGGTCGACTGCGAGCCCCTATGAGCGTAAGCGTTTCCACTGAATTATCTATCGACCAGTCGCCCTGTCAGCTAATCGACTCCGCACTCGATCATTATTCTCACTTTCAAGAGAATTGTCCTGCCAAGTTAAGTGAGGCGATTCGTTACAGCCTGCTTGCACCTGGTAAACGATTGCGGCCCCAGTTGGTACTGCAGGCGAATCGGGCCTGTGGGGGACTGTTGACCGCTGCCATGCCGGCTGCGGTAGCTGTCGAAATGATTCATGCTTATTCTTTAGTGCATGACGACCTGCCGGCCATGGACGACGATGACTTGCGCAGAGGCCTGCCCACCTGTCACAAACAGTATGACGAAGCAACCGCCATCCTGGTGGGCGATGCCTTACAGGCCCGTGCGTTCGAAATAATCGCGACCGAAATCACGCCTGCCGACCGCGCAGCAGCCTGTTGTGCCGAATTGGCCCGGTCGGTAGGAGCCGAAGCGCTAGTCGGTGGCCAGATGGCAGATCTGGCGGCCGAAACGCAAAACGTATCCGCCACAGAACTTGAAGCAATACACCGCCGTAAAACGGGCGCTTTGTTTTGTGTGTCATTGCGATTGGGTGCGATCGTTGCTGACGCCTCTCTCCAAACAATCGAGTGCTTGAATACCTATGGTCGCCACCTGGGCCTCGCTTTTCAAATCGTCGACGACTTACTTGACGTGTTGGGGGCGGATCCCAAAGAGAATCCCGACCACTTGCCTTCTGATCAGATGAAAGTCAACACAAAGACTCCACTCACCCAGAATGAGAGCCTTGTGGGCAAACGTCTGGGAAAAGACAGTCAGCGAGGCAAGGCAACCTATCCGTCCCTGCTGGGAGTCGAGGCAAGTCGACACCAGGTTCAAACATTGGTAACCCAAGCATGCCAGGCGCTCAAACCTTTGGGTGCAGCGTCCGAACCATTGGCCAAGCTGGCGGAATACGTAGGGCAAAGGAGCAGGTAGAGTTGAGAGTTGCCTTGTTAAAAAATTATTTTGAAAAATATTTCAGACAGGATTTTAAGGATAATGTCTTATTGGGACAAAATCCATGATTCTCCTACTTCCTTCTTTTCTTTGCGTCTTTGCGAGAGCCTTTTTATATCTCTCGCCAAGACGCAAAGTCGCAAAGATGTTATCTTCAAGCTGAATGTCAGTTCGCAAAATTGTTATTTGGTTGCGTCCGCCGCTTGCTTCTAGTTCTATGTATTGGTTTCGGGGATGCAACCAAACGAAGGTGGAAAAGACCGCGAGTAGGTACGACAGGACAAATTGCATCGTCACTCACTTGGTCGCTTTAGGTATTGGGCCGCTTAACTTTTTGGACTTACAATTTCAATACGTTACCGTTTGAGAATGGTTAGGGGCGTGAGACAAATTTTTCAGCAAAGAAGCATGACTGGATTGATCCATCTCGTACATCCTGTTGATCCTGTCTAAAATGAACCTGTACTGGGCAATTGTTCGACAAGACCGTTGAGAGTTGCGAAGTGCGATCCTCGCCCCTCACTCCTCACAAAAACCTACTGGAGTACTGGATGGCGGAAAAATCGAAATCAGAGCTACTTCAATCAGCATCTCTTCTGTCAACACCCCTTTTGGCATCCATCGAAGGGCCGCAAGACTTACGCACCTTGTCGCTCCCTAAATTGGAGCAACTGGCGACAGAAATACGTGAAGTATTGTGCAATCTGGTTGCCTGTCGTAGCGCCCATTTTGCCTCGAACCTGGGCGTTGTGGAGCTTTGTCTTGCCTTGCACCAGACATTTGACTTTACCCGGGATCGGCTCATCTGGGATACGGGGCACCAAATCTACCCGCATAAACTAATCACCGGCCGCTTTCCCCAGTTTCATACCATACGTACCAAGGGGGGCCTAATGGGCTACCCCAACCCTTCGGAAAGTCCTTACGATCTGTTGATGACCGGTCATGCCGGCTCCAGTGTGTCCACGGCACTTGGATTTTCCAGTGGCGATGAATTTTTACGGCCTGAAGAAAACCGGCAGACCGTAGCAGTCATTGGCGACGGCGCATTTCCATCAGGCATCGTCTTTGAAGCCATGAACAATGCACGTCGGCAAAGCAAGCGTTTACTGATGGTGCTCAATGACAATCGCATGTCCATCTGCCCACGGGTTGGCAGCATGGCCGACTACCTGGATCGTTTGCGTTTAAATCCAGTATACACGGGCCTTAAGGATGAAGTCTTGAAGGTGCTCAATAAGGTGCCCTTGTTAGGGGATCCCACCGAGCGACTCCTGGTGCAATTGAAAGAAGCCGCCAAGGCCGGTTTGAGCGGCGGCATGTTATTCGAGGAGATGGGATTTCGCTATGTCGGCCCCATCGATGGGCATAACATTGCCCTTCTGCGTAAGTATCTGAAAATGGCCCAGCGGATCGATGGACCGGTACTGCTCCACGTGGTGACAGAAAAGGGCCACGGTTTTCAGCCCGCCGCGGATGACCCAACCTTGTTTCACGCTCCCCCTCAATTTGAACATCGCCAGGAGAAAATCGTGGCGATGGAAAAAAGTTCGGCACACGCTTACACAAATATCGCCGCCGAATCCATCTACCAACAAATGCAAACCAACCCGCGAGTTACCGTACTCACAGCGGCCATGTGCCAGGGCAACAAACTCCAGCAGATACGGGATGAAGTGCCCGATCGATTTTTCGATACGGGCATTTGTGAATCGCATGCAGTGGCGTTTGCGGCTGGGCAGGCGAAAGTTGGCATGCGACCCATTGTGGATATCTACAGCACCTTTTTGCAACGAGCTTTTGACCAAATCTTTCAGGAAGTTGCCCTGCAGAATCTGCCGGTCACCTTCATGCTTGACCGAGGCGGATTGGCCGGCCCCGATGGTCCAACCCATCATGGAGTGTTTGATCTGGGGTATCTGCGTCTGCTGCCGAACATGACCATTATGGCTCCAGGGGATGCGAATGATTTGCCAGCTATGCTGGAGTTTGCACTCGCACATTCGGGCCCCTGTGCTATCCGTTACCCCAAAGGGGCTGCGGTCACCGTGGATCGTGAAATAGGATCCGACGAAGACAAGCCTGCCTCCAAAGGTGCCCCTATTCAGCATGGACAAAGTGAAGTCGTTCGTCAGGGGACCGATGGATGTTTGATTGCCTGCGGCGCTTTGCTCGTGGAGTGTGTCACAGCAGCGGAATCTCTACGGAATCAAGGGTTAGATGTCGGAGTGATCAATGCCCGATTTATCAAACCGCTGGATACCGATACCATCCACCAGGCAATTCGCGATTGCCCGTTCGTCCTCACCGTCGAAGAAGCTGCCCTGGCAGGTGGCTTTGGCAGCGCCGTATTAGAAGGGGCGGTTGCCGCAGGCCTCGATACACGGGGCGTGTGTCGACTTGGCATCCCGGACACCTATGTCGAACATGGTCAACGAGGTGAACTGTTGGCCGATCTGGGACTCGATGCGAATGGCATCGTTGCAACGAGTCTGAAATTGGCGGAAAAGTTGAAAGTTGTATGAGTTGAGAGTTGAGAGTTGGTCTTGACGAACCTTTGCCTTGAATGGATGTATTTTGACAGGACAAACAGGATGTACAGGATTATTTGCACCATTCGATCGTAAATCTCTACACAATGAAATTCCTATCCGGTAAATCTTGTTGATCCTGTCTAAATTTTTAAAAATTAATTAGTCAACAAGGCCGTTGAGAGTCCAGAGTCAGGTATATTCATCATGTGTCCCCCTCACCAATCGCCAGACTCTACCACCGCTCCTGCTCGGCGTCCTCGGGTGTTGCTGCTGGCCGATGGCAGCCGCCCTGCCATTGCCGATCAGGTCGACCAATTGCAACAGGTCATCGGACAACATCTGGATGTTGTGGGTGTTCTCTTGGATCAAACCGTACCGCTCTCCGGCGCTAGCATCAAAACAGATGGCACTTTTCCAGAAGAGATCGACTTTGTTGTGGTGTTGGGCGGAGATGGGTCGATCTTACGAGCGGCCCGGCAAATGGGCCAATTGCAAATACCCGTGCTTGGTGTCAATCTGGGAAGACTGGGGTTTCTTGCCGATCTCAGGCCGGACCGACTGGAAGAAATTTTACCCCGAGTTGCTGCAGGGGAATACAATCTGGTACGTCATCTGATGTTCCAATGCCAGGTCATTGAGCCTGAGGGTTCCAGCAATTCCGATTCCACTATCCTTGGCCTGAATGAAGTCGCCGTGCTAGCAGGTGCACCCTTCGCGATTTTGGAAGTTCAGCTTTACGTTGACGGTGAATTAGTTACCACTTATAGTTGCGACGGTTTAATTATCAGTACGCCCGTTGGTTCGACGGCCCACAACTTGTCGTCCGGGGGGCCCATATTGCGGAAGGACTTGCAGGCTTTTGTCATCTCACCGATCAGTCCACACACTCTTACCAACCGACCAGTTGTCGACTCGGCCGATCGTGTTTACGAACTGGTGGTGCCCAACCCACACACTGGTACGGCATTGGTGGTCGATGGGAAGGTGATTTGCAAACTATCCGCTCACAATCGCATCCGCATTAAGCGTGCGCAGGCACAATTTCAGTTGATTGAAGTTCACGGACATGGTTACTACCGAACGTTACGCGAAAAACTTGGCTGGGGAGGTCAGCTCGATTTGGGCTAAAAACGAATACGAAGAGCTTCTCCCATAGTCGGGCTTATCCCACAACCGAACGACGCAGCCTAAGCTTCCAGCCATTGGTGGTTATGGAATGGGTTCTAACAAGGATGTGCATACGATGAAATATAATACGCTTCCTCTAATGGCGATTTCCTTATTGTTGGCAACATTCAGTTCTCACTCATCGGGAGCTGAAGAAGGAAAAGTGACGGAGACCGGGTCAGCAACGGGTGAAGCATCTAAACCAGAGTCTGGTTCACCAAGCAAGCAGAGTCCTGAAGAACAGCTGAGTTCCAAAGAACAAAGGTGGCTGCTGCAATACAAATTTCGAATGGGGGAAGTGCTCCGATATCAAGTTCATCATATGGCCAATGTCCGCACCACTATCGAAGAGACAACGCAACAGGTCGAAAGTAAAAGCGATTCGATCAAAGCTTGGAAAGTCACCGACGTGTTACCCGATGGCTCCATGGAATTTGTCCATGTGGTCGAGCATGTACGAATGAGCAACAAAACTCCCAATCGGCCGCGGGCCGAATACGACAGCCAGCATAACAAAACCCCTCCAGCAGGATTCGAACAAGCGGCCCGTTCGGTCGGTGTGCCGATCAGTGTGATTCGCCTGGCACCCACCGGTGAAATTCTTGCACGCGAAGAAAAAATTCCCCAACCGGGTCATACGCCCGATATGCCGATCACCGTGCGTCTACCGGGCAGTCCTATCGGTGTGGGCACGAAATGGAACGACTCCTACCAGGTGCGAGTCCAGCGTAAAAGTGGGGCCAATTTGAAGATCCAGACCCGGCGACACTGCAAGCTGATCAAAGTTCAACATGGCATTGCCACCTTCCGTGTCGACTATCAAATTTTGACCCCGGTTGACGCTTACACAGAATCGCAATTGGTGGAACGACTAACGAAGGGCACCGTCCGCTTCGACCTGGAAAAAGGCCGAATCGTATCACAGGAAATGGCCGTGGATCGCCGAGTGCTGGGTTTTTCCGGTGGCACCAGCAGCATGCATTTTATTTCCAAAATGGAAGAACGTTTACTGGGCCCCAACGAAAAATTGGCGAGGCGATGAAGGAGATGCTAGACGCGATTTGTTAGGCGCGAGTTTACAGATTCGGCTCGATCACTAACAACTAGCGACTATCAACTCGCACCTCGCGTCTCTTTTATTCCCTCCACTTCATGCACGATCACGATGTCGTGCACCCCTGAGGCCATCAGGTCACAGCCTGGTCCTGCGGTCAGGTGAGATCCGCCAACGATTACAATGCGATCTCCTCGAGAAGCCAAACCAACTCGACAAGCCCAGTGGTCGGTAAATTGAATCAACTGCTCCACGCTACAGGCTGGTGCGCCACGCAATGGAGTCACTCCCCAGTAGAGGCACATTTGTTGCAACGTCTTTTCACAGGTACTCACACCAATCGTTGGAGCAAAACTGCGTTGCTGCGACAGTGCCAGCG
The DNA here is from genome assembly GCA_039831705.1 of Pirellulales bacterium. Classification (GTDB taxonomy): domain Bacteria; phylum Planctomycetota; class Planctomycetia; order Pirellulales; family Lacipirellulaceae; genus JAJRWS01. The sequence goes on along the minus strand of JBDOMT010000366.1, from coordinate 12,888 downwards.
CCGTCCGCCCAGAGTGGCTAGCCACCACAACCAGTTTAGCCCCCACAACCTGGGCCATGGTTCCCGCACCGCGGACTACTGCGCGGGTAATTTCCTGTAATCCATCGTTTCGATCTGGATCATTGTCTTTCAGCGGGTGCTCACGAAGACTCACTTCGGTGGCCAGGGCAATTCGATTCATCATGTCCACCGCTGCATGGGGATGCTTGCCGATGGCCGTCTCACCGGACAGCATGCAGGCATCTGCTCCATCGAGAACGGCATTGGCCACATCGGTTACCTCCGCTCGAGTCGGTCGCATCGAATCGTGCATGCTATCGAGCATTTGAGTGGCAATGATTACCGGTTTATGAAATTGGTGGCAGGTACGGATGATCCGTTTTTGCGCTAGAGGCATCTGGGCCACGTCGATTTCTACACCCAAATCGCCACGCGCCACCATGACTCCATCGGACTCGCGAATGATGTCTTCCAAACGTTCGAGGGCCTCTCGTTTTTCGATTTTGGCAATTACCCGGGCAGTCGAACCGCTAGAGCGAACAATGTCCTTAAGCGTTCGGATTTCATCAGGGGATCGCACAAAACTCAAACTTACAAAATCGACTCCTGCCTGGGCGGCCCAAATGGCGTGCTGATGATCTTCGACACTAATAGCCGGCACGCTCAGATTAACTCCGGGCAGATTAATGCCCTGGCGACTCCGAATGGTGCCTTGCTGAACTACCCGCATTCGCACTCGATCCGGCAAGCATTCTTTCACCAGCATGCTCACCGTACCGTCGGAAAGCATTATGTGATCTCCCACCGATAGCTCCCGTACCATCGGTTGGTAACTGGCAGTCAACTCGTATTTCGTTTTTGGCTTGTCCGTGACGAAAAAGAATTCTTCATCACGAGCGCAGAAGGTGCTATCTCCTTTGATATCGCCCAGACGGAATTTGGGGCCAGCCAAATCGACCAATATGGCGAGAGGTTGATTCACCTCCTGGCTTACTTGCCGGACTCGATCGACCAGTGTTTGCTGTTGTTCCGGTTGGCCATGAGCCATGTTAATCCGAAATACGTCGACCCCGGCGTGAACCAATTCTGTCAATTGCTCGATAGAGTCACACGCTGGCCCAACGGTGGCGATGATCTTAGTCTTCGCCCGTTGCGAATAGTCTTGTGCTAACAGATATTCTTCCATGAGTCCCTCCAGATCGTCGATGCCATCAAATGAATGGTCGACTACCGGGCGATCTGTTCTATCGGTTTGTGTGGCTGGCATGTATTGTGGTCCTTAGAATGACGATTGGGAAGAAGTATTTATCCGTTAAAACAGAGAACGATTCATTTTTCGGACTCACTTGGATCCTTACAGCACCGATTGCATCACGAATATTGGCGTACGTGGCCTGTTCAACCATACTTCCCTTCTGGTGAAGTGAGGGTAGTAATTCTGTTCTCAGGGGTTCCACAATACGTGCACGACCGCTTTAACATCACTAACCGATCTCACTCAACACTCAACGCTCAACCTTTACAATGACTCGTATCAATTCCTATTGGCAAAATAAAGTCTGCCTCGTTACGGGTGGCTCCTCCGGCCTGGGACAGGCTCTGGCAGCCGCCTGGAGCAGGCAGGGCGCTCGGGTGATTATTACCGCCCGTCGGCAGGAACCGCTTGAGCAAGTTGCTTCCCGGCTAAATGCCGAAGGGGGCCAGGTGGTGCCCATGGTTGCTGATGGAACCTGGCAGGAAGATGTGCAAAATCTGCTGGAGTCAATTGCTGACCGTTACGGTCAACTCGATTTATTGTGTAATTGTGCCGGCCGCTCGACTCGGAGCCCCATACTGGAGACCAGTGCCGACGATTTTCAGCAATTGCTAGAGGTTAATCTGTTGGCGACAGTTCGTACCACAAGGGCTGCCGCTAAATTGTTACTAGCCAGTGGAGGCCATGTGGTGAACATTGGCTCGCTTGCCAGCAAAGTGGCACCCCGTTATATGGGTGCGTATCCGGCTGCAAAATTTGCTGTTGCCGCCTACTCCCAACAACTGCGGCTAGAATTGGGGCCCCAAGGGCTGCACATCCTGCTGGTCTGTCCCGGCCCAATCGCCCGATCGCCGAGTGTCAACTCTTCTGCAACGGAAAGTACCGGTCCAGGTAATACCAACTCTGCCAATTCGTCACGATACGCATCACCATCCACCAACCTGCCTGACCAGGCTCATCGACCGGGCGGTGGTGCGAAAGTTAAGCTGATCGATCCCGACTGGCTGGCAGAGAAAATCCTAATCGCCAGCCAACGACGTCGCTCCGAATTGGTGGTGCCCGCTAAAGCACGGCTGTTATTCACCCTGTCCCAAATCTCTCCCCGACTAGGAGATTGGCTTTTATTACGAACGACATAGCATTCACCCGCCTTGCGGGATGCGTTGGAGTGGGCGTCCTTTGAAGATCAGTTCATCCAAGCGAATGTTCAAGTCGATATTGCGTGGGCCCGCTTTCAGGTGGATGGTCTTGCTGTCCAAATTCCATGACCCGGGGAACTTGCCATTGATTTTCAGAGTTCCACTCTGAAGAAAATGAAAACGCATACGCTTGCCCATGCTCCAAGTAGTTCCGGCGAGTGTTTCGGCAGTGATTTGCTTGCCAAATCCGGCCCAATGATCAGGGTTTACTTCACCGGCAACGAAATCTTCTTGTCGATAGGGCACCGATGAAGCCACATAACCAATGAACATTTCTTCAAAAGACTGTTCACCAAACCGGACTTCCTCTTTTGGATTCGGATTTCTCGGATTGAATGTAGAATTGTCAAAAGCACCAACGCAATGGAGCTGGGTTCCCCGAGGAATTGGGATCGGTTTCTCGAAGTAGTACATCGGCTGCCAATCAAACTCGTAATGGGGTACCGAGAGCACCCTCTGTATCTTGCCATCGGGATACTTGGCATCAAATCGAAAGCGGCTGCCCCGGTAGTGCATATGGGGAGAGAGTCCCAACAGTTGCACATCTTTCCGAAATCGATAGGTAGCTTTCGCCGGGCTGTCGGCGGTGTGTGGGGGAATCACGAAATCCATCTTTACCGCGGCTTGAACTCTAAAGACCTGCTGGGGCGGTTGACTGCAGAAGTAGAGGCCCATTTGGGTTTGGTCATGTTCTTCAATCCCAGTGGTGGTGTAGTGTATCTGAAAGATAAATGTGGACCCTGCCGGCACAAAACATCCTGTGTCCTTGGGTAGAGGTTGTACATTTCCTCCAGGTAAAAAACTGCCAAAAAAACCGTTCAAGCCATTTTTCGCTTCGGGTTGCAGGTGACGATACTGGGGTGGGTAAAGGATAAAGATCAGGGCATGATGGACAACCGCCAGGTTGGTCGGTTGAACGTCAATCGCACGTACCCATCGATCTTCGGCCAATCCCGAAGATACGCTGAAATAACGATAATCCACCACCCCTTCCGCCGGGATACGTTGTTCCTGAGACAATTGGAGGACCAGATCGGGTTTACCCAATTGCCAAGTTTCGTGGTGCCCGCTTGCTTGCTGGGATGCCTCGTGTGCCTGCAGAGGATCGACTGCTTCTGCATCGGACTTCGCTCCCTGCTCGAACCATGCCAGCAAGATCCGCTCCTCCTCCACGCTCAGGCCGAGACTATTGTGGAATGTTTCATATTCTCGATCGGCGTGCCACGGTGGCATGCGTTCCGTGCGAATGGTCTCTTGCATCATGTCTGCCCATCCGGCTACCTCGCCGTAACTCGACATGGCAAACGGCCCCACTCCACCCTCGGAGTGGCACGAAACGCACTTGGCCAGCAAAATAGGTGCGACTTTGTTGGTGTAGGAGATCTCTTCGTTATCCAAAAAGCGAATCAAACACCCTTTAGGCGCAATCTGCTTTTCTGCGATCGGTTTGCCTTCCAGATGGGATTGGAGTGCATTGCGCAACCACGTATGGGTGGCCTTTTTCTTTTGTGCGCCATAGTTAAAACGGTCATCCACAGGGCCTCGATAAAGGATTTTCCAATCCGATTGAGGGTCGAGCACCAAAACCTCGGCAGTCCGGCGGCAACCGAGTGCATGGGTAATTCGTTGGCTGTTGTCTTTGAGAATGGGGATACGAATTTTGTATTTTTTTGCATCCTTCAGTAGGTCGCTACGGGAATCCTGAGAATTCGCGTTGAGCATGTAAAACTTGACACCTTGGGGCTCGTACGCCTTTTGGATGCGAGTAAGTTCCGGAATGATTTGCCGCACCATAGGACATCCGACCCCATGGATGTAAAGCACGACGGCTGGAGCTTCTACGGCTCGATACAACTCCACCGAACGACCCATTTGATCGAGCAACCGAAAATTTCCAACATGCGAGGGAAGTACATGCGAGGAAGCATCTAGGGGTGAAGGCTCCACTGCTTCCAGAGCATCATTGGCAACTGTCTGGAGAAGTACTGAAATCCCAAATGCGAATATCAAACGATAGGGTCTCATGCGTCATTCCTCTGGTGTTCACTCAGTAAAATTTCATTCCCAAACAATTTTCCGCGCGTCGAACACAGGTCCGTCGACACAGGTCCGTCGGTAATCCCAGTTGCCGTCGGATTGCACTACGCGCACCACGCAACTGAAGCAAATGCCGATACCACACGCCATGGGGCTCTCAAGAGAAACTTGGCAAGGCACCTGATATTGATGAGTTAAGCGTGCAACTGCTTGCATCATTGGTTCAGGGCCACAACAGACCACCCGGCAAGGGGTTGGAGAAGAGGAGGAAGAAGGCTGACTTGATTGTTCCGCCAATATTTCCTCTAGCAGCTCCGTCACCAAACCGTGCCGCCCCACCGAACCATCATCGCTGCTGACACGCACCCCAATCCCAGCCTTTTCAAATTCAGCCCTTCCGGCCAGATACTCTGCAGATCGAACACCGTAACACAGGGTCACACGCACTGCAGGCTGTACTTGCTGTTGAGGATCCCCATAGGAGTGACTATTTAAAAATTGTCGCCCCAATGCCAGAAATGGGGTCTGGCCAATGCCACCAGCAACCATCACCAAATGCTCGACCGGATCGACAGAAAAACCATTGCCTAATGGACCCCAAATGTCCAAACGGCACCCCGGTTCGCATTGGGCCAAGCGACGAGTCATTTTGCCAATGACCAGATAGACCACATCCATACCGATGGGCTGGCCAGCTTCATCGAAGACCGTATCGTAGAGGGCAAAGGGGCGACCAAGTAGTGGATCGTCACAACCGGCCAATCGAACCATCACAAACTGGCCTGGGAGAATCCGACGTGCCAATTCTGGGCAATGAAAGCGAATGCGGTAAGTATCACGTGCCAGCAGAATGTTCTCCTGGACTTTAACCTTATACTGGTATGCCGCGTCGGCATAATGGTCCGCGGCTAATTGATTCTTAGCACCCAGTTGATTCTTGACAAGCATTGGCTTCGCTGGGGAGTTGAGAGCAGAAACACTAGTGCTTTGTCAAACTTATCTTATTGGGTTGACGCACAAATAATCCTTTGCCCTATCAGTACATGTGGATGCGGCTACCCCAAAAGTAAGGCTTGACCAGATACAAGTGTGATTTCCACATTACTTTCTTCTCGCTCCCCTCCCTTTCTTTACTCGACCCTCGACTCTAGCTCCTCGCCCTACTTTCTTCGCTCCTCGCCCTACTTTTTTCGCTCCTCGCCCTACTTTCTTCGCTCCTTGCCCTTTCTTTTCTCGCTCCTCTTTCTTCGCCCCTCGCTCCTCTCTTCCACTTCCCTTAATCGCTGCGTTACGAAGCTTGTCCACTTCCTGAGGAGAAAGTTTGCGTACCGCTCCACGTGGCATATCGCCTAATCGAATTGGCCCAATGGCAATTCGCACCAGTCGCTGCACTTTGTGGCCCACACGCGCAAACAACCGACGGACTTCACGATTACGCCCTTCGTCCAACACCATTTCAAGCGCCGCCGTATTCTTGAGGCGTTTCTTCATCCGCACACTCACCACCTGAGCAAAACCTTCTGCCAAGTACACTCCTTTGCGAAGCTTGTCCAACACCTCTCGGTCTGGATGCCCTTGAACGTGAACCTCATATGTTTTTTCGATGCCGTATCGAGGATGGGTAAGCTGGTCAGCCAACGCGCCATCGTTGGTCACCAGGATCAATCCTTCACTATGGATATCCAGGCGCCCCACGTTAAATACGCGCCCCTCACTCACAGGCAACATGTCAATCACCCGCGGACGACCAGATGGATCACGGGCCGTACAAACGACACCCGTTGGCTTATGCACAGCGTAGTAAACTCGTTTAGGTCGCGCAAGCGACTCGCCATCAACTCGAATATCCTGGCGTGTCGGGTCGACTTTTGTACCCAATTCCTTCACCACCTGGCCATCCACTTCCACTCGGCCCTCGAGCATCAATTGCTCACATTCCCGACGGCTGGCAATCCCTGACGCGGCCAGTACTTTCTGTAGCCGTTCACCAGGTCGAGAGCTTTTTGCTTGGTTTGCACGAGACTTGCCCTTCAATGGGGCAGGCGGTGATTTGCCATAAGATACCGTTCCCATGATACTGCGACGTTTGCTCGGAGTCCCTGCGCTAGACCCACGACGAGAGCGCTCTGTTCGATCCTTACCTGGCTTGCCGTCGCCCTTCTTGCCAGCGTCCTTCTTAACAGCGCCCTTCTTGCCAACGCCCCTTTTACCAACGACCTGCTTGCCAACGCCCCTTTTACCAACGACCTGCTTGCCAACGCTCCGTTTGCCAACGCTCCGTTTGTCAGTACTTGAGTGGAAACGTTTCATAAAGGGATGATCCAGGTGTGAACACCCAAGGGGCGATCTGTAATATTGAGTCCATCATCTCACGAATCCCTTCGTAAGAAATGTCTGCTGCAAGGCGACCCTCTGAGGCTGCCAGTTCAAGAATGATTCTCTGCTAAACCAGGAATACATCTATCTTAACTGGAAAGAGGGCCTGGTGGTAGGAGTGAGAGGTTAAAGATGAGAAGCCCAGAGACCTGGATCTATCTATTACCCAAACGCCGTTAGACGAGTCCCGACCTGTTGCGAGGCCAAAATTTATAAGATGGAAATATCGAATATCGAGCAAGAAATGTCGAACACAGAAGTGTAAGGAAGGAATTTGCAGCTAGTTTCTTTACTTCGTAACTCGGAGTTCCTTGTTCGATATACGATATTCAGTGCCAAAGTAGCAACAGGCTATCGCTATTCCATAAATCGTAGTGATCAGTAATCAGCGGTTCGCCAAATAGTACTGTTTCTACCCCCCAATCTCCCGAGTCTACTTTCTCCCGGGGCCCCAAGGCTGCTGCTGGCGGGCTCGTACCACTTCAGAAGGAGGCTGGCTCCAAGTAATCGGTCGACCGCCATCAATGGCCGGAGCCATGTCGTTTTGAGGATAAGGATCAAACTGGGTCGCATTGTATTGCTGGTACCCTGCTGGCCCAGGATGAAATAACTTTGGCTTGCGCACTGTGGACGAACAGCCAACAAGTGGTATCGTCAACAACAGTAGGGTGATCATCAACATCCGTGTCATGGCGAATTTCAACTCCTTGCTGCCTAAGGACCCATCCAGTGCCTAGCCAGGCGACAATTTGGGGCGTGGGGATTGTAGTCAGCCTTACCCAGTAGGGAAATATCGGATGACCTAGCCTGGATATTTCGTAAACTTCGCCGCGAGAAGCCGAAGAGTGCTGTGGCTGCAAGGCAAACGGTGATTTGGGTGCGGAACGTATTGTCTATACTTGAGCACACCCAAATTACCTCGTAGTCTAGTAAACCCAGCTAACGCAGCAGACATAGTGGTATTCGGACTCGTAGCAGAATGTTTATGAAATATGCGGGCTAACCCAATGCCAGCATCGGCCAGGTATCCAAAGCGACACGACCAGCAATTTCAACGGCAGGAAGATAACGGTTAGGAAAGAGGTAGCGAAAACGGCAAGCGGAGAGCGGAACAGCGGAAAAAGCAGGCGAAATATGCGGGCTAAGGCAGATAAATATCTAGCACCACTGCCTGCTTGCCCCTGCCCTCTAGGGTCCCGTTTGCCGGATCTGCCAATGGAACAAGCTTCCGGGCGCCCGCGGCTGCGGACAGCAACAGGGTGTGGCCTGCGTTCAAGGACCTGTCGATTCCGGCCAAGTCGATGGTTCCTTCCAGAACCGCTAGCAGATGAAAGCGGTTGTCACCTCCCACCGAAAATGGCTCGTCAAACAAGCACCGATCAAGCACAAAATAATCGCACTTTACCAGTCGCTGTCGCCCCGTCTGTTCTGTTGAACGGGGCCTCTGAGGTTTTACTGGTCCGCGGGTAAAGTCAATAGTCGCTAGTCCCTGTTCAATATGCAAAGGTCGCGATTTCCCATCGGCACCCACACGATTCCAATCAAACAGGCGAAATGTCGTGTCGCTGGCCTGCTGAATTTCGGCGATGACCAATCCTGCTCCAATCGCATGGACCGTACCTGCCGGCAAGTAGAAACAATCCCCAGGATCTGGTTGGATCGCCTGCAAACAACTTGCGCAATTCCCTTCCTCCATGGCTCGACGAAATTGCTCACGAGTCACTCCGCATTCCAAACCTGCATAAATTTGACTCCCCGGTTCGGCCGCCAACACGACCCAAGCCTCCGTTTTCCCCAGATCGGGAGGAGTGAGCAAAGCCGCTTGCTCGTCGGTAGGATGAACCTGCACCGAGAGGGTCCGATTGGCATCAAGAAATTTCATTAGCAGAGGAAACACCTCGTGCTTCGCCAGTTGGCCTTTCTCAGCATGCCTTTTTTCAGCATGTTTGCCAAATAAATCGTGAGCCTGGTGACAGACCAACTCGTGTAGAGTCTTTCCGGCCAGCGGTCCCTCCATCACCACGCTCTGGTCCTGGTGATGGTCCACCACTTCCCAGCTTTCAGCATAATCATTTCCCGTTCCCAGTGACTTCCCAAGCATGGTCGCCAATCGACGTCCTCCCCACAAATAACGCCGAAAGATGGGTTGAAAGATGAGCGGATCGCTCAAAGATGTAGTCATAGAAAGTTCCTGTAAGGACCCGTTAGAATTGCTATGAGGATCCTCTAGCGGATTCAGATTTATTCTCCTGAGAATAACTTGACTCTATTGCTTGGTCAAACGATTCTTTTCGGCTTAACCAGACTTCCAGGACCACAACACCATATCGGCAAGCCTGCATGCTAAGATAGAATGTTTGCAAGTCGTTGTGCCCCCCGGGGCATATTTGCTACCATTTGGCACTCCCCTACCCTCCCCCATTGTCTGCTAACCCCTTTAATTCTCAACTCTACACTCTCAACTCTCTCAATGCCCGCATCATCCAAACCAAACGATCAAGCACGTCTCGAAAAGACAAAAATGTCATTTGGTTCACATCTAGAAGAGTTGCGGAGCGCCATATTCAAATGTCTGGCGGTCACGATCATTGGATTTCTCCTGGGCCTGCTGGTAGCAAAGCACGTAGTCCACTTTATCCAGATCCCATTGAGGGAAGCTCTGGAAACATATTACCGCGACCATGCTGAAGTTTCACTGCTAGCCCGACTTGAGGAAATGCGCCGTGAGGGTCAACACACACCAGACGACCTGAAGGCCGCGGCAAAAAAAATGGCCGAACAGGACTTGGTTCCCCTTACCTACTATATTGATCCCGATGAATGGCGTCGTGCACTCGATCTTCCACCTGTGGTTCCTGGTGGCGGAGTGCTTCCTGGTAACGACCATAGACTTGACAAACAAGGGGAATCTGACAAGCAAGGAGAATCTGACAAGCAAGGAGAATCTGACAAGCAAGGGGAATCTGACACTCATGGATCACCCAACTCCGAAGCGTCTACGGTGCCTCCAGCCCCAGAAGATAGCGTAACGCAACATGGGCCTGCCAAAGTCAACCGATCGGATTTGATCCCCCTGCATGTCTATCAAACGCTGGAACAAGACCCTCGGTTACGTGTGGTTGGCTTGGGTGTCCAAGAAGGGTTCATGGTATTAATCAAAGCATCGCTGGTGACTGGCGTGTTGATTACCAGTCCATTCATCTTTTACTTCATCTGGGAGTTTGTCGCCGCCGGCTTGTACCATAGTGAAAAAAAGCACGTCTACATTTATCTGCCATTGAGTCTGGGCCTATTTCTGGCCGGAGCAGCACTCGCTTTTTTTGTGGCATTTGATTATGTGCTTAATTTCTTGTTCTGGTTTTATACCCTCCAAGGAATCGACCCCGATCCGCGGATTAGCGAATGGGTCGGATTCGTATTGATGCTGCCAATAGGTTTTGGTGTCAGTTTTCAATTACCCTTGGCCATGCTGTTCCTGGAAAGGATTGGCGTTTTCACGGTCGACCTCTATCTAAAAAAATGGCGTGTGGCGATCCTGGTGATCGCAGTACTGTCGATGTTTCTGACTCCAGCCGATCCGGGCAGCATGCTGGTGATGGGTCTACCCCTATGTGCACTTTACTTTGGTGGCATCGCACTTTGCCACTTCATGCCGCAGAGTAAACCGCCAATCCCTGAGGATGCAACCGGAGTCGATACGAGCGGATCGTAAGTAGGGGCGAAGAATCCATACCATCGGCACACACAAGGCGCTCAACACAACACTCTCAACCAGGGCATGTAGGCGCTACCCGGCGAAGGGGTCAGGTACAAGTTTTCGGCTTGTACATTTATTCCGTCAAACCAAACTTTTCAGATAGCTATCGTGATCTAGCCCGCATATTTCACCCGTTTCTGCTACGGCGTCCCAAGTCCTTCCATGGCTGCGTTATGTTTCGGCTTCGGGCACCGCGGCGCAGCTGTGGTCGCCTCAACGTGTATAAAACACGCCTGCGGTCGCAAACCTCACATGCCTTGCCACAAAAGGACTTAAGCCACCTCGCGACGAAACGGATGAAATATCCGGGCTAGTGTAGGGACTGCGTTTCAATGTTGCCCAGTCTGCTGAAAAGATTTGTTTGCCTGGGGGGCTGTCGCCAATGCATGGTACGCTGTTTGTTGCGATTCTCACTTTGTTCTCTCAACTCTCAACTCATACAGACCCCGCCCTCCTGACTCACAACTTTCAACACTCCATACTCATATTTGAAAGCTGGTGTCTGGCCTCAATTCGTCCGGTTCGTCACTGTGGATGTTCAGCTTCGGTTTTTCCAATAGCACCGTTGCATGCGGGGCGACGCTACGGGTCAGCCAGACACTCGAGCCAATCACGGTGTCGTGACCGATGACCGTACGGCCACCCAGGACAGTCGCATTGGCATAAAGGACCACTCGGTCTTCGATGGTTGGATGACGCTTTTGGCCACGTACAAGATTGCCCTCACCATCGGTGGGAAAACTCAATGCCCCCAACGTCACTCCCTGATAGATCTTGACGTATTCGCCAATGTTGCACGTTTCGCCAACCACGACCCCCGTTCCATGATCGATAAAAAAATGATCGGCGATAGTTGCGCCGGGATGGATATCGATACCTGTCCGATGATGGGCCCACTCACTCATCATTCGTGGAATGAACGGGATCTGGAGTTCGTAGAGCAAGTGAGCTAGCCGGTAAACGGTAATTGCCTCCAATCCGGGATAGCAAAAAATCACTTCGTCCAGATTCTTACAGGCAGGGTCTCCCTCGTAGGCCGCCTGGACATCGGTGGCCAGACGGGCACGCAACTCGGGCAACTGATCCAAAAAATGCACCGTTTTGGCTTGTCCCAAGGCTTCGTAGTCTTGAACATTCTCGCAGTCTTGTGTTGCCCCATCGTCGTGGCGCAAAGCCCGACCGACTTGAGTGGTCAACCGGTCGTGCAACTGATCAATCAAATCACCCACATAGTATTGAATATTTGACCGATGCAATCCTTCACGTTGGCGATAACCGGGATACAAGATTTCTATCAACTCTCCCGTCGACTTGATGATTTCCTTGTAGCTGGGAAGCGGGCAATGCCCCAGGTGATTGATCGTGCCCACCTGGTCGTAAGAATCGACCAAGCGCTGAGTAAGCTTGGGAAGCTGGTCTTTCAGTCTAAGATCGGTTGCCATCAATTCAACTCCTGACAGACTGCAGAGAGTAACTCATGCGTGGTTGAGGTTCATCGAGAACGCGGAAGAAAACGTCTATCCCGGCGATTTCAAGACTATCCTGAATATTTCATAAACGGGCACTGAAACTTGTCTGGTCGGCGAGAGGCCGAAGAGTTCGGGTAGGGTCCGATCAGGCCGGACTCGTACAGCGACAACAGTGAGTTGCGAATGTCATCATACAGCCTACGAATTAGAACAATGCCCAGTGGTTCTACCCCGATAGTACAACCAACAACGAATACATGGCAGTATACACTCTTACTCTCGGCATAAGAACCTTACTGAGTTTAACCTGGATAATAAAGCCCCTCATCAATGCATTTTTCTGTGGCATAGCCTGGATATTTCATCCGTTTCGTCGCGAGGCCCCGTAGCCAACCGAGGAAATGGTCAAGTCCTTTTGTGGCAAGGCATGTGAGGTTGGCGACCGCAGGCGTGTTTTTTACACTTTGAGGCGACCACAGCTGCGCCGCGGTGCCCGGGGCCGAAACATAACGCAGCCACGGAAGGACTTGGGACGCCGCAGCAGAAACGGGTGAAATATTCGGGCTAGCCCAAGTAAAACCCAAAAGCCAATGATGATCAAACCGATGACCGTAGGTTCGGGAACCTGAAGTGTGGCTGCTTGGATAGCATTCGCCTGGATATCAGTCGTTGCTATCATTCCCAGATTACGTCGTAGAATCCAACTGTCGTAGTGGTCGACATCCGCGTCCCCATCCAAGTCACCCATGCTCTGGGAACCGCCGCTGGTCATACCATAAAAACGTTGCCATTGGA
>JBDOMT010000138.1:0-10828 GCA_039831705.1 Pirellulales bacterium | reverse complement strand
AACCAAAAAGCGTTAGCGACTACTGCTGAGCTGCTTCAGGGAGAGCCGCTTGATAATCGTCGTTCCCCTCAGATAAGGTAATGGTTGTGTTGACCGGCAAGTTATCGAACTGCTGGATTTTTCCACTGGGCCAACGCACGGTGAGATGATCGATTTGTTCCGCCTTACCTACTCCGATCAGCATTTCCGCCGGAGCCATTCCCTGGCATGCGTTGGTAGGAAATAGATCGCGGACGATTTGACGGCCACCGCAGCGGGCAAGCAGGCGTGCGCCAATGGCGGAACGGTTGCTGTGCGTGCCGACCAGATCGAACCGTACGTAATTTGTTGTCTGTGGAAACCGATTGTGAAAGAGTCTCAAGACTCCGCCACCGGCTGAACTGACGAGTAAGTCAGGCTTTCCATCGTTGTTGAAATCTGCGGCAATCGCTGCCCGCGAATCCGCATCGATGTCGGCTTGAGAAGAGTAGGAGGCGTTTAAGAACGGCTGCCCTGGACAATTGAGATAGAATCGATTGCGTTCGTACGCACTCAAATTGTGTCTTTTCTGTTGAAGCGCAAACGGATTACTCACCCAAAACTCCCCTGCTTCTCGATCGAGTGCGCCAATTTGTGGAAGGTTACAATTGCGGTCTAAAGGCTGTGTCACGACAGCTCGCCAAAGGCAAGTTCACCCATCGGGCTTTCGCCGATGAAAGCTCAGGTAGCCGGTCGTGGCATAGATATCCAACCAGCCGTCGCCATCAAAATCGGCCATCGTCGATCCATAGGCCCAGCCAACCTCATTTACCTCCAATTCCACGCTCAAGTCACGGAATATATTGTCGTCATTTGTCCAATGATAGAGACGATTGCCAGCACACGATCCCTCGATCTGTGGGAAGATTCCGGCTGGGTAGTCCGACTCGCCCACATGGGCGATGATGCGCCGGCCCATCTTGGAGTACATGTTGGCAACATAGAGCTCTACCGTTCCATCATTGTCCAGATCGCCTGCTACGGCGCCCATGCTTGTGGCAAAGTCGTCGACCCCGAACTGAGTAGAAACATCTTCAAACGTCCCGTTACCACGATTCTTTAGTAGCATGTTCTTACCAAAATCGTTGACTACATATAGATCAGGAAATCGGTCCGAATCAAAATAGAACCAAACTGCGGCAAAGGTATGATCCGCCTTGCCGCCAACGCCGGCTAGGGCAGTCACATCGCGAAAGCGCCCGTTGCCTTCATTGTGCCACAACCGGTTCTTGCTGCCGGAATGTTCATCTCCCACCCATGGGGCAGGCTTTGTCAAACTGCCTTCGAGTGCTTCTCGGGCGACATCTTGCTGATAAACAACGTAAAAATCTAATCGACCGTCGCAATCGTAGTCTGCCACTGCACAACCCATAGGCATGGACGGTAACTCGATTCCCGACCATTTGGTTACGTCGTTGAACTTTTGTCCCTGATCGTTGTGGAAGAGGTAGCGGCCTAACAATAAATCGGGATAAGAATCGTTGTCGTAGTCGATCCAGACAGGCATTCCCCACTCGGGTGGACGAGGATGGCGAACTTTTTCGGGAAGTAGCAATGTCGTAACATCAACAAATTTGTTCCCCGCGACCGACCGTAGTAACCAGGCCCTTTCGACCGATGCGATTGCGACATCCAGAAAGCCATCTCGATCGAAATCCTCCACAGCGATTTGGTAACGATGCGGATCAATATCGGTAGGTTCGGTCCAATTATCCTTAAACGGAATGTCGGCCAGTCCAACTTGTTGAGTGATTTCTTTCATCAATGCGGCCGCTGAATTCCGGACGATAACCGACTCGACTACCCAACTTGTGACGATCTTTCCCAACGCGATCTCCTGGTCTCCCGAAAATCGCAGTTGGGCTCGATGACGAGATTCCAGATCGAGCAAGTGTCCGTCGTTGTCCCTGCCGTGTTGAGTAAACAAGAGTTCAACTAGCCATAAATCACGATCTCCGGCCATTCGGTTGATCTTTAGTATCCGTAACCGGTTGCGTTCGATGGTCTGGAAATCCTTGATCGAGTCTAAGAGAAAGGCGACGAATTCTTCAACCTCGACGGAACGCAGTTGGTCGAGATCACGCGAATAACGGACTTCCGAAACGATGCTGTGCCCTCTTGTCTTCTCGTCGAGATGCTGAAGTACCTTTCCCTGAAACTCATCACGAAAAAAATGAGTCAGTCGCTTTGCTTCCCGTTTGGCCAAAAGCTGAGTAAATTTTGTTGTGAAAAAAGTTTCAAGCTCGAAGGTAACATGCTCGGCATCCCAGATTTCCTGCTGCTTTTCAAAGCTGAGTATGCCCTGGGGCTTCATTTCCAAAGGAACATCGGGTTGGTGAAGCTTCCACCATGAACCGGTTCCCGATAAGGCCAGGCTGATGCCTAGAACTAGCCATGGATGCTTGCTGATGAAAGGTACTCGTTCCGATTGAGCCCTATCGACGAGCGTGTTATCACGTAGAGCGTGACGGACGACGAGAGCCCCACCATATGCTGGCAAGGCGCCCAGGAAGAGAAGGAACAGCAAATTGGCCAATTTAACCCATAGGGATACTTCAGCCTTTTCGACCTGAAAATCGATCCCTACGCACATCACAACGACAACGCCAAGAAAAAAGCAAAGTAATCCAGCGAGGACTCGAGCAAACCGCATAGCAATTTAGTCGTGGGCTTAATAAAAATGGTCGCGTTTCTAAGTGTTGAATCGATCTTATCATGAGCCCGACGTATCGACAATCTAAACTTCATTCGGCAGTGTTGGCGCATGATGGACAGTTACCAGTCCCGAAGGGGTGGTACTAAATCAGCCCAGAGAGGAGACCATGTGAGTGTTTGTGCAACTCAGGCGGGGAATTTAACAAATACTAGCACGAAACGCAAGCGAGTGAGTCGGTGCGATTGGCATGGACTCGCTCGCTTTCGATTTCGAGTAGGAATCACATCAAGTCCTTGGTTTCGAGAATATTTTGTCAATGCACAGAAAAGCAGGGGGCGACATCTGGCTAGGGTGAATTGCACAGAAAAGCAGGGGGCGACATCTGGCTAGGGTGAATTGCACAGAAAAGCAGGGGGCGATATCTGGCTAAGGGTGAATTACGATATATTTAAATACTTTTCGCATATTTTGTAATTATGTCTTGGTATAGTGGAGCAAGTGATGTTGCTCATTAGGTCGGGCAAGGTTTTCGTTGCCCGACAATTGCTCTTTTCCTTAATTACAAACACTTGCTTCTCTTGTATTTATTTTTAGAGAAGTTCTCTTGTAATTATTTTTAGAGAAGCCAGACGCTTCGGTTTGTGCTGTGACTCCACAGGAAGGTTAGTCACAGATCGAATTGCGGTCGTAGGCCCGTGTCAATATGACCAATGTCAATAGGAATGGTTGACACATCGTGTCCGGAGAGATTTGATACTTGTGATTTATATACTACGAGGGCCACGATGCCGTTTTTGATGAGGCGGTTTTCGGGGGCCATGCAACCAGCTTGAGTTTTTTTTTTTTGTTCACTGGCAACAGTCAACCACATAGGAGCACTTCAATCTGACAAGTCCGATCGACAGCTACTGAGTATGGATTGACTCAGCCTATCCAAACTGCGGGGGGGATAGCCGAGTATAATTACTACCAACCCCTGCTAATTGGAGGTAGACCTAATGTTAGCGTATTTTAGAAGTAACTTGATGACCTGCGCATTGGTTGCGGTTGCAGCCTTTGCAACGAGTGACTGCTTGGCCCAGCCGCTAGTGACTGGGAATCTGACCTATTATTTGGATTTTGACGAAATTCTGACATCGGACCTCTCTGGAGCTGGTGCCACTGGCCGTTTCGAGGATGAGTCGGGCAATGACTACGGTCTAGCCAGTTCGAATGAAATTGGAGAGATCCATCAGGGTGACTCGTTCGACACAACACCCGGTGTTTTGGCTCTTGGAGCTGGGGTACGAGGTGGTGGAGCGGCTGTGTTCAATCAATCCACAGACGGTCTCGATTTGCCGGTTTACATTAATCTGGACGGCAAACACATCACCAATAACCATTCGGACAACTTACCGACCAGTGGCCTCAACGGTGAAAGTGGTTATTCCATCGCTGCTTGGGTAAACGTCGACGATATCGGGGGAGACCAGTCGATTTTCCAGACCCGCGCTGCGGGCGGTGATTTCAATACGCATTTCCAACTGCAAAATGGCGGTGGGGCAGTACGTATCACGATGCGTACGGGTGGAGCATGCTGCACGACAGTGGCCGACTCGAACAACTCTGCATATTCGTTTGATGTATGGAACCACGTTGCGGTCAGTTATGACGCGAGTGAAGGAGCAACTGGTATGCTTAGGAAATATATCAACGGCGAGTTAGTCGACACGGCAGCAGGCACCGGCAACAACGGAAACCTTGTGGGCGATTGGGGTGGCCAGGAAGCTCTAGGAGATTTCTTTGCCGCAGGTATTGGTGCAGTTGAGGACAGCGGCGGACGTCGGTTTGAGGGAAGCATTGATGAATTCTATGTCTTCAACCGAGCCATCTCTGCAGCTGACGTTGCGACCCTTAACGCTTTGGATGGCGACGATCCGGCCGATATCAACGGAGACGGTTTTGTCGATGGTCTCGACCTGGGTATCGTATTGGGTGGCTGGAATCCACCACCAACACCTGGTGCGGCTGTACCTGAGCCCGCGTCGATTGCTTTGTTGGCTCTGTCTGGCTTGTCCCTGCTAATCACCCGCAGGAAGCGCAGCTAGGCTTTTACTCAGTCACTGGGAGATCACGAGATCGATTAGGGCGATGCGAAAGCAACAACGAGTCCCTAATCGACCTCGCTCCCGGTTACCGAGTTGGGCGCAGAAACTTGGCATAAGATAAAGAGTTGATTCCCTGTTTTAATTGATAGCATTAATTGATAGTATTCACCTTTGATTGGAGAGACAGCTAATGTACAAAATATTTTTAGGCCTAGTTGCCGCTGTTTGCATGTCTGCTGCGGCACAAGCCGGCACAGTAACCAACTTTGTTCCAGTGAACACGGGGATTTTTGACGATCCGGGTCTTACTGGCTTCACCACCTGGGCCATGCGGGTCACTTCCACCACCGACTGGACCAACGCCGATTTGGTTATCAATCTCGATAGTGGATCGCTCAACCACGTTGCACCTGCTTTCCTGGGTTCTCCCAATGGTGTCAATGGCTATGGCGACACTGCCGGCATGGCACCTGCCGATAACCTTGGTGATATCACCGGTGGTTTCAACGGCGTCGTTGGCTTCGCGGGTACCCATGAGGAGTCTCCGACCACCATCAATACTTCTTGGTTCACCACTGAGACGAATGACATCGGTACGTTTGACGTCGGTATGGTCACCTTGTCCAGTGACGCGAATGGTTCCCTGCGATTCCGTACGGTTGCCGGTACTGACGTTGAAGATGGCGGTATTGGCATCGGTAGTGGCATTCTATTCTACATTATCGATGGTGCCATCCGGGTTCCTGAGCCTACCACTTTAGTGTTGGCGGGCTTTGGTCTCTGCGGAGTTCTCGCTTTGCGTCGTCGCAGCTAAGGATGTCGTGATAGCATTGCCTGAGGAGAAACTCATAAGACCCCTCCAACATCACATGGTGGAGGGGTCTTTTTCACTGCTTGCCAGTCGTCTCGTTCAGGCATACAATGCGAGACATGTTGCAAGGCGTTCCAAGTCACTGGTTTTAAGTCCTGCGTTTCACCCATGAGTATCTGCCGGAGAATCGAACGAATGTACCACAAATCGAAACGCACCTCGAAACGTACCGGTTTCACACTCGTCGAATTGTTGGTGGTGATTGCCATCATCGGCATCCTGGTCGCTCTCTTGCTGCCAGCCATTCAAGCGGCCCGAGAAGCAGCGCGACGCACACAGTGCTTAAATAATCTCAAGCAGATTGGGTTGGCATTTGCATTGCACGCCGATGCACGAGAAATCTATCCCGACGGTGGATTTACGCTGTGGGCCAATCGCATGACCGATGGCAGTCGTCCGAATGAGAGGCGATTTGGAGATAAAGGCAAGCCATTGAGTGCTCCCAATCAAGCTTGGGGTTGGGCCTATCAAATCCTGCCCTACATCGAACAACAAAACGTTTGGCCGTTAGGGGAGCTTGAGGTTTACGCGGCCGTGGTACCTTCTTATTATTGCCCTACCCGTGGGCCTTTCCGTGTCCACCCAGACGTTCGAGGTAGTCCACGTGCACAGATCGATTATGCGGGCAATGGAGGTACCTCAGATGTTGGTGCCACTGGTTATGAATCGTATGGAAATGGCGCCGATGGTGTTGTTATCCGGACTCCTAAAGTGGCCGCGAATATCGGTATGCCTGCTACCACCTACGAACATTTCAGCCCCTCGATCATACCGAGCCGGCATATCGAAGATGGCATGTCCAATACGCTGTTGGTCGCTGAGAAACACCTGCATGCCGGTCGGTTGGATGGGAGGCAAGGGAACGATGATGCTGGCTACACAGAAGGCTGGAACCATGACACCACGCGTTGGGGCTACCTTCAACCGCTAGCCGATTTAATCAATCCCAGCTTGAATGCTACGAGTGTCATGCAATCTTCATTTGGCTCATCCCACAATGGTGGTTTCAACACCGTATTTTGCGATGGCTCGGTGAAATCTATCACATTTGATATCGACTTGGAGGTGTTCGAAAGGGTTTGTTCGCGTAACGACGGAGAACTCTACGAATTACCCTAATGCATTTACCTGCTCAGCTGCATTGACTTACGCAGACTAATCGCGATTTATTGTGGAAAGCCAGCTTTATGGAACGCTTGTGTACATGGATGCTCATCGGCGTCGTGCTTGCAACATACTGCGGTTTAAGTGGTTGCGACAAAGGTGGTATCGCTCGATACGACCTGAAAGGCCAAATAACCTATAAAGGCAAACCGGTCCCCAGAGGAAATATTCGCTTCGCGCCGGACACAAAGAAGGGTAATGCTGGCCCTGGCTCATCTGCTGAAATCGTTGATGGAAAATATGAAACGATGCTTGGCCTGGGAACCGTAGGCGGACCGCACAAGGTTTATATTTTTGGTACCGATGGCGTGCAATTCAAAAATGAATTTGGTGCCGTCATTCCGATCGGTCGGAAAATTTTTTCACAGTACCAAACCAGTGCGGACTTTCCTATGGAAGCAGCGACTCAAGACTTTGAAGTGCCTGCAAAGGGTAAGAAAAAAGAGAGACGTTAGCGCTGGGGTTTGCTGCTGCCTGGTCAAAGAGTTACTCCCTGAAAAAACAGCGGCAGACAGACCAAGAAAGGGTACTCAACATGCAAAGATCTCTAACTCGAATTACAGTGATCCTGTGTCAGTGCTTCTTTAGCGTTTTGGCCCTCTTTAGCGTTTTGGGCCTGGTCGTTCTGACAGTTGGTATCAATTTGGTCTTTGCACAAAGTCTCGTAGCTGCCAACCCCACGGTAAGTCACGTCATCCAAATCAGCGTAGACGGTTTGCGTGGCGATCTTCTGGCAGACCTGATCGCAAGCGAACCGTTGGCATATCCCAACTTCAAGCGACTTACCGATGAAGGAGCTGCAACCTTCAATGCGCGCGCCGGATTTTTCAATACTCGCACATTGCCCAATCATGCTTCGATGATCACCTCGCGCCCCGTTTTGCAACCTGCGGGGATGCCTGACACAACCCAGCATGGCTGGACTTTGAACTCTTTGTCGGCCAATTCAACGGTAACGTTACACGATCCACGCATCACCAACTTGCCCTATGTGGCCAGTACATTTGACATGGCCCACGACCATGGGCTTTCGACTGCGTTCTACGGTGGCAAAGGCAAGTTTGTTGTATTCGACAATAGCTACAACGAGAATAACGGTGCAGCAGATACCATCGGCGCTGACAACGGCAGGGATAAGATCGACACTTATGTGATCGACTCGTCCGCCAACGTGCAAAACCAATTGGTCACCAACATGCAAGCTGCGAACTACAACTACATTTTCCTCCACTACGCCGACCCCGATGGTGGCGGGCATGATTTCGGTTGGGGTTCGCCCGGGTGGGAAGCCACGGTGCAAGATGTCGACGGATACTTGGGTGAATTGCTAAATCTAATCGATACCAATGCAAGCTTACAGAACGACACCGCCATCATCCTCACCGCCGACCACGGTGGTACACCTCTTGGTGGCCATAGTGACCCCTTCAACCCGGAGAATTACACGATTCCCGTCATGGTCTGGGGTGAAGGTGTTGCCGCCGGTGTCGATCTTTACCACCTCAATCCTGACTCCCGGCTCGACCCGGGCACCGGCCGTCCCGCTTTCACGGACGGGTGGCAACCTATTCGCAGCGGCGACACCGGCAACCTGGCACTCGACCTTCTGGGCTTGGGGCCCATTGCCGGCACGCTGATCAACGGCCAGCAAGATCTGTCGGTCGCCGTGCCCGAACCGACGACACTCATTCTGTTCGGATCGGTTGCGGTTTATTTCCTGACATCACGAAGACGACAGCGACTTTCAATAGACGTCTGAAAACAATCTTAGTGATTGCCCGCTTGTGCTGCGCACTCAAGCATAGGTTAGAATAAGTTTGCTCTCAGGCACAGTCTGCTCCGAACGACTGTCGGTGTCACCCCTGTGAGTGAAGGACTTTAGCCGACTGGCGGCGAACCCTCCGCTTTCAGGCGATGGTCTTCAGTTAGCCCTATCAAAACACTAGGTTCATGGAATGGCCCTTTGATCTCATGACCTGGATTTCAGTAAAGAAAATGTGAGAATTTTCCCAGACGTTAGACTTGGCCAGGACTGTGTGTTGCTACAATGGTAGAGATGGTGAGCATGAACGGTAGCAGGTGCATTCAAATAGTAAATATCGGTTGAATAATTGCCGATCGGGTTAGTGCCCGGTGATGATGGATAGGACATGGTGTCAAGATTCAATACGTCTCAGCATCGGAAACCAAGGAGTGCTCTGGGGAGCGGCCGACGGTTCGGAGCGGTCGTTGGCTGGTGGATCATAGGGTTAGCGATCGTTGGGGCTGCGATGGCTCTCTGTCTCGTGATGTGGTCGCCGCGTTCCACCGAGAAGGATCGGTCCCATCCGGCCCAGGGGCCATTGACGCCGTCCGATGCCGCGGTGGTCGGCCAGAGGCAATCTGAACAAAACACGCCTTCGCCGACGATACCAGCCTCCACGGGGCAGAGTTGGCAAAAATTGGACGATCCAACGAGCGACGGATGGTCGACGGAAGCCTACAGCGAACGTATCAATCAGACGCTCAAGCAGCTTGGGAAATTGTTGCAGCATGGGAAGCGAATCGACACGCGTGATCTCGAGAAATTTGTCAGCCCGCAGTTCTCATGTCGAGCGTTGCTTCCTGCTTCAACACGCTCTGTCATGGAGGATAAGGTGGTGACGGTTTTGCGCGGAGAGATCGACGCTGCATCGATCGAGCCGAGCGCTGATGAACCGTATCAGGGTTCGATCGGGCTGGCCTCGGCCCTGAACGAACTGGTTAAGCCATACTTCGCTGCAAAAGGTGTGCGGTTCAAATTTAAGGTGTTTAATGTCCACTCATCTGGCGATAAATTTGTCTCCCGTCAGTATTTTGCTATCTCCGGACAGACCCCGGACGGAATGCTCGAACAAAATTCGACCTGGGTAATTCATTGGTCTCCGCAGTCTGATACTGACGATGGGGCCGATGGAGCCGAAAAGCAACCTCGCATTCTATGGATTGGGGTGGAGCAATTCGAGCAAGTTATCTCCAAGTCAAATACCGCTCCTTGGTTCACGGACTGTACGGAATCGGTCTTGGGCAACAACGAGTCGTTTCATGACCAGT
Organism: Pirellulales bacterium; assembly: GCA_039831705.1. GTDB lineage: Bacteria > Planctomycetota > Planctomycetia > Pirellulales > Lacipirellulaceae > JAJRWS01. The sequence goes on along the minus strand of JBDOMT010000138.1, from coordinate 960 downwards.
TCCTGCATGGGATGAACCACTGGCTCGAACGCGTGCAAGATACTCGTTATTTTTCCTCGCTTGGTAATCCAGGGCTGGCCGTGGGAGATGTGAATGGCGACGGATTGGACGACCTGTTCGTATGTCAGGAGTCCCATTTGCCAAATCGCCTGTTTCTTCAGCAGCCTGATGGATCAGCGAAGGAAGTTTCCGCTACTTGGGGTGTGGACTGGTTGGAAAACTCGCGCAGTGCACTGCTTTTGGATTTAGACAACGACGGCGACCAGGATTTGGTCGTTGCACTCCTCGGTGCTCTGGTGATTGCCGACAACCAGCAAAATCAAGGATTTGAGATTCGCCAAGTACTATCGACCGATGACGATACCATGTCTCTGTCTGCTGCGGATTACGATAACGATGGTGATTTGGATATCTACGTCTGCGTTGACTACGGCAAGGACTTTTTTTCAGAGGATCAGGAGCTGTCTGTTCTCGGTGGGGCTTCCAATCGAGTTTACCATGATGCCAACAACGCTGGCGAAAATTCGTTGTTTCGCAATGATATCTCGATGGATGGAGAGTGGCAATTCACCGACGTTACCACTGAGGTCGGGTTGGAGGTGAATAATCGCCGATTCAGTCTGGCGGCGGCGTGGGAAGACTTTGATAACGACGGAGACCAAGACCTGTACGTGTCCAATGATTTTGGACGCAACAATCTTTATCGTAACGATGCCACAGTTGACGGCAAACGGAAATTCACCGATATCGCCAAGCAAGCCAATGCCGAGGACAGCGCATCGGGAATGTCTGCCGCTTGGGGCGATTTTGATCGAGACGGAAGAATGGACCTTTATGTTGCCAACATGTTTTCTGCGGCCGGTGGCAGAATCATGAGCCAACCCGAATTCAAGAGCGATGCGACCGACGAAGTCAAAGCCCGTCTCCGAAGATTTTCCCGTGGCAGCACTTTAATGCAGA
>JBDOMT010000201.1:0-2485 GCA_039831705.1 Pirellulales bacterium | reverse complement strand
TGGGACAATTGGTTCGACAAATCTGATCCGTAGAAGGTCTTTCGCACCTCAAATCAAACGGCTGTCGTACAAGAAAAGCTATCAACATCTGTAGTTACGCGATACATAGTTTGGCAGACGCAGGCTGTGCCAAGGCATCCTGGTTGAAATCAGCTTGCAGGCAACAATCCCATGGACTATACTTCGGCTGGCCATAGATGTCCTCAACGACAAGCTACGGCAACCGGTCGGAAATAGATGACTACCGCTGTTTATACGAGGCGCTAGCATTTTTCGACCGAGCGGGGTTATCCTACAGAGCTGGATGCTCGTGCAGTCCCGCCCAACAAGTGTTGGCATACTCGCCGCATATTTCTGCTGCCGACCATCGGTTTTGTTGACTGCTCTGGAAGGTCGCCGGCGTCGTTGCTGACGCACAGAATTCTGCGACGTTCTTGTTTGTCCTGAGTCCCCATTGAAGCTGTTTTGCTTTTCGGTTGTGTGGGACTGACTGCTGTGCCTGGGAAAGTCGGTGTTTTGGTTCGCCAACTCGCGTGCACCGCCTATGTGGGTTCGCTATTTATGGAGGTGACGTAAGTCTAACGATGTCTGGATCCTATGATCACGAAGTTCGAACAGCAATCATCCTTGCCGCTGGCATGGGATTGCGCCTAAAAGATCGTGGCAAGCTGACGCCCAAGGGATGCATGTGCCTTGGTGATAAATCCATTATTGAGGAGTCCATACTTCGGCTTCTTGGTGTGGGTATGCAGCGGATTGTGATTGTCACGGGACACCTGTCCGAGCAGTTTGAGCACTTACAGACCCGATACGGCCAGACGGTAAAGTTGGTTCACAACCCTTACTTCGCAGATTCAGGCAGCATGTATTCGCTCTATTGTGCCAGGCAGTGCGATGACGAATCATTCTTGCTACTGGAGTCTGATCTCGTATACGAACGCCGAGCACTCACCAAATGCCTGGAATATCCCAGCGACAACGTCTTGTTGCTGTCAGGATTTTCGAAGTCCAGCGACGAAGTGTTTGTAGAGACGCGAGATGGCTACCTGGTGGCGATGTCTAAGAATCGGGATTGTCTGGGTTCGGAGGTATCGGGCGAGATGGTCGGCATCTGTAAAATTTCTCGATCGCTGTTCGCAGTAATGCTCGACTCCGCCACCAAACGCTTTCGTACAACTCGCCACATGGACTACGAGACTGATTGTCTCGTGGACGTGGCGCGGCTCATGCCCGTGTCCTGCCCGGTGGTTGACGATTTGGTGTTGTGCGAGATTGATGACGAAATACATCTCGCCCACGCACGAAACCACGTTTATCCAGCAGTCCTAAAAAATGACGTGCGCGACCGCCTGCGCTTCCCTAGCCGGCTCACAGCCTCGCACCAAGATCCTACAGTGGCCATCGCAAACTCATCTACGCACAAAAACATCCGTAACCCAACTAGAACACATTCGGGAGCGATACCCCTCAAGTCGAAGAAACCCAAACAGTTCTTGAGCATGAATTCGAAGCGACGCGGCTTTTCAAACGAACAAGGTGACTTCCAACGATGAGACTTCCTCCACATAAGGCTTGTGGTGTTGGTAACGACATTTATGGCATCTCACGCGTTAAATTAGCCAAGCTCGTTAAACCAGTGCTCGACCAGATCGGGATCACGTGGTTCCTGGACGGCGGCACGCTCCTGGGCGCTTACCGCAATGGCAAACAGATCCCCCACGATGATGACTTCGACATTGCAGCCTACCTCCCTACATTCGACGACAAAGACCTGACAGCAATGCACACAAAAATCGCTGCATTGCTGCCCGACCCCTACCAAATCCGCGCCGTTACCAGCTACGCGCGTAAGCTTGAGATATTCGATGCTACATCGGACACGTTTGAGCTCCCACCGCAGTACGGAGTCGCTGATTTCCACACCGTCACTGTTGATATCCAAATTATGACGGACGCAAGCGACGGGGTCGTCTACCTCCATGACATGCTTGGTCATGTCCGCATTCCACAGAACGCCATCGCCCCAATCGGCGAGATCACATGCGAGGGCCAACCGTTCAACTGCCCCCACGATATCGTCCTCTTCCTCGAAGCCCAGTACGGCTACATCGGAGTCGACGCCGTCTACGACCCCCAAGCGAAACGTTACATCAAAGCGGTGAGATGCTGAGTTCAACTCTTGCCACTATGGAAATCCCGCCAATGGGTGACAAAAGCAAGTTTTCTCGATCCTCTGCATGAATCGGTCATTGGCGAATGCCCATCGCCGGCTATCGAGCGGCCTTTGTCGGTCTCTAATCTCGTATCGCTAGGATGCGGGGGTGACTGCCATGAGGATTTCAAGTCCTAGTTAAAAAGTTTGCCTCCTCACCAGAATCTGTGGGTAAATTCTGGTTCAGGCAGGCGTCCAAGGTTGTGATATAAGGCAATTTCAATGGCTCCATACGTACGAAAACCATACGATTTTCTCGTGGTCAGTTTTACT
>JBDOMT010000303.1:0-2485 GCA_039831705.1 Pirellulales bacterium | reverse complement strand
GTGATTGAAGACACGTATCGCACGCAGCATATCGAACACCTGTTTCTAGAACCGGAATCCTGTATCGCCATACCGCAATTGACGGATGGCAAATCCCAATCGCTCCTACTGTACACCCAGGGTCAGGGAGTGTTTGACGATCAACGCCAGGTTGCTTCGGTGTTGGGCGTCGAAAAGGAGCAGGTACAGGTCAAATTAGTCAGCAACGGCGGCGCGTTTGGCGGCAAGGAAGACATGTCGATCCAGGCTCAAACAGGACTGATGGCCTGGCTCACCGGTAAACCGATAAAACTCACTCTCACTCGGCCTGAGAGTTTTCGCATTCACCCCAAACGACATCCGATCGAATTGCATTACAAAATCGGATGCGACGATCAGGGCCACCTTACGGTGGTCCAAGCACGCATCATCGGCGACAAAGGGGCGTATGCTTCAGTCGGAGCGAAAGTGCTGGAACGAGCTGGCGGACATTGCACCGGCCCATATCGCGTACCGGTAATCAACATGGAGTCGTTGGCCGTATACACCAACAATCCGCCATGCGGAGCAATGCGAGGATTCGGAGCCAATCAGGCAGCGTTTGCCATCGAAGGGTTACTCGATCGGTTGGCCGAAAAAGTAGGTATCGATGCCTACGACATCCGCGATCGCAACATTCTCGAAGCGGGCGAAGCCTTTGCCACCGGTCAGTTGTTGGACAAGCCGTTCGGACTCCGCAAAACACTCGAAGCGGTGAAGGGGCAGTTCAAAAGGGCCAAATTCGCAGGAATCGCCTGTGGAATCAAGAACGTTGGTATTGGCAACGGCATGCCGGACATCGGCCGGGCAGCACTCACCGTGGAAAACGACCACACCGTCCACATTCGTACCGGATTCACCGAGATGGGTCAGGGGCTATTCACTGTCTGTATCCAATTCGCCGTTGAGGCAACTGGCCTGCAACCTGCACAATTCCAAGTTTCCACCGACACCACGCTGCAACTCAACTGCGGCCAAACCACTGCCAGCCGCGCCACCGTGCTGGCCGGCAACGCCATCGCAATTGCGGGCAAGTCTTTACAGGACCAACTGCGTGCCGGCAAAACATTGGCCGATTTGGCAGGTCAGGTGTTCCACGGAGAGTGGATTTGCGATTACACCAGCAAACTGGGTCACGACATCGATAAGCCGGGCGGACCCAAAACGCATCTCACCTATGGCTTTGCCACTCAGGTAGCAATCCTCAACGACGACGGCAAGCTGACGAAAATGATCGCCGCGCACGATGTCGGACGAGTCATCAATCCGGTCCATCTCCAAGGCCAAATGTACGGTTCGCTGCATATGGGTATCGGCTACGCATTGACCGAAAATTTTGCTGTCGAAGGGGGGGAGGTCCAAGCCAAAAAGATAAACGATTGTGGCGTCTTGCGGGCGCATCAAATGCCCGAAATGGAGCTCATCTTTATCGAAGAGGAAGATCCCGATTGTCCGTTTGGCGCACGTGGCGTCGGGGAAATCGGCTTGGTTCCAACCGCTCCGGCAATCGCCGGAGCCCTCTACCAGTTCGACCACACCGTCCGCCGCCAGTTGCCCATGAGCGATTCCCCCGCAGCGCTGGCCATCACCAAACCCAACGTTCGCCGTAAAGGGTAAAGTCACGTTACAATCATGCCAACTCCCAACACAAACCGTCCTATTGGCCTGTTGCTGGCTGCGGGTCGGGGGCGGCGTATGGGGGGTCGAAAACAATGGCACCTCTGGCCTACGCCCCAGGGAAACAAACCGCTCGTGGCGGCGGCATTCGATGCAATTGATTTTGTCTGCGATCCAATGGTGGTCGTGCTGGGCCACGAGGCCGATAGTGTGGCCAAGTTGCTTGAAGATAGAATGTTTCAGACCGTGCTGAGCGATCCGGACGCACCCATGTTTGAATCCATCCGCGCGGGGCTCAAATGGACACACCAACTAAACAGCCGTGCCCACGTGCTTTTACATCTGGCCGATCATCCCGAGGTGGCCGAGTCCACACTCCAGGCCCTCATTGCCACCGCCGTCAAGCAACCGGACCGCGCCATTCTGCCCGACTATCGGGGCCGTGGAGGTCATCCCGTACTCATCCCGCCTGCGATCTGCTGCCGCATACAAGAAGCCAACAGTCCCGGAGGACTACGACAGTTTTGGCTCAACCATTCAAAACTTTGTGTGCGCTTGCCGGTGGACGATCAGCGCACAATTCATGATATAGATACGCCGTAGCAAAACCCCTAGGGATTGGACACAAATTAATCTGGCGGATTGAGCCGTAGTGGCAATACCAAAAGCACCTTAGTTCAGGTTTTGCACTTTCCAGAGATCATATTCAACGAATAATTACTGGAAAAAGAGTGGTACGAAATATTATTGTCTCCTACTGGGATCCAAAAACCCTCGCCTTCAGGCGATCACTTCAGTAGAACTAGGCTACGGAAGCGTACTTCGATACCGGGCAAAGCGGGCATAATAG
>JBDOMT010000419.1:0-2486 GCA_039831705.1 Pirellulales bacterium | reverse complement strand
CTCAAGGGGGCGAGGATCCCAGCTTGAGGATTTTGGCGCTGCTGCTGGTGTCAATTGGAGTGCCGTACGGTCTGTTGTCGTCGACCGGTCCGCTGCTGCAACGCTGGTTTAGCCAGGTCTATCCGCTGCGATCGCCGTACCGGCTGTTTGCCCTCTCGAACGCAGGCAGCCTGTTGGCGTTGATGACCTACCCCTTTGTGTTCGAACCGAATCTGAGTCTGCGGACACAAGGACAGGCTTGGTCAGTTGCTTTTGTCGTGTTTCTGATTCTGTGCGGTTCGACTGCGTATTGGACGCGGCGCATGATGGGGGACTCGACTGCCAACTTATCGGGAGATGACTCAGCCTCGGGCGCTCCATCGACCGCACCAGGCTGGCCCCGCGTGCTACTCTGGTTGGGATTGTCCGTGTTGCCGTCGATTATGTTGTTGGCAACCACGAATCAGCTGTGTCAGGAAGTGGCCGTAGTTCCCTTCTTGTGGATCTTGCCATTGAGCTTGTATCTGCTGTCGTTCATTTTGTGTTTCGACAGTGAGTTCTGGTATCGCCGTAACATTTTTGGTGTGATGTTATTTGCGTCAGCCGGTCTGAGTTGTGTTTGCCTGTACAAAAGTGTGGCCGTTGCGCTTCCGATCCAGATCCTTTCCTATTCGTTGACGTTGTTTGCCACGTGCATGACCTGCCATGGTGAGTTGTCTCATTGTAAACCTGCATCTCGCTACCTGACGGGGTTCTATCTCACCGTGGCCGCAGGTGGTGCGCTGGGAGGCCTTTTTGTGGTCCTGGTCGCCAACCAGCTCTTCTCGCATTACTGGGAATACCATCTGGGGGTTGCCGGTTGCGTGTTGATGACTCTCGTTGCCTGGTACTGCGACCCTCATTGGTTGTTGTATCGCGGTCGCCCATTTTGGGCTTGGTGCGTGTTCGCGTCACTGTTCGCCGGGTTGGCGTCGTTTCTCTACTATGAAACCACTCAACAATCAAAAAACACAATCGAACGTTCCCGAGACTTCTACGGTGTCCTGACGGTTTCCCGAGGACGGAACGAAATGGGGACATATCTGAGTGTGCGAAACGGACGGATCCAGCACGGGTTTCAGTTCGAAGATGCACAGCAGCGCCGGATGAAGACCAGTTACTATGGGAGCGGTACGGGCGTGTCCCTTGCGATTGATGCGCATCCGCGCCGCGAACAGGAATCGATGCACCTGGGAGTTGTTGGATTGGGGACCGGCACGATGGCGGTTTACGGTCGTGCCGGTGATCGATTGCGTTTCTATGAGATCAATCCGGAAGTCCAAAGGGTCGCCTACGAGTATTTCACTTACTGTTCGGATTGCCCCGCGGATCTGTCGATTCAGTTGGGAGACGCCCGCGTACAGATGGAGCGGGAATTGACTGAGTCGGGCAGCCAGGGCTTCGACGTACTGGCAATCGACGCCTTTTCCAGTGATGCCATTCCGATGCACCTGCTGACGCGCGAGTGCTTTGCTCTGTATTGGAAGCACATCAAGACCGATGGTATTCTGGCGGTTCACATTTCCAATCGCTTCCTGGATCTGAAGCCACTGGTGCACAGCCTGGCAGTCGAAGCCGAGTTTACGCCCGTTTTGGTGGAATGGAGTAATCCCGAATCCAGTCCGGCGGAAACCAGCAGTACCTGGGTTCTCGTCACTCGGAACAAAGCATTTCTGGCACGTCCTGAGCTGGTGCTAGGCAGTGAGGAATGGCCCGATTCGATGCCCGACCTGGTGTGGACCGATGACTACGGCAGCTTGTGGCAGGTGTTGGCAAGCGAAGATCTCAGCCGTGGGCTGAAGCGGTTTTTTGCCGTTGATTGAAGAACATGTTGTGCGCTCAATTTTGGCGCTCACATCCACTCCGGGCACCGCAGGTGATGGTCTCGAAATTTGAACTCGGCAACATCACACAAGGAATCGATGGTTTTCAGGTGGGAGACGATCGTGTGAGGTCAAGCGGCCTGTGTACACAACCATTTGACGGAATGTTCCTCCAGATTTGTTCGAAAGACACAACAGTTATGGCTGGCCTACCCGGGCGAACCTCGATCAGTTGCATGGTTGTGGTTGCTGCATTCGTTGCTGGCATCGCCAGCTTTGCCAAACTGGCTTCGCTCAAGAAGCCGGCGGTGCTTCGCGTACCGAAAGAACCGGTGTTCAACGTCGAAGCCTTTGAAGTGCACTCACGCAATATTCAAGAGATTGTTTCCACATTCGGGACGGCTCGTTCGGATCGAACCGTCGTGGTCTCGGCACAGGTTACCGGTGAGATTGTCAGACTGCACCCCGAGCTCGAGGTGGGTCATGCTGTCGCCGGTCCTCGGCTGGAAGTGCCTGAATATGGTGAGCCGTGGCCCAAGACACCGCTGAGTGCTTTCAGTCTTGTGTCGGCATTTGACAGCGTGCTTGCCGTGACTCATTTGGGTGAGCGGTTGGTCGAAATTGACCCGCGCACCTATGTCGAAC
>JBDOMT010000118.1:0-10912 GCA_039831705.1 Pirellulales bacterium | reverse complement strand
ACGATGTCGCCGCTGCGCGGCTATTATGCCCGCTTTGCACGGTATCGAAGTACGCTTCCGTAGCCTAGTTCTACTGAAGTGATCGCCTGAAGACGAGGGTTTTTAGATCCCCGTAGGAGACAATAATGATTTGATTTCGGAAGCAAAAAGTAGTTTTCCCGAATTCTGAGTGTAATAGATGGGCCGGATGCCAAAACGATCACGAGAAAGAAACAGAGTTTGCCGACTCTGATCCCAAATGGCGAAGGCCCACTGTCCATTGAAATGTTCGACGCATTCCTCACCATACTCCTGATAGGCATGCAGGATTACTTCTGTGTCAGACCGTGTTTGAAAGGTGTGACCTTTCTGAATGAGAGTTTCTCGGAGTTCTACGTAGTTATAAATTTCGCCATTGAAAGTAATCGTCAACGATCCATAACACATTGGCTGTCGGCCATTCTCCAAATCCACGACACTAAGTCGTGAGTGGGCCAATCCGACATGCTTTCCGCCCTCGTGACCATCGACAAAATCGCCATGGCATCTGGACCTCGATGACCCAACCGGGCAATCATGGCCTCCAGGCGACCGATGGATACAGGGCGACGATCTAATCTGATTATTCCAGCAATTCCACACATTGATAATTTGATTTCCAGTAATTCTCCAACCCATTACCTGTGGGAAAGCTACTCTAAACAGGCCAGAAAACGGTCCATTTCATGTCCCTGAGCAAAACGATAGATATGATAAATCTTAGGCCATGGCATTTTTTCTGGTGGCAGCGTGCATAAGATCGCCACAAATATATTCTCCGTACTTCCAATTGCCATCCAGCCCTACGTGGGGCAAGCCGATAAGCCGCTTGGAAAACGATGTCTTGAACCTCTAGCACATTGTCCGTGTCGGCTTCATTGGCCATTTTTGAAACTACTGATTCTCTGTTAGTCTCGACAATTCGCTTCACCCAGAAGCTACCTCCATGACAGCCCACCCATTAGCAATAACCCGAACATGGCATCACCGTTTGTCCCAAGTGAGCCAATTGCGACGAGTACGTGGCAGCAAACGTACTCTCTATGCGCTGTTACGGCGAATCCTGATGTTGCCGATCCTGAATCGCTGCTTCAAAGTTTATGCTGGCGATCTGTGGCAAATTGATTTATCAGGCAGGTCGTGTCGCCTAACCACATCGGTCACTCGTATCCTCAAGAGTTATCAAGTCCGATTAGCAAACCAAAGCGATTTGCCCAAATTGGCCGACTATTATGGAGACGAACAAACTGTCGAAGACCGTCTAGTCCGTGGTGACCTGTGCTTTATGACACTCTGCCAAGGTAATATTGGAGCAGCTGTCTGGATTGTGCATGGTCCTGGAGAATGTCTTGAAGATTGAGACGAGTTACGATTATCCTTCCAATTTCCTACCGGATTTGCCTGGACCTATGCTGGAAAAGGAACCAGGATGGGCGCTTGGGGAACTCTGATGAAGCAGCTTCCTGTTCTGCTCACTAAATTCGAAATAAATAGCCTTGTCACCGTCATCGACTGTGATAACTGGCAATCCCATGATGCCCATCAGTCGCTGGGCTACCAAAAAACAGGCCTGATCGGCTCGGTCCGTCTATTTGGGTTTCACCGGGCCGCATGTCGCCCAGCTAATCGGCATTGGCAACTCCTGCCAACTTGCATCGGCTCGATCAAATGCTCAAATTAAGAGCACTACATTCGTCATAACGGCAACTATCCGAATAATCTGCTCCTATGATTTTGATAAATATTACTAATTATCAATATTTACAAAAACTCGTAAACTGTTGTTTTGAATAGCATTACGACTTTTCGCCTGGAAAAAAACCTCTCTCTACGAAGCAGAAAGATTTGCTATTTCTGCGTTGTTTTATTACACTCCAGGTTGCGTGGGAGAACTGCGCAAACTGCCCTCCGCAAGTTGCTGCCCCACTTGCGGGGGGATTTTTATGCGCTACGCGGTATTATCGAGTCAAAACCTTACTTTTTAGCATGGAGCCACTAATGGCGGATGGAACATTTGGTCGGACTGAAGTTGAATGTCTATTACAGGATTTTAACGATCCAGAGACCGGTCGCAGTCTCGCGCAAATGGAACAAATCCACAACCTGTCCGTCGATGCCGGACGGGTGGAAGTGACCATTGGCTTGACCTCATATTCCGCCCCGTTATGGCAAGAAACCAGCGAGAATCTGCAGCAATTGTTACGTTCAAAGCTGCCTGGAACGCCTGAGGTCAAAGTCGAGGTTGCCCTGCATCAACGTCCTGCAGAACCGATTGGCGGCATTGGGCTAACTGCGAAAAGTGTCATCGCGGTTGGCTCAGGTAAAGGGGGTGTGGGAAAAAGCACCATTGCCGCCTCACTAGCCTACGGATTAAAGCGGACGGGCTGTAAAGTGGGGCTCATGGATGCCGATGTCTATGGCCCTAGCATTCCCCACTTACTGGGCCTTTCAGGACGACCTACCGCAGAAAATAATCGTCTCCAACCCATTATGGCAGACGGCATGCCGGTTATGAGCATGGGGTTTCTTGTTCCACCTGAAGAAGCGGTTGTTTGGCGCGGCCCCATGCTCCACGGAGCGGTCACCCAATTTTTACGCGATACTGACTGGGGAGATTTGGATTATTTGATCATCGATATGCCACCAGGCACGGGCGATATCGCACTCACCCTTTCGCAACTCTTACCCTTGGCCGGTTCGGTCGTTGTTTGCACACCTCAGGATGTCGCCTTGCTCGATGCGGTTAAGGCCGTGGCCATGTTCCGCAAAGTAAACATTCCCCTACTGGGAATGGTAGAAAACATGAGCTACTTCCTCTGTCCTGACAACGGTCGTCGTTACGACATTTTTGGATCGGGCGGTGCCAGGCAAAAATCGGAGTCTTTGGAAATCCCATTTCTGGGGGAAGTCCCTATTCAAATCGATATTCGTCAACGCGGTGACGATGGCAAAACGGCCGACAATTTTCTCGACCCCGAAGCGGCCCCTTTCTTCGAACGGATATGCTATCAGTTGGTTAAAAACCTTACTTCCAGCCGACAAGCCAAACCGCCCATGCCAAGCTTGACGGTACTCTAGCGTATCGTCTCAACAAAGAACCTATCCCATAATCCGAAAAGCATACTGCAACGTTGCACTAACCTTCGCCCCCCTCATCGTAAAGTAGCGACTCCTGCAACAACAAAATTTCGGCCTCATCGTGCTGGTCGACATGGGCGAGCATATTATCGATTCTTTGGCATGCTTGGGTAAATTGCTCACTTTGACATTCTGACAATGCTTCTACCTCAAGTAGAAGTTGCTCGGACAACCTGCGAAATTGGGCATGGTCATGCACCAACTGCTCAATGCGGTGTTGCATGTTCGGCTTTAAATCCGTAACGACCACCATGTACCCATCTCGCTCTTCCAAATCCATTAATCGTTCCAGGTGTCGAATAAACGATTTAAGGGTAAAGCGTACGCTGGACAATTTTCTTGGCATACCGACCGAAGGCACCTGCCAATCGAGTGTCACACGCAAAGCCTGCTTCACATGATCGAGAATTTGGTGTTCCATCCACGCGGCATTACCTCCCTTGAGTGTGTCATTTCCATGCATCCTACTTTGCCCTCCTGATACACTGTCGATAGAAAACGGGGCCGACGAATTACGGAGCCTCCGAATTGTTCGGCAACATTTACATTCATGATTTTCACGAGGCCCGTGGTTTCATAGAAACCTATAGCTCCATGGAAACTCATGTCCCATGGTTCATTCGCCTCGTGACTACAAATAACCTTTATCCATGAATTACCCTATAAGCGAGGTTACCCATGTGCCCTTGCTGACACTGTGTCAAGCGAATCTCGACACTCACATCAAAATTCAGAAACTTGCAGGTCTATCGAAGAGATACCGGCATCTTTGATCGTCTTATCAACTGCCAACTCAAAGGATGGGCCAACATAAAAGGGGCCAACTTGAGGCCCAATGCGAAAAGTGCTCCGCTAATTATACCCATAAACGAGCACAAATGCCTAGCTAACCACCCGAAAGAACTACTTGAAAAGGTCTTTCGGAAAGTCTTGGGCAACACCTAAATCGTTACGTTAAAATGGCTTAGATCATTCGTCATCCGGTCGGAATCGACGTGTCTGCTTTCGCAAGGCCCGATTGCGTTTTTGCTGCAGACGGCGAAGAACCGCGCCACGCGAAGGTTTGGTTTGCTTGCGCGGTTTCGGTGGGGTGAGTACAGAGAGCACCAATTCGCGTAATTTGCGTCCACAGTCCGTCACGTTACGCGCCTGTTCGCGATGCCGATCACTGGAAAGTATTAGCTGACCCTCATGACTGATCCTCCGAACATAGCGACTAAGAAAACGTTGCTTCACATCTTCTGGAAGAGATGTAGACTGGCGGATGTTCCAATGCAAAACGGCTTTGCTGTTGACCTTATTCACATTCTGCCCTCCAGGTCCCGTGCTGCGGACAAAAGTAAATTTTAGTTCGTCTGCAGACAAGGATACCTGAGAAGTAATGACGAGCGGGCTATTACTTCGTTTCATCAGAATCTACAACGCTAAGGATAGCATACGGTCGAATTGTTGACGTGAGTCTTTAAGCAGTTGGCCGTAATCACAAAGTTCGATATCCTGGCCATACAACTTCACATCAAAATCGCCTTTATATCCGGCAAGCTGTAGCTCACAAACCATCTGATCCAATGGCACCACACCGCTTCCCAAGAGGCAACGCTCCTGGTCTATTGAAGGAGCGTCGCGCCGATCGCCCAAATGCACGATGGCCATGTACGGTACAATCTCGGGAAAATTTTTCCGCAGGTCAGGATCCAACCCAAAATGGTACGTATCCAAGGCTAGCTTAAGTTGCTGTGTATTGAAACGCTTGATAAATCGAATGGTCGATGCTACATCGGTTAAAAAAGTCCACTCAGCCGCACAGGCCGGGTGCATAGGCTCAATGGCGAGAGTAACATTTGTCGCTTCGGCCAAATCCAGCAATTGATCCAAAGCCATGGTGAGCAAGCGCTCAGCGTGTCGTACAATATGGTTATTCCGTCCCCCCGGATATATAACCAAGCAGCCAGCTTCTAAATCAGCAGCCAACCGTACTGCATCCGCCGCATCGTCTATGCTCTCCTGCAATGAGCGTCCATCACTTCCTGTGAACCCCCCGGCCCATATCAGGTTGGTAACTTTCAACGGACTGTCGGCCAACCGATCGATGCCGCGTCCTTCCCCAAAGTCCGCCAACTTTTGTCGCCACACACCAATTCCACGGTATCCGGATGCTTCATATCGGCTAACGTCCTGGTCAAATGACCAACGGTACGTTGTTACCTCGTTCATCGACAGCATGAGGAAAACCGTTCAGTTCAGGATTCAATAGCGCCGTCTGAGTATGGGAGATCTGGAAAAATCTGTAAAGAGACTCATTTTCTTGCTAGCAGGTGATTTTAATCCCATTATCTTCCCCCAATTCAGGATTCTTATTGTCTTACCAGTCAATCGTGATAAGTTTAGAGGGTAGCCGGGGGGTGCCGATGCCCCCCATCGTAGGGCGTATTCCCTTACCAAGTTCACGAAACATCGGAGAGTGTGGCTAGTGTCTGGTCACTTACTTTACTTTTTGGGCCTTACTTTTTGGTTTGCCGCATCGGCAGTTACTTTCAAGGTTAGAGTTTACATTTGCATCAACCCAAAAAGATAAGTTTGACAAAGCATTAAGCGGGTGATGAGCTTTGGAGATTGGTGGAATGGCCATAGAATTGATGATAGCCGATGATCATGAAGTGGTACGAACAGGCCTGCTCAGCATGTTGAGTGGGACAGAGATCCAGCTGAAGGCAGCAGCCACAGATGGGGACCAGGTGTTACCTTTGGCCCTTGCTCATTGTCCTGATGTGGTATTGCTTGACGTACGTATGCCGCGTGGTGATGGCATTACCTGCTTAGGGCGTTTAAAGGCAGAGTTGCCCAATTTACCCGTTTTGATGTTCAGCGCCCACGACAATCCTACCTATGTCGCGCGTTCCGTCGCCATGGGAGCAGTCGGCTATTTGAACAAATCGGCCACACGCGATGAAATTGTCTCTGCGATTCGACAAGCCGCAACTGGCAAGTCGATTTGGACCCGTGAAGAACTTCGCCGGGTTACTGGATCACTCTCGACGCCCCGTTCTCCGATTGACCTGGAAGTGCCTCTCACACGCCGTGAGGGTGAAGTTCTCAAACAATTGGCCTTGGGACTGAGCAACAAGGAAATTGCCCGAGCATTGACGATTAGCTACGAAACAGTCAAAGAGCATGTCCAACACATTCTCCGTAAAGTAGGGGTCTCCGATCGGACCCAAGCGGCCGTCTGGGCTGTGCGCAAAGGTTTGGTGTGAGGCCGAGGCTGCCAAAAGTGAGTGAACCCTACTCAGTTTATGTGCGTAGCAATTTGAGACGTGGAATGAAAAATTTTCACTATGAGTGATGTAATGTCAAAATTAAAATCTACGATTGTCGTCAGTTTGACAACGATGGCATTGCTGACGGGGTTTTTGCCAGCGGTTTTTTTTCAGGCAGGTCCTTTTCAGGCAATACAAGCTAGCGCAGCTCCCACTGGATCTGCCTCATCAGGTAGTGGCCTGGGATTTGGCTCAAGAACACTGGGTGGCCGTTTTGTCTGGTCCGATGAAGTTGTGTATTATGGCTGGCGCATCCAAAAACATGCGGTCATCGGCCATTATCGATTAATTGACGAGCAAGACCGTCGCCGTGCACGCGGCTCGATGGAAACCTGCCTGACGAAACTTGACGAAATCAAACAAGCGCAAAAGCTCCCCCCCATGCCAGCGAGTGTGGTCATCGTTTTGCACGGTCTGGGAGCCAGCCGTCAAATGATGGGTGGCCTGGCAGACTTTCTGGAGAAAAAGGGGAAACTCACCACGATCAACGTTGGCTATCCGTCGACTTTGGCCTCCATCGACGAACACGCTCTCTCCCTCGCCAGTGTGGTCCAGCATCTTGAGGGCGTCCGTAAAGTTAGTTTTGTTGCTCACAGCATGGGAAACCTGGTGATACGCCATTACCTGAAAGATATCGAGCTTCTGACCCCAGCTGCCAGACCCAATATTCAGTTCAAAAGATTCATCATGATTTCGCCTCCCAATCATGGAGCGACCATGGCCAACAAATTCGTCGACAATAAACTGGTCCAAGCTGTTGCCGGTGAACCGTTACAGCAACTTGCACCCAACCGGGAATGGCCCAAGCTGGAAAAACGATTGGCAACCCCCAATTTCGAGTTTGGCATCATTGCCGGCGGAACGGGTGATAGCGACGGATACTTGAAGGCGTTGCCAGGGGATGACGATAGCCTGCTAACACTTGAAACAACAAAATTGGCGGGAGCGAGTGATTTTGTGCAGGTAAAAGGAATTCATCAACTGCTGCCGCAAAAAGAATCGGTGCGGATTGCGACACTCCGATTCCTGAAATTGGGTTACTTTATCTCTCCAGAGAAGCGCTATCCGCTCTAAGTTCAGGTTTTGCACTTTCCAGAGATCATATCAACGAAAAAATACTGGAAAAAGAGTGGTACGAGATATTATTGGACACCCCAATAGAAACCCAGGATTAACAAAAACCTTCTGGTCACAACAATAGAACCACGAAGAGCACGAAGAAAAAGAAGGATAACCACTTTGCAATACACTGAGAAACAAGAAACGCTCAGCTATTTAACAACTCGTGAAAAGTTCCTGTTCGTTCCCGTCTTCGTGTCCTTCGTGGCAATTAGTTGCAGGTAGAGATTTGTTGGGTCGATGCTCAGCCAAAATAGCGTTAACCTAAATCGCGCCGTCCAATTTGCCAGCATCGAAAAGTGCAAAGGGCGAACTAAGCTCCACCGACCTCCCTTTCGTAATTATTGGATTTGGTAATTTTTGGTAACGTTTCGCGAATTTCTTCGATTGGATTGTGAATAGCCTCATCCACTAAAGGCAGGATTTCCTGGCACTCGGGAAATGCCAGACAACAGAGCATGGCGACAAATCGGGTGCTTTTTAGATGGGGCTTCAGGTAGTGCGACTTGCGGACATCGGCAGTCATTGTCACCTGACACATTTTGTCACGGTATTGACCCAATCGGTTGACATTGAGCCCGGTAACTCCGAGCGCGCGACGACCGCGATAAGAAATCTTGGGCCAACTTTTTAACGTACTGTCACGCGCATTCCGTGTCAAAAACACCTTTTCTGCAGCAACAAAGGCCTGCCCATAGCGACAGCCTGGGTACAATGTATCGTTGTCAAAAGCGCCGGAGATCAACCCCAAACGAAAGTTAGGCCGCTCCACCGGTTCACCACCTGCCAGCGTCAACCCTCGCAACTGGCCTCCTCCCAACCAGTGTGCTGCGGTCGACGCGCTGATTGCGCCATAACTGTGTCCCGAGAGCATCACCCTTTGTGACATGCTCATCTGTTGAATCAGCTTGGCCATGTAATAGCCCTGATACTCAGCGTAAACTAGTTTGAGTCGTAAGTTCGCCAAAATCATCTTGCGTATCCGCAATCCTTTCACCACACACTGGGCAGGCCACGACCAACATACCAGTCGTTTAGGACCAGGACAGCAGCGCATGCGATGATAAACCTGCCAGAACGATTTCATCGCCCCTTTATGCTTGAGCGTATTTCCATGGGAGTAAAAAAGTGTTGGCATCGAAGCTTCGGCAGCCAGAAAGGATTCGCGACTTTCGGTCACAAACCGACCACAACTGGCGTCGTAGCGCTTATAGCGAATCTTTTCAAAAGCCTCGTCAAGATTATTACAACGCGACACACAGCGAGTGTTGATTATCCATAGTTCTGGCAATTCATGGCAACACTTGAGACAAGCATTCCACAAGTTACATTCGTCGCATTGGTCGGGCGAATAGTACTGCGCGCTGGCATTCGACATCGACAAAAGACTGGTTATAGCAATGGCTAAAGTTAAAAGGCGAGCCATCGAGTCACGCATCGGTGTTAAGCGGATCATTTCGATCTCCTGGAACCCCTGGGGAGAGTTGTTTTCGCGCCGCGAATCGGGGCAAAAGATAAGGAAATGAGTATGATTTCTCTGGTCATTTCCCAAGCAACGACTACCCTTACGGCCATGCGAAAAGGTAGGTCACGTTGAGAAAATGCAACCAGTAATCAAAGAAGTGTGGTGAAATAGCCACTACTATGGCAGGCACAATCCGTAAGACCGCTGCCATCGTACTGAAACGAGGCGAATCGGTGATGAACGCACTGCATTAAGTGCTTTCATCCTCTGCGCTCTCCGCGTTTATGTGAGATAAAATAGGACTCTTACAAAGATCGTGAGAAAAAGAGACTTACCATTCACTGGTGAACGCCCTACAGGCAAACGAATCTCTTCGGCAGCCTGCCAACCACCACCGCGCAGCCCCAGCAATCTTAGGCACCGAATCATCCGAAAAGTTCGGCTTGCCGAAAAAAGAACCGTCGGAATCTATCGTCGATATTCAACACCAAATTGCAGGCCATGGTAGAGAACCGTACCATTATTCAGTCCACCCGCAAAGAAAGCATCGATCCCCTGCCCGATGCCATCGACCACCATGGCCTGATAACCACCTCGCAAAGCAACGCATGGGTGGATACGCACGACTCCTGTAATACCCACCTCTCCCAGAAATGCCATGTCGGTAAAATCACCACGTAGCTCGGTACCGGTGGTTGTAACTTGTTGTGAAAATTCATTGGTATTAGGCGTACTTAGATCATCGCCATTGATCACGGTAGTTATCGTTCTATTGGCGTTGCTCCGACTAAACAAATTGCTGTAGACACCTGCGTTGGCAAACGATTCAAGCGAGAACCATTTTTTCCACTGCCACGTATCGCGACGAGCGCCTAACTGAAAGCCAATCAGGCGATTTTTTAATAAGAACTCAGTCTCCGTATCGACATAAGGGACTGATGCTGCGGGGGGATCGGCTGGAACGGGAATCACCTTATCAACCGTTGTGAAGTCGCTAAAGTTTTCCTGAATTTTTACGTAACGAAATCCGGCAAATAATTTCCATGGATCGTCCCGCCGTGGAAAAAAATTGATTTCCACTGAGTTGAGAGACGTTTCGTAATCAAACGTTCGCACCGAGCCAGCTTGCGGAAATTCAGCCGTTGCATCCCACGAATAAACACCTTCGTAACCAATTTGCATGCCAAAATTTGAGTGATTGTAGCCGGTAACAAATATTCTCGCTCCCGGGGCCTGGTCAAATTGAGTGACGAGCGATGGACCGGTACCCACCGCAGCCAGGATCGGATCCCATGCGGCATCATCACGGAATATCATCAGCCCATCCGCTTCAACATTCCACTTTGGCCCAACACACCACTGGTCGCAATTTCCAGGTCCTTCGATCCAGGGAAACACGGCCGGATTGCAGCCACACCGGTCATTCAGTTGACCATGACCACCACCGCAACTTTGGCAACCAATCGATGCAGAAATTGGCGAAAAATCAGCAGCATACGGTGTCGCTGGGACCGGCTGAATTTCTGCCCCCGAGAGAACCTCCGAGTCGTCTCTCGGAATTTGACTCCTACCATCAAGGTTGGCTTGGTCGTCATCAGCCATCGACGTTCCACAGAGAATCCCCATGGTCACAAGCAGTGCTAGGGTCACAGCAATTGGTCGCATCATGGCAGCAAATGCTTCTGGGGAATTATAGTCATACTGAGATAAAGTCCAATCCATAGGATCAATCGACCAGGGACAACCAGCACCACAAGCTAAGTTTTCCTCACTCGAAAGGTCGTCTCATTTGCCCCATTGTGACGAGAAATTGTGAATTGAGAGGTGGTTAGGCCGCATATTTCACCCGTTTCGT
>JBDOMT010000283.1:0-10937 GCA_039831705.1 Pirellulales bacterium | reverse complement strand
GTCGTTTTTCGTCGCGTCTGTCGATTCCAGCAGGCTGATCGCCAGTTTTACGTTTCCAGCGTCTTTCGACTTCAGAAGCTTACGCACCTTCTTCTGCTGATCGGCAGTCAGAGAGGCGGAAGAGCCCGAAGTCTTCTTCGTCGCTTTCTTGCTGGTCTTCTTCACCGCAACTTTCTTCTTCGCGGCTTTCTTACGGGTTGTCTTCTTCGTGGCTGCTTTTTTCTTCGCCATGGTGTTTCACTCCAAAGTGCCCGAAGTGCTCCGTCATTGTCCGACGCAGCGGGCCGGGACGGTCGCTGCTGGTCAATTGAATCAAGGAGTGTGTCTTTTCAGTCGTGGGGTCGGTCTCGTCCCTGGGCCCATCATCGTCGTCGTCGAAGGACCTCCGCGTCACAACGGATCCAGTACATCTACCGGATCTCCACCCCGCGTCTGGACTTCGGCGGCAGCCCGAACTGTGCCAGCACTACGTTTTCTGACCGGCGTCTACAGTCACTTCTTTGCGGCCCTTGTGTCCGTAATCGTTAGATCAGGAGGCCGATTGCGACTTGCGAGAACCTCAGTTCACCTTGCTGTTTTCTGGATGTCATTCGGAGTAGGTTTTATCCTCATCGTACAGCTTAATTAATCGCTCGAGATAGATGTGTTCGGACGTGGGAGCCATTTCTCGTGCTGCCGTTGCTATCCGCTTTGCCTCGCCAAACTCACCAACCTCAGCAAGGGCAGCGGCAAGTGTGTCCAGGAAGCCCCAGTACTGCCACCGAGTCGTCTCACAGGCCTCAATTGCGCGGCATACTGCTACGACACCATCGCGGTGATCCTTATTGCTGTTCGTTGCCAAAGCCCAAGCGATGTCATTAGGAATCCACCCCATAAACAAATCGTATTCACGTGCTAGCTCCAGTGTTGGAACCCGATGGGTCAACTTGTGTGCTTTGTTATACTCTATAAGTGCCTGAATGTGATCATTTTTAGTACCTGGTAAATATTGCCACAATGCCCTTGCGGCGTTGAAGTGCGTTTGATTGGCAGAAACAGTTTTGAAAAAATCATCTCGTTGTGGGTAATCCTGAGATTTAAACCTCGCCTGCAATTCGTCAAAACTCTTTTCTTCCTCTTCCTCGGATTTTTTAACGAATCCAGAAACGGGGAGTTGTTTTGGGATTACTCTGAGATCACATTCAATAGATTCATCTCGACTAAAAAACCCATTGAGTTCTTGATGGTCCTTGTTTGACGCATCAAGCACGACACGAAATCCGACGTAGGGCCGCGTCTCAGTCGGAGCTAAGCCGACACGCTCGAAATAGTCTCCTCTAAAGTCTTTGAAAGAACCCCCGCGAACGACCCGGGCGAGACCTTCGACTGGCCCATGTGGATCGACAAAGGCTGCGTTTGAGAATCCATCATTGGCGAAGGCGTCGGCACACCATTCGGCGACATTGCCAAACATATCATATATACCGCTTTCGTTTGGGGTTCTACTGCCAACGGGGTGCGGATTCGTTGGATCGTTAAAATGTGATCCTACTGCAGTCTCTTCGATCGGTTTCCAATTGGTGAACTGCGTTTCGCCGTAGCGCTCTCCAGCTATCTTCCCGCCATTTCTACAAGCCCACTCCCATTCCGCCTCCGTGGGCAGCCTGTAGTTGTATCCCTCTTTTTCTCCGAGCCGCTTGCAGAACTCGATGGCGTCTTCCCAGGACACAGAATCCACCGGGTGGTAAGACGTGTCGGAATTGGGGATCGTTCCATTGGAGTGTGACTTTGCTACATCCTCGCGATTCTTACCATCCTGGCTGTAAGCACTGGGGCGTGACCCCATCACTGAGGCAAACTCTTCCTGAGTAACTTCATGGGCGCCGATCAAGAATCCTCTTGAGATTCTAACGTAATGAGTTTCTGAGAAGCCAAGCGATCCGATGCCACCAGGTACAGCTTTGAACTCCATGCCAATCCAGTTTTCGAAATCGCTCTTCGCCGCTTTGTTTTTCACGGGCAAAACACGTCCCCTTTTGGCCTCAATCTCAAGCGGTTCGCTAGCGCCCTCACGTCGCACGAGCAGGCGGACTGAAGTCCCTTCTCGCCCCCAAAACATTTTTGCCACCTCTCCAAAGAAAAGGCCTCCAATTTGAGTCGGTTCTGCACCATCTCGTTCAATGACAGCAGTGATGACGTCTCCTTTTCGGATGACCCCGTCTCGCGCAGCTTGACCACCTGCCACCACATCCTGGACAGTCCATCCATCTTCCGCACGAGTAGTCGCGTCAACCGGAATAGAGCCATTACCCAAACGGACGCCCAGCGCGTAGGAGTCAGAGTCAGCCTGAAAATGCATCCCCGAGACCTCTCCTGACGCATCGCGAACAGTGATCATCTTGGAACCGTCGGAGAAATCCGTAATCTCCCGCGATCCGCCGTCGCCCGTCGTCATTGTCACGCTCGGTATTTTGGAAGGCTTTGCGATCACACTCACCGTGTCATCACTCCAAGCACACTGCTGAAGTTCTTGGGATATTTCCGTCGGGAGTGCTAATTCATGCAAGCTGCCATTGAAATTCCAACTAACGTACATCGTGCCTGCTTTGGCGTCGAATGCTACCCGCGACGCACCCTCCGCATTCCAACCCCACGCCACAGATTCATCGTCAAGATCCCATATAACGACCCCATCAGACACACTCACTAAATATCGCGGTGAAAGAAACTTCAAGCTGTTTACCTCGCGAGAATGCCATCGAAGTTTTGCCACACGACTGCCATCTGCGACCTTGTACACTTCAATTAGCCCATCTTCGTCAGCAATTGCGACCAATTGCCCGTCGATAGACAGTTGTGCTAACTCGATCCGCGCATCGGAACGCAACACCCTTGCAACGGAAGCGTGCTCGAGATCCCAAATTATAGCGCAGCCTGATGCACATTGAGACAGATGCCTGCCGTTACCACTAAGGCTACACTTGTCGTATTTAGATGCAGACATATAAATATCATGATCTTGTGCGGCATCCTTAAGCGAAAATCGCGATACTTCGCTGCCCTTTTTTAAATCCCATATTCGTGCCACTCCCTCTTTATCAACCACAACCGCTTTTTGACCGTCATTAGTTATCTCAAGTATCGCTTCTTCAGTACTTTCAGTGATCCCGTCGAGAACACTGACAACAGTCTTAAAAGCTGGATCCCATATGACAAGTTCCCGGGTGCGAGCGTCGATCGTCCATACCGGGCCTTCGTCAGCGACTCGCAATTTCGAAATCACACGCTCTTCTAGCTCTACGTCGACATCCAAACGACGTCTCGACAACACCCCTCGACTAGTAATTGCAGTTAGCCGACGGCCTGGTGCACAATCAACTCCTACACAATAATTATTGGGCGCATTAAACCACTTAAACGTACCGCTTAATAGCGGATCTAATCGAAGAATCTCGTTGAAAAACACCACTTTGCCAACATCGGCCTCCTCCTCCGAATACCACTCGGTCAGGCGACCGGGGCTGGAGCGATAAAAAGGATTCGCAGTAAAAAGTTTAACCTCGAGAGGACGAAGCGTTACTTGCAGCGGCGACCGATCACGGAGTACGGTGATGCTGTACTCCTCGTCTTTAGAAAGCGTTTTTAACTCTTCGAAAAGATCCGCGACCTTTGAAACAGGTTGATCTTTGAACGCTAGCAGGACATCGCCAGGCCGGACACCGCACTTCTGCTGCTCATTTACACGCGTAACGCCTACGCCTCCACCAACAGCCCCAAGGTGTTTAGCGACTTGGGGGAACAGATCCTCTAGCTCAATTCCCAGGACAACCTTCGTGTTGTTCGCATTGACTGCAGGCGCATCGTCAGTATCGGCGTCACTCTTTCGTTCAATGCTTTCGTCTATCTGAGCGTTCTTCACTGGATTGTCATCGCTCGTCCGCCAGAGCACGCTTATTCCAAGCGCCAAGGCGCAGAGTGCGATTGCGACACTCGGTAACATCGCACGTCTACGCCACAGGGAAGCGGACTTTGGATTGTCCAGTGGCCTTACCGCATCTTGTTTCTCAAGGACAATCGCCACATTATTCGCGAGTTGTTCCACGTTTTGCTTAAGTGTACCTTTATAGGCATCGAGCCAATGCGAAGTGCTAAGGAAGTACTCAAGTGACTTTGTTAATTGGACATCATTAATGCGAAATGGCAGTATAGGGATACCGCGATTTGCAGCGCGCTCAATTTCCCGAAGAACCTGCTTCGAGACGTTCGAATGCGAAGACAAAATTAAGACCATCAGTTTTGAGTCATTGATTGCGTCGATAATCGACTCACTCCAGGAAGCACCAGCCACGATGTCGCGAGGGGCCACCCAGCAGCGTAGGCCTCTGGATTCCAAGCACGCGCAAGTGGCATCTGCAATCGTCTTGTCTTCGGACGAATGACTTATAAAGATGTCGACAGTCATTAACGGCTCCCCTTGTGATGGGCATGTCTACTATTAACGTAACTCGTAATGGCGGCGCTTATATCGGTTACATGGCGTCATGAGCCATGAACCGACTTCAGCTGATTTACAGATCGCAGGGCTGCATGTCTGTCTTTTCAATTCGAAATCCGATTGTCGCCAGCAACGTCGCTAAATTTCGCACAGGTTCCCGATCGTAGTCACGAGTGGATTCGTCCAACTCTTCCCAGGAGACGAGGTCCGGATGAAGCTTCGCGACATTGTTGCGCGCGGAAGCAAAACTCCATCCGGCCAACCTGCGACTCGCACACCATCGGCGATGCTCTGTCTTCGCTAAAGCCTCGATTTCATCATCACTCAATCGAAAATCCCCTGCTTCTCCGGAACCCGCAAGCATCCGGCAACCCAGCGCCCTGAGCTTCACCGGAATGTGGTCTGCCTGTTGCCGGTTCGTGTCACGGAGTTCACCATCGAGTTGTTCCCAAGGCCTCATCGCCGGATAGTCCTGTTCGGAATCCCCGTCTCTCGTCCGCTTGGCACGATATTTGTTGTGGATTTTTTTGGCGAGGATATCCAGATCCCGGTGTACTACTGCTTGGGTGGAACAGGCCACCTCGGAATTCCCGAAGGGAATCAAGCGAATCGGTTCGTCCTGCGAAATGTTGAGCGAAGTTGCCGCACGCTCATCCTCTGCCAGGTTGACGAACACCGTTTTGTTGAAGCCGGTCAACAGGGGGATCAGGTCCATGCAGCCGGTCAGGGCCGATTGGGCGTCTTCTTGACAGAATGCAACGCTCGTCATCTGTTGAGGGTTATTCAGCAACTCCTTCAGGTTCTTTCGGACGGATTCTTGTTCCATGCACCCGTCAACGAACGTCAGGTCTGCGCATTGATGCAGTTCGGGTATTCGAACCAGGAGGCTCTGCTCTTTCCGTGAGGCCGACTCATCGATGACCGTCACCGCCAGCGGAACATTGTTGGCATAGTGGCCAATAGCAAGTGCCTGTTTCAATAGGGCCTCTCCCAGCGGGCTCAGATCGACAATCACCAGGTGAACCTGGCGGTCATCTCCGGGAACAATTCTCTCCCGATCCAAAGGTGTCTCTGCTAATAACAGACGGGCACTGTTGGTAAATCGGTTGAAAAACGATGTTTCGAGCGGCAATGGTGTCAACCCATGGTTCAACCGCCTTTCGTACAATCGTCCGAGCCTCTCGTCAGCGATGTGTACGTAGCACCGCAGGGGCGAGGCGTGTCGATTTCGTTTCCGGCTGGCCTGGCCTACAGCGGAGACAATTTCGAGGTTCCTGGTATCGCTACCGGCGACGACAACCACGATTTCCGCATTGTGTACAGCAGCGGCTTCCAGCATTTGGAGTTCTCTCGCATCGCCAATCACCTCGCCTATTCCACGTTCGACAAGAGCCGCAACTGTCGGATTTCCATCGTCACTCTCGATGACCGTGACACGGTATCCGTCGGCAAGCAGATCTGTTGCCAGCTGAGTACCGGATTGGCCTGCACCGATGATGACCGCATGTTCTGAGATTCGCCGTAGCAGGAACCGGTGAATCCTTTGCGCGAACACGGCCAGCAACGTGTTAAGAATTGTTCCCAGCGAGGTCACCGCGCCCGCCCACCTGGCAAGTTCCAGAGACCAACTGACTTGCGACTGCTCGACGACTGCACCCGATTCCAGGGTAATCAACTGCACCGCGAGATAAATCCGTGTGGAAATCGGCAACGGTTCTTCATTCAATCCCGTGAACCCAATCACGCCCAGCACGAGTGTCATAACAGCCGACACAGCTACCACACCCCACGACAAAGCCGCGCGACGACGACGGCACCAGTGGTAGATTTTCGTCAGGGGACCGGTATGAGAAGTTGATGGCATCGTCTATTCAACCTTCGTCGTCGCCGTTGTCATCGTCGGCAAACGATGGGTGCTGCCGTAGAATACTCGCAGACTCCTCGGGAATATATTCGAGCTGAAGTTGAAGAACGCCTTCAAGTCGTTTCAAACATTCAGCGCCGGCTGGTGTAACCTGTTCCAGGTTTGTCATGGCAATTCCACCACGATGGTGAGAGATCGCTTCTGCAGCATCATCGGATATCTCCATGATGCCATTCAACAGCAACTCACCTTCGTGCTTAGTAAGAGCTCTAGCAACATCTAGTGAAATCTCTTGAATACCGTTAAGTGTCAATTGGTGTTGTTTCCCTGCCAAAGCTGCTGCCACCTCGCCGGAGATCTCCTGCAGGCCATCCAGCCAGAGAATCCGCTCGTATGTGCCTAGTGCGGTTGCTGTCTCCACGGAAAGTTCTTCCAAGCCGTCCAGCCCAAGCGTCTCCCCCTCGTGTTGGGCAAGTACCGCGGCCAGTTCTGGCGACAGGGTGGTCATCCCATCGAGACTGAGCTTGCCTGTCTTGTGTGTTGCTAGAATTTCTGCCGCTGTAGGCGTCAATGAGGAAAGCCCATCGAGGGTGAGGTCATTTTCCTGTGCCGCCAGCTTTGTCAACAGTGCCATGTGGCCAGGAGAAGTCCCAGCATCGCTCAAGCCAAGTTGGAGTAATGCCTCCGTGTCCGCCAGTACCTGAGCCACCTCATCGGAAAGCGCCATAATGCCGCCCATGACAATCGGCCCACTTCGTTGAGCAAGTATTTTCGCCACCGGCAATTCAAGATCGGTCAGCCCGTTGAGGTATACTGTTTGGCGGTGACTGACGAGCGAGCTGGCTGCAGCCTCTCCAAATGACAACAGTCCATCCAGTGAGAGGTCGTATTGATGACGTGCCAACACGTCGATCACATCCTCCGGCAAAGACTGCACTTGATCCAAAAGCAGGGCACACTGTGCTTCGATGAGTACTTCAGCAACCTCCGCAGACAAATCGGTGAGGCTGTTGAGTGACAACAATTCGTCATCCTCCGTGACAAGCGATACCACTTTCCTCGCTGTTTCAACATTCAGGTCTACCAGTGTGGTTGGATCGATAGGCAATTCAAACCCATTTCTGGTCAACGCATCCTTGATGAGTCCTTTGAGTTCTTCATCCCATTCGTAGACGTATCTTTCTTGCAATACTTCTGCCCAGGATGCGTCAAATCCGATTGTTCCCATGACAGATGCGGCGACTTTGCGCCAATCAGTTTCCTCATCCTCCAGATGTTCACTCACTAAAGTCATCACATCTTGCCCTTGCTCGTGTGCACTTACGAACAACTCGATGGCTGCATCGGAATTCTTGAGGATTTCCACGAACGCGATCGCCTGTGCGGCGATCTCGTCGAGTGTGACGGGTGTTTTTGACAGGCTTCCGTGTAGCGAGTTGATTGACTCACCGAGCAGGAAGTTGCGGACCTCGTCAAGTTGTTCAATCTGGTAGTCATCCTCCACTTCGTTTCGTTTCTCATTGAGCACATCCGTGATTGACTGGCCATCGCTATTTGTTGCATCTAGAGGAACACCGAAAGCCACGAGTGCTTTGACATGATCGACATCGACATAGTCTTTTCTTGTGAGGTATATGTGGAGTGCCGTATTTCCATTGGCGTCACTCGATGACACGTCGGCGCCAGCGCGGGAAATCGCTGCGATCGTCTTTGCGTCGCCCTCCAATGCCGCTAAGAGAAAAGCTGAGCACCCGGTTTCTTTGTCCGCAACAGTCATGTCCGCTCCGTGCTCAATCAAGGTAGCTACCACTTCTGAGCGGGAGCTTGTGATCGCAAGATGTAGCACCGGCTTGCCATCGTCATCCGTTGCGTTGGAGTCGGCCCCGTTCTCGAGCAAGTACTTCACGACCTCGTGACGTTTGCTGTCCGTGTCCTCGTGCTTTCCCAGAATTTCGTGCGATGTTACGGCCTGTTCGATCGCGGTGGTTTGATCGTTTAGATATTCCCGTCGAACATTCACGTCTGTACCACTAGCGATAATCGCTTTGACGGCAGGGAGGTGGCCAAGCCGGGCGCTGTGTATCAGGACATAGCCGTCGTCGACTTTGCAACCAAACTCCTTGGTGCGATCCGCCAGCTCAAAAAATCCGCGCGAGAACGCCGCTACGTAGACGTTCATGCCATCCTTGGTAGCGTGAATATTGGCGCCTCGCTCGACGAGCAGTTCCACGATGTCGAGGTGTCCGCTCGACGCGGCGGTCAGGATTGGAGGCGTTCCCCAGCGATACCCATCTGAGTTTGCTCCCCCGTCGACATCCGCCCCTTCGTCGAGCATGGAAGTTGCCAGGTCGAGTAAACCGCTGGATGCGGCATGGGTGAGTGCATCGTCGAGTTTTTCTTCTGCCCCGTTTTCCACCAGGATGTCAGAAATATCCTTGTTTCCTGCCACCCGTGCCGTGAGCCATGCCTCCAGCTGGTTTTCAAAATTGTTGATTGAAAAGTCTGCAGAATGGCTGGCCAGCAGGCGTACCATTTCCACGTTACCTGCACAAACAGCCAGAAGGATCGGGGTATTGCCGTTGAGTTCTTCATGCTGGTGGTCAATGTCCGCGCCATTATTCAATGCGGACTCGGCAGCAGCGATGTCGTTGTTTTGCACCGCCGCGAATAACTCGTCGGTCGAATCTCCCTGGCTTTCCTTGTCCTCGGATGCTTCGTAGATGACGGATTCATCATCATATCCTTTTACCCAGCCCTCGCTGGTTGGCAGGGGATTGTCGAAGATGAGCCGAGAATATGCATCGGGAAATTGCCCGATGACCCCCACGGATTCATCTTCAGACACGTAAACCACCGTCACTGCGCGTCCTTCGTTCTTTGCGAGTTCCCATTCGTCTTGGGTGGCATACTCGGCGCTTCTCGGTTGACCAGATCGTTCAACCACGTCTGACCATTCCAACTCCGTGCCTGTCAGTACCTGCGTCACGTCGAATTGCCCGCAGTCTGCGGTTCGGCCTTGCCTCGCCTCGACGAACACGTGGTCGATGTTCCTCTGAACGAAACGTAGTATGTTCTGAAACAGTTGGCTTGATATTTCGCCTTCGTCTTCTTTGATCCCTTCACTCTCTTCATCTAATGCGACGAAATCGACACCCGCGGACGCGTTGCCATACCAGCCACTGTGTGAATAGGTAATCTGCGTTTTCTGACCGACCTGTAGTTGCAGGCGGCCCGTACCCGGACGAAAGCTGAGGTAGTACTTCTCGTCCGGATCAAACCCGTCATTTGCCTCTGATTTCGGAACCCCCTCTTCGGTATCGATGTCCGACCAGTCTGTGTCGGATGTTGATTCGTTGTCAGCCTCGATTTGGATACTGCCTTCGTCGCGCATGTCATTCTCTTCATCGTGTGGTTCAGCAGACTCGGCGACGCCCAGTTCCGCTTTTAGGCCATTCAGATACACCTCTTCCTCGTCGGTCATTCCATCCGCCGCTAGCAGCGTTTCTGCCGCGTGGATGAGCCTGTGTCGTAAGGTGTTTAATGCAGCACTATCGCCACACTGGTCGGCAATGTTCTGGCACGCGCCAATGCCTGACCATCTGGTCGACTCATCCTTGAACCCAAACGGGCCAGTATCCGACCGATACTGCTTCAGAAACGCTCCAATATCCGCACGCTGCAACGTGGCGAACTCTGCATACTCGGGTCGGACCGTGGCGTAAGCCGCTGCAACAGTAGCCAGGAAGCCTTCCGCCTGATCGATTTCTTCCTTGCTGATCTTGCCGTCGACCGCGATTGCGTTAAACACGATGCGCAGGCTGTCGGCATAACAGGCCAGCGTCAGCAGGGTTTTGCCTGTTCCGCCCTTGGCGAACCTGGCTAACGCAGGACCGAGCAGTTCGTCCCGGGATTCTGCCGTCAGATGCTCGGCGGCGTGCTCAATCGCCGACTGAATACCGGGCTGCAAAAAGGATACAAGACTGTTGCTCATGCTGAATCGCTCGCCGAGGAACTTGCAGATCATGTCCACAGTGAACAGGTCGGCGATTTTGTCGACCTTGGGATCTTCAGCAAAGCTGTCGACATCAGCGTGTGGCATCTTTTTTTTCAGCTCTGAGATACCTGCTTCGGTGACAACACCATCCTGCACGACGCCGGAATCTGCGGCTGTGAGGTGCTCGTTCATCTCGCCATCACTGGTGTAAACGTCGAGGAAGAGTTCTCCGCGAGGGATTTTGATGTCGAAGGCGCGTTCCAGGCGGTACACAATGTCGAGGAAGTCGATGGACTCAGCTCCCAGATCGCCGATCAGTGTCGCGTCGCGAATCACTTCGTCGTCGTCGAGACCAAGTGAGTCCACGAGCACTTCTTGCACTTTCTCAAAGATTTCGCCACTCATGTAATTCTCTTTCTGTCTGCGGAATGTAAGGCACCGTCGCCTCACCCCAATCCACCTTAAACGCACCGCCGCACTCGCAGCACTCACAGCACTGGTACGACTCTTCGCCCATCGGATCATCGACGGGCACAGTCAGTAACTCGCCACAGTGTGGACACTCCACATCCGTGGAGCCTGTGACAGCACCGGGAAAGCAGAGT
>JBDOMT010000071.1:0-10949 GCA_039831705.1 Pirellulales bacterium | reverse complement strand
GTCGGGCGTCCAATCGAAGGCCTGTTTGGTTGACAGGGCACGGTCGCCTGGCACACCCGAGGTGAGGATTTTCAATTGCCCTTCGGCGATTATTGCAGCTGGTGCAATTTCTGTATCAATATGAACCGCGACTTCGCCAAGTGGCGTTTCTATGTTCGGTGCTGTGTTACTCCAGAAAGTAGTCAATGAAGATTGCGGATGGTCAAATTGATCTTTGCAGACCGTCACGCTTGGCTCGTGGTTTTGTTGTAGCCATCGATTGTAAGCCTGGTGGGCCTCTGAAATTTTAGCGTCGATGCGCACGTTATCTTCCTTCCAACGTGCCAGATTGCCGGCCAGGGCGGCGTGCACCACGCGGTCCTTCGGTTTAATCCATTGATCGACGTTCAAGGCCGGATAAAAAATGGCCTGGAGTTGGTAGTACTCGTGTTGTCCAATTGGTTCGTATTTGTGATCATGACAGCGTGCGCATTGCAATTTCAACCCCAGCAACGAAGCTCCCATAATCTGCAAGGTTCCTTCGAGTACTTTGTATTTGTCTGTTTTGAGTTCGTCAGGATTACCGTCGCTTGAATCGGTGCCGTCTTGGGAATTGCGCAGGTAGTGGGTCGCCTCGAAGAGTTCGATTACCTGCGCTGTCACCTGACCCTCGGGTTGATATCCGGCCAGTTCGGCCAGTTCGTCGCCAGCCAGTTGTTCGTGCACAAAGCGATCGAATGGTTTGTCGGAATTCAATGCGCGAATCACGTAATCGCGGTAACGATAGGCGAGAGGCCGATCGGTGTCCGCGTTGAAATACCCATTGGAGTCTGCATAGCCGGCCACATCGAGCCAGTGCCCACCCCAACGCTCGCCATAATGGGGCGATCCAAGATAACGTTCGATCATGCGCTGATACGCGCCGTCGGCATGATCCGCCAGGTAGGTTGCAATTTCCTCGGGTGTCGGTGACAGACCGGTAAGATCGAAACTCACTCGTCGCAAAAGAGTGCTGCGATCCGCTTCATCACTGAGAGTCAACCCCTGCTCGTCCAGTCGAGTGATCACAAAGGAATCAATCGGCGTACGGATGCGCGCATCTTCGATCAAAGGCGGATCGATGGGGGCGAAGGAGCGAAATGCCCAATGTTCTCCGTTTTCTGAATCGGCATAGGATAATTCGACGGCCGTTAAGCCAAACAACAGCACCAGAACCAGTGATCGGATCGCACAACTCATGCCACGTAAGCCGCCATTTCGATGTCAAGGAGAAACGATTCGATTATCCACCACCTCCGGGGAAGAACCAAAAAGGGCTGCTCTATCTAGTACGCAATCTATTGTAACAGCATTTGCACCTCTTGTGTCAATCAAGAAAAGTCTACCATTCGTTTCATTCTCGCAAAGACGCAAAGATCGCCAAGGAACCTACTACACGGGAGAACATTATTGTTTTCGTCTGATTTCTTTGTGGACTTTTCGATTTTGCGAGAGTCCTTTCTTGCCGTGGCTAACCAAATACCATAATTTTAATTTGGCAATGTGGACTTAGCGAGCACATGCAGAACAGGTGGCTTGAGGACGCCCCCCAAGGGGGTCAAACAGAAACTCCCTCTGATTTAGCTGTAAACTTATGACCCTAATCGACTGGCTCATTGTCGTAATCTTAAACGGATCGATCATCCTGTTTGCCGTCTTGCATGGACGTGACACCAAAACCAGTAGCGATTGGTTTCTGGCTCGACGCAGTCTCCCCTGGTGGATAGTAGGTCTGTCGATGTATGCCACTGCCATTGATGCCAGCGATCTGGTAGCGGACAACGGTGGTTCGTACAGCTTTGGAATATGCATGTTCGCGACAAGCTGGGTCGGCATCATCGTGGGTTGGCTATTTATGTCACAATTTATCGCGTTACAGATGTATCGACTCGGCATGTACACCAATGCGGAATATCTCGAAGCCCGATTTGGGCCAGCCACACGAATCCTCAGCGCTCTTATTCAGGTGCTCTATCGCACCGTGGTGATGGGAATCATCGGAACCACGGTCTTCCTGACACTTAAGATTGTGGCAGGTTGGACTCCGATGATCGCTTGGACTGCCGTGGTCAGCATTGCTATTGTAGCCACTCTCTACACGGTCATTGGTGGTCTACGATCGGTGGCAATCACCGATGCGATGCAATCGTTGATCATGCTTTCAGCAAGCTTTCTGCTGTTTATAGTCGTTTACAGCCAGGTAGGTGGCTGGTCGGGAGTCGAAGAAAAACTCAACCTCCAGGAGCCTCATCTTGCCGACCGTGTGTTGCGAGCCGGCACGACTCGAATCGATGTCAGATCAGTAGATGGACTTTCGGACAAGGCCATTGGCGGTATCCGAAAGCTCGGCGGAACTTACGATCGTGCAAATCAAACTGTCACCACACAAACACCCGCTTGGCTGTTAGGCATCTATTTCACTATAGCCGGCTTGGCCTACTCGATCGTCAATCATACGCAAGCGATGCGCATGCTTGGCTCACGGAGCGAATGGGATTTAAAAATGTCGGTTGTGGTCGCCGGTGGAGTGATGCTCGTTGTTACCTATTTGAATCTATCGATGGGAATTATGGGCCGAGCCCTTTATGATTTGTCTGGTGCCAGCGTCGATCACGTCTATCCCAACATCGTGCGCGACTTCACCTCCACGGGATTGCGCGGTATTGTGGTTGCGGGAATTATTGCCGCGTCGTTTTCAACTTACGACTCCATCGGCTCGACCTTATCGGCCCTGTTGACACGCGACGTTTACGGTCGCTTGCTGGTTCGCGATCGAGACGAGGCCCATTATCTCAAAGTTGGTCGCTGGTTGACCCCTCTGGTCATCTTTGGTTCGTTTGGTTACGTGCCCTTTTTACAAAACGGTGGGATGTTGCTTTTTTTCCTGGACATTCTAGGAGCCTTCGTTGTACCCTTGCTGACTATTTACCTAATGGGGGCGCTGACACGAGTGCATCGCAGCAGCGCCATCTTTGGCATTCTGGTCGGCGTCTTGTACGGCATCGTCTATTTGGCCAGCAAACCGATTGCTGAGAACTACGGAGTCGCCATTTTGGTGCCGCCGCTGTCCAATAAGTACGCCGTTGCGCCCATCAGCATGCTATTAACAGCCACTACGATGATACTGGTATCATTAGTTTATGGCTGGGAGGCATCCGCAGAGTTGCGCCCCATGGACCAAAGCGGTTGGCTCGCCGAAAGCCGCCTGCAAGTTCAATCGTTGGTGGCCGAAAAAGAATCGGACACCCGCTTGCCCTTGCTGCTAGGTTGTCTTGTGGCTGCGACAGGAATCGTTCTCAGCTTTGTCGTGTTTTGGTAAAAAGACCCGATGTTCGAGACGAAAGGTCGATCGTGAAAATCACCGACATCCAGTGCCACACTCTTCTGGTTCCCGACGTGCGGAAGGATGCAACTTCCTCTGCTCAAGACGACATTGTGGTGCTTATCCACACCGATGAAGGACTCACCGGAATCGGCGAAACCGATGTGAATCCATGGATTGCCAAAGCTTGTATCGAAGCCCGCGGAACCCATACGATGGGCCTGGGACTCAAGGAAATGCTGCTCGGCGAAAACCCTCTCGAACCTGAGCGGCTTTGGCAGAAGCTCTACACGGGAAGCGCCATGAATGGCCGTCGAGGGGCGCTGATCTGCGCGATCGGAGCTCTTGACATGGCACTGTGGGACATCCGTGGCAAAGCAGTTGGAAAACCATGCTGGCAACTGCTCGGTGAGACGCGGCCCGACCGGGTTGTTCCCTACGCATCACTTCAGCCGATGGGCGCAAGCTTTGAAGAGTATCGCGATTCACTGGTTGCCTGGACTTTACGGGCCAAAGAGCTGGGCTTCTCCGCCGGCAAGATGGAAGTCACGCTCAGTGGGCCCTACCGTCACAGCGGACTCAACGAATCGGACGATCGCGTGACTGAAGTGGTCGCCGCCTGTCGAAATGCCGTGGGCCCAGATTTTGTCATGATGGTCGATGTGCAATACGCTTGGAATGATGTCGATGTGGCTTTACGAACTTTGAACGACTGGAAGGAACTCGACATCTATTTTGTTGAAACGCCACTACAGATCGATGATCTGCAAGGATATGCACAACTCCACCACCAAGCGCCGATGCCGATTGCCGCCGGCGAGTGGCAAAACACGCGACACGAATTCGCCGATTTGATGGATATTGGACTGGTCGATGTGGCTCAGCCTGATGTGGGACGGGTGGGAGGCCTCACCGAGGCCATGCGTGTCTGCCAGATGGCCGCTGAACGAAACCGCAAAATTGTACCTCACTGTTGGAAAACGGGGATCGGCATCTCAGCATCGCTCCATTTGGCCACTGTCACCCCGCACTGCCCTTTCATCGAATTTATGCCCTCGGAATTGTGCGACTCGTTGTTGCGCAAGGAATTGGTGCAAGATGAGTTACGCATCGAAGACGGAAAATTGGCCATTCCAACCAAACCGGGTCTTGGAATTGAATTAAATCAAGAAGCGCTGGAAAAATTTCAGGTAGACTAATCTGCACAGTGTCATTGGATGGGTGCTCGCATTAAATCTTTACATAATATTTAGTTGCAATGTATAAATACCACCACGAAGAGCACGAAGGACTCAAAGGTTTGATAGAAATATACACTTTCAGGATTGGTATGGCTCTCAATTTCTCCAGGTTTAAAAACAGGATCCAAGACATTATCCTGAAAGCCCTTACTTTCCTTCGTGTTCTTCGTGGTAATACTTTGTTGTTACTCTGCTATTATTGGTAAATACATATCCGCGATAGCGTTGCTATAGTGACACTGTCCACCCGAACATTTTAAATTAATAATTGATCCTAAGGCACTCTATGAAGATTGAACAAATTGTCTGCCAGATTCTTCGCTCGCACTCGGTCACCAACAAAACGGCCAGTTGCCAGGATTCTGTTCTTGTCCGAGTCAAAGCCGACAACGGACTGGAAGGAATCGGTGAAGCGGATTCATCTCCCGAAGTGGTGAAGGCGGTGATCGATGCGCCTTATTCTCATAATATCGCCTGTGGCTTGCGTGAATTGCTCATGGGTGAAAATCCACTAGAAACAGAACGACTCTGGCAGAAAATGACTCGGCAGACGATGTACTTCGGCCGTACCAGTGTTACCGTAACCGCCATGAGTGCCATCGACATGGCGCTCTGGGATTTAAAGGGCAAACACTACGGCGAACCAATCCATCGATTGCTCGGCGGCAAGCAGCACGACAAATTTCGCGCTTATGCGTCCATCCTGTTCGGCCGTGATGGCAAGGAGACCTGCGAGATTGGCCAACGTTGGATGGAGAGCGGCTACACGGCCGTCAA
This sequence comes from Pirellulales bacterium, assembly GCA_039831705.1. GTDB lineage: Bacteria > Planctomycetota > Planctomycetia > Pirellulales > Lacipirellulaceae > JAJRWS01. The sequence continues at coordinate 5,591 of JBDOMT010000071.1, read as the reverse complement.
ATTCGGCTGGGAACCGATGGGAGAGTCCGAAAAAGTTGATCTCGAACTGGTAGCTGGCGCCCGTGAAGCTTTGGGAGATGCCATTTTGTTAATCGATGCTGGCTGTGTCTGGGATGCGCGTACCGCCTTGCGCCGTGCGCATGCGTTTTCTCAGTATCATATCGAGTGGCTGGAAGAACCACTGCACCCTAATGATGTCGAGGGCTATGCCTGGTTGCGAGATCGGTCTCCAGTACCCATCGCTGCCGGCGAAGAGGAGTGTGGACGTGAAGCGTTTCGACCACTGATCGAACAACGAGCTTTGGATGTGTATCAAGTCGATCTGGCTCGAAACGGATTTACCGACGCGGCCTATCTCAAACAAAGAATTCAAGAAATCGGAGCTCGTCCCTGCAACCATTGTTACACCAGCCCTATTACGGAAGCCGCCAGTCTGCACTGGCTCAGCACTTGCCGCGATGCGTTTCTGTTTGAAGACTGTGTCGAAGACGAACCTATCCGCAATGAACTGACCATTGAAAAAGTACAAGCCGAAGACGGTTGGATCACCGTGCCCGATCGTCCCGGATTGGGGGTAACGCTCGATGAAGACTTCGTAGCAGCCCATTTGGTAGCTGAGTCGAAATAACCCTGGAGTCCGAACCATGCTTGAAGCAAGCCATTACTACTTTCACAAGGCCGCGGATGCTCTGAGTGTTTCCAACAAGCTGCGTGAAATCGTACTGACACCTTTACGCGTTGTTAAAGTCAACCTTGTCACCGAACGTGATAATGGACAACTCATGCATCACTTGGGTTACCGCGTTCAACACGACCGATCTCGAGGTCCTATGAAAGGTGGTCTTCGCTACCATCCCAGTGTGGATGAAGATGAAGCAACCGCACTGGCAAACTTGATGACTTGGAAAGCGGCTGTCGTCAACATTCCCTACGGTGGCGCCAAGGGAGGTATCAACTGCGATCCCAACCAATTGAGCGAACGCGAACTCCACGCAATCACTTGCACTTTTGTAGGTGAAATCAAGGATGTAATTGGCCCGACCACCGACATTCCCGCTCCTAATGTCAACACCAACGCCAAAGTCATGGGCTGGATCATGAACGAGTATTCGAAGTACTGCGGTTTCTCGCCTGCGGTCGTAACCGGTAAGCCGGTTCATCTCTTTGGATCGGAGGGACGTGAAGAAGCGACCGGACGCGGTGTGACCGTGATTCTGGAAGAAGTCCTGAAAGACCAAGGCAAGACCCTGGCCAATGTCACGGTCGCCTTGCAAGGATTCGGCAATGTGGGCAGCCACGCAGCACGTTTGATGTCCGCTGGGGGTGCAAAAATTGTTGCTGTAGGTGATCACCTGGGCGGCATCTCACGGACAGATGGACTCGATGTTGCCAAATTGACCGCTTGGGTAAAAGAACACCGTACGGTCAAAGGTTTTCCAGAAGCCGATGCATTCGATTCGCCAGAAGTTCTCACCAGAAAGGCCGATGTCCTGGTGCCAGCCGCGCTTGGCGACGTGCTCACCAAGGAAAATGCACATGATGTACAGGCGAAGTTTGTCGTCGAAGCGGCCAACTCGCCCACCACACCAGAAGCAGACGAAATTTTCCAACAGCGCGGTATTACCGTTCTACCAGATATTCTTGTTAACGCCGGTGGAGTGACCGCCAGTTATTTTGAATGGGCGCAAAACATCCAACAATTTCGCTGGGAGCTCGAACGGGTTCGTCAGAAGCTTACCAGCACCATGCGCAAAGCCTACAGATCCGTAAAGGAAGTTTTCAAAAAATCAGCAGCTCGATTTCCGTACCGCTGCTTATGTGCTCGCCTTGAGACGTGTTGGCGAAGCACACATGTCGCGAAGACACTTTTCTGAACCGATCGACCTATCAAGACAACCGAGGCATTGATGCTACTGAACGATCAGGTAATTGTCGTTACCGGAGGTGGTCGGGGAATTGGCGCTGCTTTGTGTCGACGTTTTGCCCAAGAGTCACCACGGGGCGTAGTGGTCGCCGATATCGACTACCCGCAAGCTCAGAAAGTCGCCGCATCAATCGACGGTTTGGCAGTGGCATGCGACGTAAGCTGCGAATCACAAGTAGCGGAACTAGTAGCCACCACCGAAGCCACCTATGGGCCGATTGGCCTGTTTTGTGCCAACGCTGGTATCGTGATGCCCGGTGGACTGGAGGCAACCGATGCCCAATGGCAACAGATCTTTCAAGTGAATACGATGGCCCACGTTTACAGCGCTCGAGCCGTGGTTCCTGGCATGCTCGAACGGGGTGGCGGCTATCTGCTTCACACCGCCTCGGCAGCCGGTCTGTTGACCGAAATCAGTTCTGCACCCTATGCAGTCACCAAGCATGCGGCGGTGGCATTCGCCGAATGGCTGGCGCTGACCTATGGCGACCAGGGATTGAAAGTCTCCTGCCTATGCCCACAGGGAGTCCATACCGATATGATTGCCGGAGACGACCCGACATCGAAAATGTTGCGTCAGGGGGCACTTGCACCAACCGTCGTAGCCGATGCGGTAGTCGAAGCGATCGAACGGGAAACTTTTTTAGTCCTTCCCCATCCAGAAGTCCACAAATATTTTCAGCACAAAGCGGCCGACTACGATCGGTGGCTCGGTGGTATGCGGCGACTGCGGGCGCAGGTGTTGGGGGAGAGTTGAGTGTTTATAAGTCCCAGAATGTGAGAAACCATGAAAACAGTTCAAGTCGTTGCGCGTGTGCGGGCCGAATTCATTGAAACGGCCAAACCGATCATAAACCGGGGCATTTGTTTGTCCGTTTCTCGCGACTTACCTTGTGTGGCAGCGATATCCGCGTGCTCCATTATTCGCCGGAGCGGTTTTATCCGTTTCCTCCCGGTACGACGGGGCACGAAATGGTTGGCACAGTCGAGGCGGCAGCGGACGATGTGAGCAATATCGCCAGCGCGACGACGGCGCACTCAAAATCGTCATCGAAATGCCGGACTGACGATCACTCGACATTTTGCGATTATAGAGAAAAAATTATCAAAGCTTCAAGAATCGCTAAACGGGTACGACATCACACTATTGCTTTACAGGAACTCCATGAAAGATGAAAGGGCCAGACCCTTGTTCCTCAATTTTTTGCTTACTCAGAATTAGCACTTCGGGATTCTCAGGCTTTGTTTCGCAACTGAAGACCACCGCCTGAAGGCGGAGGGTTTTTAGATCCCCGTAGGAGACAATAAAGGTGTGACGAGCTTTTCGATCTGAAGCGAAAAACTCTCGCTCTATTTTGTCGGGTGGCGGGGTGACCTGCAGATGCAGTGGGAAGTTATCCTGATTCACTTCGTGATTCTCATTGACGATAACCTGGAATTCCTTTGCTGTATCGTTACCCGTTAGTTTTCCCAAACTGATGGTTAACGATGCGCCGCCGTATTCATCAAGTATCTTAACGGTCGGTTTCTCATCCAGCTCTGGCACAGGCAAATGAGTTGGTTCTAGATGGGCGTCAGGAGGCATACCCAAACACAGTTCAATGCGTGCCTCTGCACCTTCTGGCCAACCTGGGGTGTGGAATTGAAGTATGGGAACGGGACGTTTTGGTTCATACAGCTGATCGATAAAGTAGTAGGTTTTTTTCGGTCGTGGACTCCTATTGGATGCACTTTTGCCCACACCACTTCCAGCCTACGGGAGAATCTTGTTTTGTCTTCATTTTGCACTGAGATTTGGAAAACAGGAACCTGCTTATCTAATGTGCTCTTATGGAGCTGGGCGAATATATTCCTTTTTGGACCCAGAGGTTTACCGCGTTTGTCCACGTAATACCCGGCGTGTTCAAAACGCTTTTTGCTATGGTTGTAGTTCAACTCCAGCGCCTCGCCTCCTTCCATCCATATCGTTGCGGTAGTTTCGCTAACACCTTCTAGGCTGACCTCGTACCTTCGTTGGCTTGCTACTCGGTGGCAACCGAACCTTTTCGCCCAAATCGAAAGATTCCTGGTCTCCCGGTTTGGACGGAATGGGATTCAAACGATATTTGAGGAGCTGTAGAGACTCTTGTAGTTTTTCTATCAATCCATCCTGAGGATTCTTATCAGAATTCCTATCAGGGTCCTCCAGAGCCCAATACGACCCACCAGAATTAGAACATATCGTTTCCAGATTACTGTTGATTGGACTTCCATCGCCGATATAAATAGCGTCACTTCCTTTATCCCACCTTCGATGTCGTTGGTCGGTATCGTTTTCGTGGGTTAGGCGACACATTGTATGGCAGACGGGTACCTGGCCCTTCCGGAACAGTTGACAGTGATAAAAGCGAATGGCAACTCGGCATGGAAATGTCTCTTCCCGTTGGGTTCCGTCGAGCACACTCGGCCGTACGCAATGCCCAACTCGATATCGCTCGAGAGAGGGCTTTACTGAACAATCTGGAGCGTCAAATCATTCACGATGTCAGTAATGCAATTACTGAAACTTCGCGATCTTACAGATCGATCGAAACTGCTTGGAACCGTCGTGCGGCAGCAAAAAAACAATTCGATCTACTCAACAGCGACGTGGTACAAGAGGTAAAAGGCATCGATTTCAATTTGGTACTAGACGTGGAACGGCAATTAGCTGAGGCCCGCGTGGCCTACAACCGCGCACTGATCAGCTATACAGTATCCTTAAAGAATGTTCACCTGGAAACAGGAGGCATCCTGGAGCACAGCAACATTCAACTCACCGAATCCACCGCCTCGAAATAAAACGGATTCGCGGCGCAGAAATTTTGGAAGTTGCATCATACTAGATTCTACGTTTAAGAGATGAGCAAGTGTCTAGCCTTTGATTTCAATATTTGGATATAGTACCGTGACAAACACTTTACCCTGAACACAACTGACTCTCATTTACTGTCTGGTGGTAGCAAGTTATATTCTTATCGTTGAAGGCACAATCGCGCATTGCCAGACAATCCAGTCGGTCATGGAAACTAATGGTTATTCGATGCAACTAGATTCACCAATTGCAGACACTTCAGCATTTAGATATAAAACAACCACTCAACGTCCGGCATCGATCAAAAGAAGAGTCCGAGAACCTGTCTATCTACGGCAAAAGTTGCCAGAATCCGTTCAAGCCCAACTCAAAAAAACAACTCGAAACCGGTGTTATGGGCAATTATTCAAAAATACCGCTCAAGAAAACCGACAAAGCGATCTCAACAAAAATTGCTTCGCTAGAACCAGAAGAGCATTCATCCGAATCAGAGCAACTGAACACAGATCTGACATTAGCCCAACCGATATCGATGTTGCCAGCGAAGCCTATTCTAGATTCCAATGTCATGTGGGATTATGAACTGCAGGAAGCAATACCAGCGAAACCAACTCTTAATGTAACTTGGGACTTTGAACTGCAGCCAGAGAGCAACGAAAGGTCACTCTCATTGACCAAGTCGCCAACGCATCCGGCCCACCAAATACTGTACTGGTTCAGCCTGACATTGAGTTTTGACAAACTCGAATTAGCTACATGAGGTAGTGGGTTGAAACGGACTAAAGGCAGTATTTTTTTAATTGAGTTTATCGCATTGAGCCAAAAACGAAGGTG
>JBDOMT010000013.1:0-10963 GCA_039831705.1 Pirellulales bacterium | reverse complement strand
CAATCAATTAAGTCACAAGCTAGAGGATTTCGTGCCTTTGAAAACTATCGTACTCGTATCCTCTTCTATTGCGGGAAGCTTAAACTGATGCCAACTGAAATTGGCCACTAAAATCACTGAAGAACCAAAAAAATAGGTGTAACCCGATTCGAGTTGAAAGACACCTCGGCCTACGGTGACCGTCGATTGGGTGAAATCGTGTCGTTCCGTTTCGATCCGTTCTTCATAGGGATTACGACTTGAATCCGGACAGCACGGATGCGCCTGATCATCCAGAAATTGTAATCGTGGTTGTTTGCCGCGGAGCCAACCACCATCGCCTCGACACCAATCGGCCGTCAGCGTCTGCAGCGCCAACACAGTCCCCATCAATAGTAGCCAGGATTGATTTTTCATGCGATGCACAGCAACTCTTTTGTAGGGAAACAACGGATACGATTAGCGATCTGCTAAGGAATGCCAATCAGCCAAACTATATCTGTAGATCGGCATTTATGATGTTGGATGTCAAAAAATGGTAGTCTTCACCGTGATTCCAAGTAAGCCAATTGATAGTGGTTCGCTCCGAAGGCAAAACAGTGGTTCACGAAATATATCAAGACTACACTTGGCACACGCTAACGGAGTCCGCAGCCAATGTCGCTGTGCTGGCACCAACGGTCGGGTACAGGGAGACGCTCACACGCTCCGCGGCCAAATCGCCAGGTCATTCCCATCGCAACCCAGTAAGATTCGACCGAAGCTGCCGAGTCGCCAAACTGGTCCTTGGCAAAAAACATGCCGCCCGCATTCACATCCAGATCCACTCCTGGAAAAATGTTTCTAACGCCAAAACCACCTGAGATGCGATGTTCGTTGATTGAAGGGAACTGGGATTGCAAGTACTGGATGGCCGGCAACCCGTCAGGCGGCAGGATACCACCGGCCACTAACGAGGATGCGTTGAGCATGTTGTTCTCAGCAAAGGTATAGCCCAAACGGACACGAATCTTGTGCGTGAGTTGGTATTGCAAGCCAGTTTGCAAGATGAATTGATCGTCCCAAATGGCGCGGAAGAAGTCGGTATTCGAGTATCGCTTGTAAAGGATGTCGCTGGCAAGTAAGAGTCGTCCGTCCAGCAAACGGTCATTCGCAATACCCCAGCCAAAGGTTTCCGGTAGATCGAGTTGAATGTCTTGCGCGAGCGAAAACGCACCACCACCAAGGCTGATCCGTATGGCGTCTTCAAAACGAAAACTCTCTTTAGTCATCCAGTAAAAGCCAAGTGTGGTGTGCTCGATTGTATCGTAGGTAGCACCGAAGAGCCCCCGAATCCCGTAGGCAGTTGTGTTTGCACCGATACCAGAAAATGGGCCATCGAGGGCCGCGGTTGTGATGGCAAGCTCTGTCCCGACCGACAATCGTTCGGTGACTTGTACGCCCACACCCGAAACGCTGTGGAGGGCAAGTAAGCTGGCAGCGGAACCGTTGCTGGCGGGGTCGGCCACATATTTGACACCAAGACCCGCACCCGAGTGAAGCGCTGCACCCCACGTGACTGGCAACCCAAACGCGGAAAAGTCTTGGGTGACACCGATGTTCACTAACGCGCTTCCTGGTTGCCCCGATTTGGCCTCAAACGGACCAACGCCCGCTAATGGCAGAGTCGCACCGTTGTCGGCGTTGATGGTAGGCTCAACCCATCCGCCGCTAAAACTGAACTGGGTGCCACGGAATTGGGTGAGCGTCGCTGGATTACCGGTGAATGCTGACTGTAAGTCTTGTGGCCGAGCAATACTGACACCACCCATCCCACCAGCCGCCGGATTCATGTTTGCATGAAGTTCAACTCCGAAAGCTTGAGCTGAGGCATGCCGCTGATGCGAACTGGTAACTACCAGTGCCAGCAGAACAATAAGCAGCGAAGTGATCGGTTTCATCCTGCACGTCATCTTGAACTCCTGAGTCAATTTCCATGAATACCTACGAGGATACGATGATCCCTGTCATAGTGATCGGCCGCGTTAGAACGCATGAGAGAGTTCAAACGGTGAAATCGTTTCTGCCAAAGGTCGGCCCTATTCCGGATGTATGGATTGCAGGAGTTGTATGGAAGCCCACCGGGGGTTCGGCGTCCATCGCCATGAAACCGGTTATCTTACAATGGCCGTATCCTCGATCTGACGGAACTGCCGACAGAAACCGGTAGTCTCTCGACATGGAGGTATCTGGTTTTGCCCAGGAGATCTGCAAAGTCCGCATTGTAAAGAATTGACCTCAAGAAAAACGAAAAGAATGTATTACCACGGAGTCACGGAGAACACAGAGAATCCATAGAACAGTTATTTCCCCCGTGCCCTCCGTGACTCGGTGGTACAATTCTTTGGTATTATTTTGGACGAATGGGATTTTGCAGTTCGCCCGTGGTTTTGCCCAACTCATTGACTTTAAGCAAAACGACTGTATATTGTGACATCATGTCACAAAACCTTCGGCCTTCCATCTTACTGAAGCCTGTTGTCCGATCCGCCCCGGTTCCTCGAAAATCTGAACGAACGCGTCAGTCGATCCTCGACGGCGCACTCGAGTTTCTCTGGTCGCTCCCATTCCGAGAAATGACAGTCGCGGAGCTGATGTCCATCACTGGCACCAGCCGGTCGGCCTTCTATCGATATTTCAACGACCTTCACAACCTGATGGAAACGTTACTTCAAGGAATCGAGGAAGATCTATTTGAAGCTGCAACTCCATGGCTTCGTGGCGGGGGTGAGCCCATTGCCCTGTTGCATGAGTCGCTGGCAGGACTGGTGCGGGTCTGTTACCAGCGCGGCCCCATCCTGCGGGCAGTCGCGGATGCTTCCACCACCGACCCACTTCTTGAGCGTTCGTAGAATACTTTTTTGGGGAAGTTCGATGATGCGGTTGCCGAACATATCGAGCAGCATCAGGCGGAAGGTCTCATTCCACCGTTCGATGCGCGTCCGGTGGCGATCGCCCTGAACCGAATGGATGCGTCGCTGTTGATCGGGGCCTTCGGCCGTCGCCCGCGAAGTCAACAAGAACCCTTGCTTGAGGCCATCACGCGAATCTGGATGTCTACCCTGTACAAATTCCAATCTTAAGGAAATAGCATGGAGACTATCAGGATCTACACTATCATTCTGATGACACTCACCTCGTCCCTGTTTCTAGCAAGTGTGTTGGCGCAAGACAACGATTTCGAAAATTCGGTCGCCGAATATATCAAAATATTTCCCTACCAGGACACCTACAACTACGCCATGAACTACACCGGCGGCGACCCCGCCAAGTACAACACCTGGGTACTGGGCGCTGAACCAGCCTTGGTAAAGGCAGGTGAGGACAAAGTGGTGCGCATGAACAACGACACCTATTACAAAATGGCCTTCTTTCTCCTCGACCAGGGGCCAGTCACTCTGGAGTCCGCCAACCCGAGCAACGAGCGATTCAGTTCGTTCCAGCTTATGGACGACCATAATGTCGATTTCCGGAATCTGATCCACCCGAGTGGGAAATACACCCTCTATCACGGCAAGAAGCCTGATTCGGTTCAGGGTGAAACCGTCGAAGCGCCCTCGTCCCTGGCACTTGTCATTGTGCGAGTGGAAGTTAAAAACAAAAACGATGCCAAAGACGTGGCGGCCGCAAAGAGGGTCTTTAACGGAATCACGATAAACGGTCCCACGATTAAGAAGTTTCCGAAATTGGACCTCTTGAGCGCCTTCGATAAGAAAGTCGCAGCGGAGGCGATTTCGCGCATCGACAAGACTTTTGAGACTACCGATTTCAGCAAATTAATTGCCGGCCCCGATGATGTCCCGGAGAAAGTGTCTTACCTTCAACTCGCTGCCGGCACCAAGGGAGGCTGGGGAGGGCCGGTCACGTCGCACAGCGCTTATGAGACGGTCTTCTTTGACGGTAAGGACGCGGAGATGATGGGCAGCAACGGCACCTACACCATCACCACCGACGAGCCACCGGTCGCTGCGTTCTGGTCGATCACCGTCTACGACACTGAGCGCGGTGGTTACTTTCATCCTAACGACCACGACCGATACCACATCAACAACACCGGTGCTGTCAAGAGTGACGACGGAACTGTGACCTTCACCTTCAAACAGAAGTGCGAAGAAGGCGACCTGAATTGCCTCGAAGTCGCGGCTGGGCGTTTTGACTATGTGGTTCGGTATTACCTGCCGAAAGAACCCATCCGAAGCGGCAAATGGAGAATGCCGAAAGCGATTCTGCAGAAAAACTGATTAAAACGTAATTGAAAACATATCAAATAGGAAATCAGAATGCATACGATGAAAGCCAAACAGTTCTTCTATGTCGCACTTGTTAGTCTCCTCGCCACCCATGCCGGAGCCAAACCGCCGAAGATGAAAATGACAACACCGGTTCCCGAGGGGTTGGCGACACCCGACAAATTGGAAACTTCCATTGGCACCCTGACGGCTTTTGATGGTGTTCCGGACGCGGAGTCGACCCAGAAAGTCTACGACAATCTTGATCTCAATCGGGCCACGGAGGCGTTCCTGAATTGCCTACCGATTGCTTCCATGCATGCCCTTGAGAAGGGCTTGCTAGAACTCGGACCGGCCAATACAACCGCCGGATTGTTCGAAGAGCTCATGGACTCCAAGGCCCTGTGGCTCACCCCAAATACGACTTCGGTCTACATGGCTACCTGGATGGAGTTGGGGAATGAGCCGATGGTCATCGAGACCCCGCCCAATGTCCTGGGTTTCATCAATGATGCCTGGTTTAAGTACGTGGTGGATTTCGGCAACGCCGGACCCGATCAAGGCAAAGGGGGCAAGTTTTTGATTCTGCCTCCCGCCTATAGCGGCAAGGTTCCAGACGGTTATCACGTTGCTAAATCCAACACCTACGGCAACTGGGTTATCTGGCGCGGATTCCAAGTTGAGGGTTCACCAAAGCCTGCGGTCGATGCGACCAAGAAGATTTTCCGGATGTATTCACTCTCGCAAAAGGGCAACCCTCCGAAAATGACCTTTGTCAACATCTCGGGAAAATTCCACAACACCATCCATCGCATGGATTTCGAATACTGGGAAGAGGTCAATGACACAATCCAAGCCGAACCACTCGAAGGACTCGACCCTGAAACCCGTGGGCTGCTGGCCTCCATCGGCATCAAGAAAGGCGTGGAGTTCAAGCCCGATGCGCGCATGAAAAAAATCCTCACGGATGCCGCCAAGATCGGTTCGGTCACCTCCCGGGCCCTGACCGCGCGACCGAGAGATCAGCGACATTACCTGTATCCGGGCGAGCGAATTTGGACCAACCCCTTCATCCAAGGCCGCTACGACTTCCTTCTCGACGGAGAACGCCTACTCGATTCACGCGTATACATGCACTTCTACGCCACCGGAATCACTCCTGCCATGGCGGTCAAGAATGTCGGCAAGGGATCTCAGTATGCCATCGCCTACCTCGATAGGAATAGCAACTCGCTCGATGGCAGCAAGACTTACAAGATCAACCTGCCTCCGAACGTGCCAGCCAAAGATTTCTGGTCCTTCACGCTCTACGACAATCAGACTCGCGGCATGCTCCAAACCGATCAGCGTTTCCCCGGCCTCGACGACAGCAAACAAGGTCTCAAGAAGAACGCCGATGGCTCCTACGACATCTACTTCGCCCCGAAGGCGCCCAAAGGACAGGAGAATAACTGGATCCAAACGGTTCCAGGCAAGGGGTGGAACACCATTCTGCGTCTCTACGGCCCTTTGGAGTCTTTCTACGACAAGAGCTGGAAACCAGGCGACCCAGAGCTGGTTGAATGACAATTAAACAACATCAAGGAACCAAACCATGATCCACTCAATCTTCAAAACGATTTTTTCGGTGTCCTTAGTTTTAGCCAGTTTAGCTGCGCTAGTTTCGGCGCAGGATAAGCTAGATCGCTCGGTCCTGCCGATTCAGGAGCCGAAACAGCCGACCTACAGTGAGCTCGATGTTCGAAACGTTGAAGCACCTCCACGATTCGAGATCAAGGCGCCCAAGAAAGCGCCCAATGTCGTCATCGTGTTGATCGACGATGTCGGTTTTGGTGCAACCAGTACCTTCGGCGGTCCGATTCAGACACCAACCCTTGATCGGCTTGCGCGGTCCGGCCTGCGTTTCAACAACTTTCACACCACGGCCCTCTGCTCACCGACTCGAATGTGCATCAAAACCGGTCGTAATCATCACACTTGCAATACCGGTTCAATCATGGAAACCGCGACGGCATTTCCAGGCAATACGGGGCAGCTTCCCAATAGCGTGGCACCGTTGGCCGAGATGCTCAGGCTCAATGGCTATAGCACCGGTGCGTTTGGTAAGTGGCACGAAACGGCAGCCTGGGAGACCAGTGTGTCGGGCCCGTTCGATCGCTGGCCAACCCATCAAGGATTCGACAAGTTCTATGGCTTCATTGGCGGCGAGACCGATCAATGGTATCCATTGGTGTACGACGGCGTTACCAAGGTCAATCCTCCCAAAACCAAAGACTACCACTTTACAGTGGACATGACCAACCAGGCGATCAATTGGGTCAAAGCGCAACAGTCGATGACGCCGGACAAACCATTTTTCATATACTTCGCAACGGGTGCGGTTCATGCACCCCACCATGTCCCCAAAGCGTGGGCTGACAAATACCAAGGTAAATTCGACAAAGGCTGGGATCAGACTCGTGAGGAATCGACCGAACGACAGAAAAAAATGGGCGTGATCCCTGCAGGTACCAAACTGGCTCCTAGACCCGATGACATTAAGACCTGGGACTCGCTGCCTGCCGAACATCGCAAGTTGTTCTCGCGTCAGGCCGAAGTCTTCGCCGGATTCATGGAACAAACCGATCACGAGGTCGGTCGCCTGGTTAGTGCCATCGAAGATATCGGCGAAATGGACAATACACTGTTTATCTATGTGGCCGGCGACAATGGCACCAGCGCCGAAGGCGGATTTGTTGGCATGTACAACGAGATGACCTATTTCAACAATGTGACTGAAAAGGTGGAAGACCTTATTCCGTTGATCGACAAGTGGGGTGGGCCGGAAACCTTTCCGCACATGGCCGCCGGCTGGGCGGTTGCATTCGATGCACCTTTCACCTGGACCAAACAGGTCGCCTCGGACTTTGGCGGCACCCGCAACGGCATGGTCATTCACTGGCCTGCGGGCATCCAAGAAAAAGGTGGTCTGCGGACCCAGTTTGGGCACGCCATTGACATTGCGCCCACCGTTCTGGAGGCCGCGACATTACCCGAACCCAAAATCGTCAACGGAACACCCCAGACACCCATGGAAGGCACCAGTCTGGTCTACACTTTCGACAACTCAAAGGCCAAGGAGCGGCACACCACGCAGTACTTCGAGATGTTTGGGAACCGGGCGATCTACCACGATGGCTGGCTGGCTCGCACCCTCCACCGGCCTCCCTGGCAAGCCACCAAACAAAAACCGCTGGAGTCCGATGTTTGGGATCTTTACGATGTTGGCAAAGATTTCAGCCTGGTGAACAACCTAGCTTCTGAACAACCTGAACGCTTGAAGAAGTTGCAAGCACTGTTCATGGAAGAGGCTCAAAAGTACCACGTGCTGCCGATCGATGACCGGGTTATCGCACGCGTGAATCCGGCCATCGCCGGGCGACCGGATGTGATGGATGAGCGCAAGTCGCTCACGCTCTACGAAGGCATGAACGGCATGCTGGAAAACACGTTCATCAACATCAAGAACCAGTCGGTGACAATCCTGGCAAAGCTCGAAATTCCCAAAGAGGGTGCCAATGGAGTCATCGTATGTCAGGGTGGTCGCTTTGGTGGCTGGTCGTTGTATGTGAAAGATGGCAAGCCGGCCTACACCTACAACTTCCTTGGGCTTGAGCAATTCACCGTCGCTGGGAAAAATCCGATTCCCAGTGGTCCCGTCTCGGTCGAACTCGACTTTGCCTACGAAGGTGGCAAAGAAGAACTTGGCAAGGGTGGCATGGCTACGCTCTCTGTAAATGAAAGGCCCGTCGCAAAGAGCCGAATCGAAAAGACGCAACCTTTATTGTTTTCTGCCGACGAAACCGCAGACGTGGGCTTGGACAACCAAACACCTGTGGTCGAAGGAATTGGCATCGGTCCGGAAGAAACCCGCTTCAATGGTAAAATCGACAAGGTGGTTATCACTGTGAAGTAAGCGATACAGGTTCTGTCGAACGCCACTTCGTTTCCAAAGCATCCAGGAGACTGATTCAATTCAACAAAACTTTTACCCAAGCAATATTGCTTTATCAAACTGGAAGGATAATCCAATGACATAAAGTAATTTCCGTACCGTTGTGCGATGCGTATCGGCATACGATTCGCACAACATCACTGAAAGTTGTTTTAACCATTGAATTGAGGTTTAGCCATGAAAACAAAATTATTATTGAGATTGGTCGTTGCCTTTGCTGTGGCAAATGCAACACCTGGTTGGCTTTACGCCGACCAAGCGGAAGAGGAATCCGCAATTCGCGAGTCGGTCGCGGCCTATGTCGTTGCGTTCAACCAAGGGAACGCTCAGGCGATTGCGGCGCAGTGGTCCCCCGATGCGGTTTACTCGAATCCGATGACTGGCGAGGAAGTAACGGGTCGTAAAGCAATTGAGGAGCAATTGGTAGAGATATTTAAGATTGCAAAAAAGACGAAAATCGAAGTCGACATCAATTCGATCCTTTTTCTTTCGCCCAGTGTGGCGGTCGAAGAGGGAACCGCCCGCTTGTTGCGCCCGGGAGAAGAACCTGACGCAACCGTCTATTCATGCTTGCACGTCAAATCTGGCGGAAAATGGCTGGTGGACCGAATGACCGAGCAGTCGGAACCCGTCTTTCGTTCAAACTATCAACACTTGAAAGACCTCCAATGGATGATCGGAACCTGGGTCGACCAGGATGGATCGGCAATCATTGAAACGACGTCCCAATGGTCCAAGAACCAGAATTTTATTACGCGAAGATTTTCAGTTTCCTTTGACGGTGAATCCGATTTGTCGGGCGTGCAACTAATTGGCTGGGATCCGGTTGCTCAAAACATTCGATCGTGGGTCTTCGATTCTGACGGTGGTTTTGGTGGTTCGACCTGGAAAAAAACAGAAAACAAATGGGTCATCAATTCTTCAGCGACTCTATCCGATGGACGAAAGGCGTCCGCCGTGAAAACGCTGACTGTCATCGACGACAAGACGATTACCTGGCAAGCATCAGGTCGATCAATAGACGGTGAAATCCTACCTAATATCGATCCTATCAAACTAACTCGCAATTTAGACTCGGAGTAGAACCATGAATTTTAAACATAGCCAATTGAAGACTGCCGCCCGATTGGGGATTATTTTCGCGATCACAATCGCGATGAACACAATGACCCTCTCAGAGTCATTCGCCCGTGGCGGACGAGGTGGCGGAGGCGGCGGACGAGGTGGTGGGGGAATGAGTAGTGGAGGAGGAGGCGGTGGTGGCGCGTCTCGATCATCTTCTTCTAATCGAAGCCCATCGATGAGCCGTTCGTCGACGCCTAGCCGAAGTCCGTCCGCCTCTCGATCGACCACAGCTAGTCGTGGTGGCGCATCCACAGCACATCGAGGAGGCGCATCCACTGCCAATCGTGGCGGAGCAACCAATCGTGGCGGTACATCCAATCGTGCCGCAGCAACCGGCCGCGCCGCTCAAGGGGCCCATCCATCGCAAAGCTCTTTGAACAGTTTTCTGAACATGCCCAGCCAAGGCGGTAGTCGAGCTGCTGCTAGGGCTGGGGCTGCTGTCGGAGCTGCCGCTGGAACTGGGACCCGCGCTGCAGGTGGCAATGCAGCGGTCAATGACTTTTTCAGTCACAACTCGGCGTCTGCAGGCCACAATGCGGCGGCAACACACACCAATGCCGCATCCAACCGTCAGGCAGGTTCAGTCGCCAATCAACGATCGGAAAATATTTCCAATCGAACCGATACTCGGTCCGGTGCACGCGACAGTCGCGGCGAGAATCGTGATTTTGCTTCCGATAACCGGCAAGACCGCGTTTCCGGCCGGGGTGATAATCAGGCAGTTCGGGTTTCCAACCGGGGCGAAACACGTTCCAACTTAGCGGCCGGACGTGGCGAGAATCGCAGCCAACGGCAACAACAACGGGGTGAACACGCCGACAATCTCCGCGGCGCTTTAGAAAATGAATTTGACAGCAATCACCTGTTCGACGATTTCTGGAAAAACAATCCTCAAGCCTATTATCGATTTAATCAAAACCCGGCTTTCTGGACGTGGGCCACGGCTGCCACCGTTGGCTCTTTCTTTGGTGCGGGATACAGTGACAGTGGCGGTGGAGGTGAATACTACTACGACGAAGGCACTGTCTATTCTGACGAAGGGCAGATTCCCGCCGAAGAATATGCGGAGCAAGCAGAAGAGATCGTAGAAAGCGCTCCTGAGATTGAAAACCCTGATGACATGGAATGGTTGCCTTTGGGCGTATTTGCCTTGGCAGAAAGCAAAAACTCCGATGCAGCTCCCAATATGTTTCTGCAACTAGCCATCAGCAAGGAAGGCATTGTCGCCGGGACGTACAACAACAAATCGACTGATGAAACGAAATCGGTCGAAGGAATGGTAGACATGAAAAGTGGACGTGCGGCCTGGACAATCGCCGGTAAAAGCTCACCGATCATGGAAACCCAGCTTGACAGTTTGACCGCAAATGAAACCAACGCCCTGATTCATTTCGCCGATGGCACGACTCAGGAGTGGCTGATGCTTCACATGGAAAAACCTGCTGAAGACAAATAGTCTGCGTTGAAATGGTTGCTTAATAAAGATCCCCGCCGCAAGCGGCGGGGTATTTGTTCAAAACAATGTATTTTGGCGATCCTCGTGCAGTTTGCTATATGATCCACCCTGCTTTTTCACATATTGCGAAATGGTAGACTC
>JBDOMT010000376.1:0-2511 GCA_039831705.1 Pirellulales bacterium | reverse complement strand
TATGAAACGCATCGGGACGATGATGTTGCGCCAATCGGGTAAAGATGATCAACTCCATGCGGATACTGAACCACACGTACAACGTCTTAAATCGATTCAGGATTCGGTAGCGCCGATGCTGAAATGTCGGGCGAACTGTCTCAGCGAACAATTAATACCAAACCTTTTGGAACAGGGCATCCATTTACTCGACTGGGAAGACCTGACCGAAGCCGAACGGAATCAGGCAAACAGTCATTTTCAAAATAGTGTCTTTCCTGTCCTTACACCGCAATCGGTGGACCATAGCCATCCGTTTCCCTTTATGTCCAACCTGTCGGTCTCCCTTGCAATTCGACTCAAGAACCCCCTCACTGAGGAAAGACTCTTCGCCCGGGTAAAAGTACCAAAACTACTCCCTCAATGGATTGAGCTCGATACGACCGATACCAGCGTCCGACGGTTCATCGATTTACAAACGATCATTTACCACAACCTTGCACATTTGTTTCCTGGAATATCGATTCAAAATATTATGACGCTCCGGGTCACGCGTAGTGCAGAGATCGATTATGACGATGACGATAGTGAGGATCTTTTGGAATTGGTTACAGAAGAAGTCCGGCAACGGCGTTTACAACGAGTCGTCCGGCTCGAACACAGCCTAACGGATGACCGCTGGCTGCTTGATACAGTCGTCGAACAGCTGGAGTTGCCGCCCGAGCAGGTCTACGAAATGCCGGACAACTACGATTATGTTGATTTCCATCAGATTGCTGCGCTCGACATTCCAACCTTGCGGTTCACACCCTGGATTCCCACTGTTCCTCTGGCACTGGCGGATGATGCGACAGATATTTTTGCTCTGATCCGAGATGGAGATGTGTTGGTTCATCACCCATTCGAAAGCTTCGACGCCTCAGTAGCTCGCTTTTTACGGGCAGCTGTAGAAGACGATAATGTCCTGGCAATCAAAATGGCAGTCTACCGGACCAGCGATGACAGTCCGTTTTTTCCGCTGCTGATCCAGGCCGCGGAAAAGGGCAAACAGGTCGCGTGTCTGGTAGAGCTTAAAGCTCGCTTTGACGAACATCGTAATATCCGCTGGGCCAACGCCTTGGAAGATTCAGGGGTACATGTCGTCTATGGATTGACCGGGGTGAAAACCCATACCAAGACCGCAATTGTCGTGCGGCGCGAACCGGACGGTCTGAGAAGCTATGCCCATATTGGCAGCGGTAATTACAATCCACAAACGGCCAAAGTCTATACCGATCTGGGATTGTTCACCTGCAGAGCTGAACTCGCTGACGATGTTGTCGAACTGTTCCACTCGCTAACGGGACGATCGATCAAACATGATTACGAACGGTTACTCGTCGCCCCAATCAACATGAAAGAACAATTCTTAAAAATGATTCGAGATGAACAGCAGGCTCACGAGGAGGGCCGGCCAGCTCAAATCATTGCAAAGATGAACCAAATTCAGGATCCCGATATTTGCGAAGCCCTCTATACCGCATCACAGGCGGGTTTGCCGATCGATCTCATTGTCCGCGGTTTCAGTGTGCTGCGGCCTGGCGTTGCGGGCTTGAGCCCCACAATCCGCGTGATTTCTGTTATTGGACGATTTTTGGAACACTCCCGAATTTTCTATTTTCGTAATGGTGAACAAGACCCGGTCGCAGGTCGATTCTTTACGGGATCGGCCGACTGGATGGTGAGGAACCTGGAGTCGCGCGTCGAAGCAATCACACCGATCGATCCCCGCCCGTTCCGCGAGCGACTCTGGGGAATTCTCCAAATTATGTTGGCGGACCAGCGGCAGGCATGGGATATGCAGCCGGATGGCAGTTATGTACAACGAACACCTGGACACGATCTCGAGGACCCGGCCAATTGGGGTACGCAACAGGTAATGATGGATCGGGCCCGCCAGCGCAACGAACCAAAAGGCAAGTAGGTGCGATCCCTGGGAAGAAACCTATTGAGCAAAACAGACAAGCTATCGGTAGCCCACTTTTTGTTATGGAGAACACTCATGGTCAAATCAGGTACATTTTTAACAGCGAGCCTGCTGCTGTCATTACCTTTGCTGGCAGCTGCCGCTGATCCGCCCATAACGACGGAACAACAGACTCCCCAAAAGAACAGGACGCTGTGGATTGGGACAACGTGTTTTCCAGCCAGCGCGGCAGTCCGCTCTCAACTATCCATTCCGAACGGACAAGGACTTCTCGTGCGAGATGTGGCGGAGGACAGCCCTGCGGCAGCAGCTGGACTCAAACAAAATGATCTGCTGCTTGAGGCAAATACAAAGTCTCTTTTTAGACCTCGCGATCTGGTTCGCGTCGTCACACAAAGTGATGGGAAACCAATCGTGATCAAGTTTCTGCGCGGCGGGAAGCCACGCTCGATCACGGTCACGCCAGTGCGACGGCCAAGTCGAATCTTTGCCAATAAACCTCCCGGTTCGAACCGGCAACCTTTGCTCGATTTACTCGATCAAGTCCTGCCAGCGACACCCGAGAA
>JBDOMT010000070.1:0-10997 GCA_039831705.1 Pirellulales bacterium | reverse complement strand
CGATGTCGCCGCTGCGCGGCTATTATGCCCGCTTTGCACGGTATCGAAGTACGCTTCCGTAGCCTAGTTCTACTGAAGTGATCGCCTGAAGACGAGGGTTTTTAGATCCCAGTAGGAAACAATAAAGCAAGCCAAACGTATCTTGGAGAATGAACGCGTAACCAACTCAGCTTCTTTAACTGCGATCCACGCGGTCATTGTCCAAGTTCGTCTGGCGCAAAACTACTCCTTAATGCGGATATTACGCCAGGCGACGTCATAGGGGCCGGTGCCCTTGCCGATGCCGTGGACTTGCAGACCGATGAATCCCTTGGGGTGGGTATTAAAGATTTTTTCGTCGACCAGATCTGAAACTTGGGTGCCGTTGATCCAGGTTTGGAAGTGTGATCCTTGGACGAGAATACGAAATTTATTCCACTGACCATCGTGAAAATGCTTGTGTGGAATCAATTTATCTTCAGGCGTTAACCAGCCACGACCTGTCGCTTCTCCATAAATGTAACCCGCTTCGGCTCCGCTTGAACCGCTAGCTTCGATTTCAACCTGCGGACCATTGACACGACCGTATTTTTGGCCAGCATCCTCAGACTTTTTGGTGGTGGAACGAATCTGAACACCGGAATTCAGTTTATCATGGACACGTACTTCAAATTCGAGTTCGAAATCTCCATACTCTTTTGCCGAACACAGAAAGGAGTTGGGACTCCCTTCCGAAGTCTCGCCTACGATCGTACCGTCAACGACCTGATAGGTTGCAGTACCATTCTTTTGGATCCAGCCAGCCAACGATTTACCATCAAACAAGCTCGCCCAACCATCGGCAGCGTACGCGGCCTGAGGAGCGTCGGCACCTGCTAGACAAATCAAAGTGATAAAAAAAATGTTGGTTCGTAATTTCATCATGTTCTCCGGATTGATATGAATACCTGATTTTTCCGTCCTGCAAGCGTTCAGTTTATGAACACAAAACGCGAGCTATTTAACGCAGAGGACGGTGAGAACCGCAGAGAAAAGATAATAAAACTACTCTGCGCACCTCACACGTCCTCTTCGCCTCTACGTTAAATATTTTTATTCCACTGCCCCAATTTACCACTCTGGCTTATCGAGGTCAATTCAATGCTCTGGGCCGTCGATGCAATGGAGTATTCCGTTGGCTGATTGAACGAGAATCTCGGCCAGTCCATCGTTGTCGACGTCGGCAATGGCCGGGAGCGACAAGTTCGAGGGAGCTTGCCAGGTCCAGAGGATGTGCCCACTTTTTAAATCACCCGTGACGGCAATCAGAGTGCTACCCGCTACGTAGATCAGTTCGTCCCCACCTTCTCCATCGATATCTGCTGCAGCACATTTTCGTCCTGTTGGTGTAGGCGATTCCAGCGACCACCTGAGAGCACCTGTCTGAGCATCTATGGCACGCACCCCATCCTGGTATCCTGCCGAGGCAATCTCTAATTGACCGTCACCATTGAAGTCGAGCAGAGCATGTTTCGTTTGTGTAGTTTCGCCGATGTTATCATCGGCTTGTCCCGTGGGATAGCTGCGGCGGCGTTTACCATGCCAAATGGGAGTGCCGTTGGAGTCGAGTAGTGCGAGAATGTAGGGACTATCGAGCAGAACTTCTTTGCTGCCATCACAGGTCATATCACTAACGATCGGTTCACCATAAGCGGCCCAAGCTGGCACAACTTCTTGTCTGGCAAGATCTCGACCAACCATTAATTCACCCGTCGAGCCATCGGCTACCCAGAAGCAAACAGGATAGAGATTTACCAACTCATCGCGGGAGTCACCATTCGTGTCAACCACAGCAATAGGAACGCCCGTGTAGCCCCATTGAAATTGGTCAGGCATCAACGCCTTTTTCTGAGTCCAAATCTGCCTACCCGTGCGTCCATCGAGAAGATGTCCGACATCGGAATGCATGAGCCCGCGGCGCGTGTTGACGAGCAGATCGACTCGGTCCGCGTAACGAAAATTCCCCGGCCACCAGTAAGAAAGGGCACCCACATTGTGGACCGGTCGAGCACCTGGAGTATGAGAAAAAGCATGTCGCCAATAAGTGCTGCCGTTGGCATGATAGGCAATGAGTTCTGCTGCGCCTGATGTCGTGCGAGACGCAACCAGGAGTTCTGGCGAACCATCTTGATCGAGGTCCGTGGCAACTGGAGTCCCAGATGTTGTGCCAATTCCTCGTCCCGGGCGCTGCCATAAGATATGTGGCGGACGATCTTTATGGATTGAGGGCTCAATGGCAAATAGGTTCTCTCCCGCCCCTTCCACAAAAATATGCATGGGACCCTCCCTAGTCGATCGCACAGCAATGGGTGCGGAAGGGAGAGAGGTTAATGGCTGCCGCTGAACGAGAGTCGGTTTGACCTGGGCGCCTACCATGGTCTCATGAGAGCCTGCAGGCAGTTGGACTCGAAGCAAAGCCGAAACGGAATTCCCTAGATTTTCTACGGCGAGACTCTCTGGAAATTTGCTGTGGAAATCAACCGACCACAACAAGTTGATATGGCTCTGTTGATCGAACCTCCTGGCTGATACCGTGGTCGATTCAACCTGCTGATGAACAAGAAAAGCCGGATGTGGTGCGCCTGACGTGAGCAGAACGTGACGCATACCTTGCGCTGCGCCAGTTGCCCAAGTTGGCCCCATAATGGAAAGTTTGGACAACCCGAAACTGGAGTTCTCTTGTTGCCACAAAATTCGAGGCTTCTTGTTCCTGGTATTATTCTCAATACTGATAACCTCAATCCGTCCGTAGTCTGGCACCAGGATGTCTTTGGTCTCGGTGCAGAATACTTCGACTTTGCCGTTGTCATCAACGTCGGCATTACCATGGGTGTAGCGTTTGGGGAAATCGACCATCGTCTGGCCCGAGGAAGCATCAAGGACAACGGTGTGCCACTGGCCGTCACCCGTGTCATTGTAGAGATTTACCACGATTTCCGGACGCAGGTCACCTGTGACATCTACCACGGGTCGAGGGCCAATTTGCGGCCACTTATTTCGTTCTTCGATATTTGTTTCGATATCACGACGCCAGCGGACACTTAGTCGATCAGGTTCTGGCTTGCCAGGATCGTAATCGAGCACGTCAAAATGGCTTTGGAAATCGGACAAAACGACAAGCTCCATCTGCCCATTGGCATCGACATCGGCCAATCCAAACCAGCCATAACTGCGACTGCTGTGGAAACGCAGTTCCGTTTCTTTCTGCCCAGTGACACCATTGTAAATAAGCACCCGATAATGCATGGCCACACAAATTTCCTGCACGCCATCTCGATCGATATCGTAAATAACCATCAACGGGGCAAACACGGTATCTTCAGGTTCGCTACGCCAAACGGTGCGGGGTTGTTGGTACCCTTGGTCGTAGGCAATTAGCTCGAGCCGACTGATCTTCTCGGTAGTTTGCGTTTTATCCCATCGTACTTGCTGATAACCCTTCACATTGGGAAGAATTCGAGCCCAGCGAGACTGATGACTTTCGGCCATGGGACGAAGAGTACCACTGCCATCGATATCGAATAAGGGGGCGTTGACAGGAATGACGGTGCGTTGGTGAAGCGGGCTTGCCATGTCCACCGTATGCTGCCCCGCTAGGGGAAGAAGTTCGATCTCCAGATCGGTGCCGGCGAGTGACACAGACCAACTTTCGCGTGGAGAATGAATGTCACCCTGCAGGGCCGTTCGACCAGTCAAGCCGGGATCGTGCGCATACCGGGGCCAAGAATCATCTGCCGCAATGGCTGAATTCTCCAACCATAGAAAAGGCAACAGATGGAGAAAGCCAGCCATACACCACAAAAGGTGTGTGTTATTCCTGATATGAAACTGGATTCCCATGCATAGACTCTTGAATGAGCGTTCTAGCTTGTTCTCCAAAAATTGGATGAGAGGCAGCCTCACCGATACCAAAGACACCCACGATCTCAAAGCCATCCTTTCGAATCGCCTTTAGCAGCAAATCTTCGGCTGAGAGTGTGAGACGGCCGGCTCTTTCTGTTAACGGCAGCGTGATACCACCCACACCATCTAACGAACGATATATAACCTCAGTACAGACCATTCGGTCAGCGCGGGTAAAATCGAAGGTAAAATCGTACAGTTTTCCCTCATGCGTCAGGCCTCGTTCAATCCCGATTCGGACCTGTTCCGTTGACAGTTGTGGTCGGATAATGCTTACATAATCGACCTGAAGCGTTTCTGCAAGCGGACGAAAAAGCACCCCGTCCTTTTTAGCTTCCAAAACTTCAATATCATCACCCGACCTACTCCAACACGAATCACTGCAAGAGACATTTAACTCCCGTCGACGATCTATGGAACCGATGAAAAAAGCCGCATGTGGCCAAAATCCTGGCAGAAACAGGTTGGACATGGCTTGATGATGTCTGGTCACGAGCAGATCGCCAGGCTGCAAATGTTTATGAATTTCAGTTCTCACTTCCGTGGTAACTGCTTTTTCCCGAAGTGGATTGCGTAGTTCGGCAACGATTCTTCCAGAACCTTCGAACACAGCAAAAAGAGCTTGCTGATATCCTGACAAATTTCGGCGCATCAGCGAATAGAAACGATATTTTATCCTGGACTGGATGCTCTGCCTGAACTTGGGATACTGAAGTGGGTAGCTCTCTAACAGAGATGCAACTTCCTTTAAAATGGGATCCGTTGCGCACTCTTTCAGCTCAGCTTTTCGTTGCCTGGCAAAAAGTTGTGACTGGTGGAGGGCCAGCAGATTATTCGGCGATGTGAGTGAACGATAAATTTCTGTGTACTTTTTTCTGGGGATACCGAATCGGGGCTCTGCTTCATCGAGTTTTTGTCGAAGCGGTGGACTCTTCCTCACATGCTCAACAATGAACGTTGCCGAGTTCACAAGAAGTGCTGCAGCAGCGCAGCCAACTAGAAAGGCTTGTTCACACAAGGGAGATGGAATCGCTTTTTCAAATGCAATCGGCCTGAGTTCGGCAATCGCCTCATGGAGCCCTTCTCGAGCGAGAATATACTTGCTAAATGCGATGCGCAACCATTCATCCTCTTGTGGTGAAAAATACCCTCGCTCTGCTGCTTCCACAGCCTCCGCAAGACGCCGATCGGCACTGGCCACATCCAGCATGACCGGAGCTACCGACAACACCGACCGAGCGGCCGTTCTAATCGATTCCGATAATGTATCTGTATCAACCATGGCTATACCCTAGGGTAGCGTACCACGGTTGTGATAGGAAGCGATTTCATAAGCTTCTTGTATCTGATAGCTTACGTACTTTTTATACCTCGAAAGTCAAATTGCGACGTAGAGACGCAAAAGCGCTGAGCTGCGCAGAGAAATGCCGTCAATCCATCGCTGCGCATCTCAGCGTCCTCTGTGTTAATAAAAAATTATCACGTTAACCGCGATAAATCCAACTCAGAGTGTTAGTAACGACATGCTGACATGCATCATTCGGTCTTCCAGACGGAATGCTTCGGGGTCGTCATGCTCGAACATAACGTCTAAGAATTCCAACCCGCGAGTGTACGCAATGGAAAAATCTCGTCCCACAATTGTTGATGGAACAGTGATGTGAGAAAATCCCCATCGTGTTTTAGCCAATGTTGACTTGACACCACCAGTGATGATGTTGGTAATTTCACCCGCCCCATCAATCACCTGTGACGTTAGTTTGCCATACTCTTCTTGAAGAAGACCCTCAACCGCACAGATGGCAAATCGCTCTGCCAAGTTTACCGTAAGAAAACCAGAAACTTTTCCATGAACCCCTATCATCCCAGTAATATTCCCAGTGTCTCGAGCAGGCACCCTGGAAACACCTACGCAACGCACTTTCATATCGCACATCATCATGGCACTCTTGACTGATCCTACAACCGCGTGCAGCAGTTCCACATTGACTTCTACATGGGATGAAGTCCCATCGGTGATCTCTTCTGTGACAGTGGCCATCTTGCAGGTGTCCCTTTTTGCGTGAATGTAACGGTTGAACCCATGAAATATGGGATACAATTCACGTTACCCAACGATAATAGCGGACGCAATGCATCATGCTGTCCAGCGTTAACAGGAATAATCGACTCAATCACTAGTATCCCTCAGCGCAGGACTCTACACTCTTAACTCCTACGCCAGGATAGCGTCGATAGGGCCCTCGCATTCATCGATTATTTTTGCCGGAGCTCCGTTCACTTCGACTTCCATTTCCGTGTAGTCGAGTCTCATTTGCTGGAGTATGGTAGCTTGCAATTCGCCAATGCCATGAGAATTTTCAACTGCATGAAGACCAATTTCGTCAGTCGCTCCGTGGATCCTGCCTCCTTGAACACCACCGCCAGCGAGCCACACACTAAACCCATGTGGGTTGTGATCGCGTCCAACCGTGTTTTGCGACCAAGGCGTGCGGCCAAATTCACTGGCCCATACCACTAAAGTACTGTCGAGTGATCCGCGTTGCTTGAGATCTTTAATGAGTCCTGCAATTGGTTTGTCTGTTTGCCGACAGAGTGGTGCATGGTCTTCAACACTATCGTGCGAATCCCAATCGCCATTATTTTTTCCACCATGGCAGATTTGAACGAAACGTACTCCCCGTTCAACCAATCGACGGGCTATCAAAGCCTGTCGACCGAATGGTTCTGACTCCTGGTTGTCGATGCCATATAGATTGGTGATGTATTTTGGCTCGTCACGAATGTCAACCGCCTCTGGAGCAGAAGTTTGCAGCCTGGCAGCCAATTCATAGCTACGCACTCGAGCAGCAATTTCACTTTCCATGGCATAACGACGGTGAAATTCTCCATTCATACGACTGAGGAGATTCATTTGCCTCTGTCGTAGATCGCCGGAAATGCTCTTGGGGATTTGCAAGTTGCGAAGTGGTGGACCTGATGCTTAAAACGGAGTTGCTGATTCCCCGGCGCCAAAATATCCACCGGCAGTTTGCAATGGCGAAAGTGGTAGTCCCATGTTGACATAGGTTGGCAAATTATTGTTGGCAGAGCCAAGCGAATAAGATACCCAAGCACCCAAGCTAGGATGATCGAATGTTCGACGTCGATGCCCGGTTGACATTTGAATGGCTGCCTGAAAGTGCCCAATTTCGGGTGTAGTCATCGATCGCACTACAGCAATTTCATCGATCACACCGCCAACATGGGGGAACCACTCACATACAGGAATACCCGATTCACCATAGCGGATAAAAACTCGAGGACAGTGAATCACGGGCCGTTTTTGCGTACGTCCGTTGTTCGAACCTGTGATTTCCATCATCTTGCCTGCCCAACGATTTCCCTTGGGATCAAAAGTATCTATGTGGCTGACCCCACCACACATGTACAGGAAAATCACAGACTTCGTGCGAGCAGGCAAATGAGGCGCAAAACTTTCATTTGCGTTGACCTTATCTTGGTTGCACAAATAAACGAATGCAGAACCACCAATGCCAAAACCAAACCGCCGCAGAAAAGTCTCGGCGTGAAGTATTCATCGAATTGATAGTTAATTCATGTAGCATGTATCTATAGCACCATAGGCGTTCCCCCAAGTTGCTTTTAATCCGAAGCCTTCAGACCATCTTCAGGAGCCAACCATGTCAACGTAGCCTCATGCTGATTGTTCGCCCCATTCTAGTCGTATCAATCATGGGGGCCAGGCAATACCTGCCACGGTTGGTGATGAAACTGAATTGCACAGCGTTCCTTTGCCGATCCCGATAGTGACGCTTTACCTGTCGCGTTTAAATCCGCGTGACCGCGACACAGTCTTCCGCGGCCTACGGTGCAACACGCATCCATCGGCAAAACTAAAGTTGGCATAGAGCTCTGACTGAAAGATTATCTATTGGGACAAAAGCATGGATGCGCCCTGTATTTGTACATCTCAGCGAGCGCCAACGATGGCCCTGCTGCTGAGCGAATGGTCACATCAATGACAAGCATCCATGTTTGAAGAGCGCAACTTAAAACTCGATCTGTTCACGCTATTGCTCCTAGCTGGCTGCCTATTTCTAGGCGTGTCCCTGGGCAGCTACCATGCCACCGATCCCCCGAGCACACTCATCTCCCCCCCCTCCCTGGAAGTTGAAAATGCCTGTGGTTGGGTCGGCGCTTATGCCAGTGGATACCTGCTGCATAGCCTGGGTTTCGGCGCGTATTATCTGGTGGGATCTCTCCTAATTGTGATCTTTCTGATGGTCACGCAGCGACAAACCGACCAACCCATACTTCGCTCAATGGGCTGGGCAATGTCATTGATGGCGCTGAGTACCATCGCCTCGATGGGATTACCTACGGTGAGCCCTGGTCCGGAAATTGGTGCCGGTGGCTACCTGGGTGCCATGGGACATACTTTACTCGAAACCCACTTTGCCAACACCGGTGCTTATATTCTGATCGTGAGTGTACTG
The DNA here is from genome assembly GCA_039831705.1 of Pirellulales bacterium. Taxonomy (GTDB): domain Bacteria; phylum Planctomycetota; class Planctomycetia; order Pirellulales; family Lacipirellulaceae; genus JAJRWS01. The sequence goes on along the minus strand of JBDOMT010000070.1, from coordinate 2,577 downwards.
CTAGCAGGTTTATTACTCTCCACCGATTACCTTCTACTACGTTTTGCCACCCTAGCCTTGGTCTCCAGTCGAAGCCTGCTGCCACTAGGGCATCTGGCCAAAACAAAGCGCGCCGGTCGTGTGGAAACTGATCTTGAAAATGAGTTTTCAGAAGAAGAGGAGGATGAGGAAGAATGGGAGTATGAAGAGGAGGAAGAGGAAGATGCGCCGACAACACTGAGAGTCCGCACTCCCAACAGACACAAAGATAAATCTGAAGAAGATGATGCCTCCATGGAATCTCAGGAACAGGAAAACCATACTGCAGAAGATGATTCCAATCCAGCCGAAGAAATAACTACCGAGCCAACTCCGCTAAAAAAGAAACTGGCCAGTGCCTTGAGCTTCAAGAAGCCCAAGAAAGACAAGGACGCAGACCGCAATGAAATATTGGATCAACTTGAAGCCGCCTCGGAACAGCCCGATTCGGATATCGACTATCAGCTTCCTTCACTCGATCTGCTATTACCGGGTGATGAATTATCCTATGAACAGCATGAACGCGAAGTTCGTCGCAAGGCAAAGATACTGGAAAAGTCGTTCCAAAATTTTGGTTTAAATGTCAAAGTCGTTGAGATTGAAACAGGCCCGGTCATCGCTCAATACGAAGTTGAGCTGGAAGCCGGACTACGACTGTCAAAAATCACAAATCTTGCGGATGATCTGGCGATCGCACTCAGGGTGCCCAACGTACGAATTGTGGCACCGATTCCCGGTAAAAATTCTGTCGGGATCGAGGTACCCAATGAAAACCGCCAGTTGGTTCGCATGCGCGATGTCATCGAAGAAACCGATGGCCGTGCCAAACGAATGAAGATCCCCATTTTTTTGGGCAAAGACGTCTCCGGCAGTCCCATGGTGGTCGATCTTGCAGCCATGCCCCACCTACTGATTGCCGGGCGTACCGGTACCGGCAAAAGCGTATGCCTCAACTCAATCATCCTGTCGATCCTGATGAGCCGGGGCCCCGATGAAGTACGCATGCTGATGATCGACCCAAAAATGGTCGAGTTGTCAGGTTATCAAAAACTACCGCACCTAATGCACCCGGTCGTCACGGACATGCGCAAAGCCGAAGCGATTCTCTCCTGGAGCGTCGACAAAATGGAAGAGCGTTACCAACTGCTTGCAAAAGCCGGAGTGAGGCATTTAAGCGTTTACAATCAGCTCAGCGAAGAGGAACTGCGTGAACGGATCAAACCAGAAAGTGAAGATAAATGGCAACAGATTCCCAAACAGATGCCCTTCATCGTCATAGTCGCTGACGAAATAGCTGACCTGATGATGACTGCCGGCAAGGATGTGGAACAGCATGTTATCCGCCTGGCACAGAAAAGCCGGGCTGTCGGAATCCATCTTATCCTGGCCACGCAAAAACCAACCGTCGATGTCATCACCGGCCTGATCAAATCAAACCTGCCGGCGCGGATTGCATTCCAAGTGGCCAGTCGCACGGATAGCCGGGTCGTACTCGACGAAATGGGTGCCGACAAATTATTGGGCAATGGGGACATGTTATTCCTTTCTCCAGGCACCAGTACCTTGCTGCGTGGTCAGGGTACGTTCCTTTCCGATGATGAAATTACTCGTGTTGTCGATTTTGCAGGCACGGAATCGCCTCAGTTCGCCCAAGAATTGGTAGAACTGAAGACTGCAGAGGAAGAAGAAGCTACCGCACCAGGTAAGCTAAAGAATCGTGACGAACTCTACGAAAGTGCGGTCGACATTGTCGTTCGTGAGCAACGGGGTAGCGTTTCTCTACTGCAACGACACATGGGCATTGGTTATGGGCGTGCGGCCCGCCTGGTCGACTACATGGCGGAAGACAGCATTGTTGGCGAATACAACGGATCCCAAGCTCGCGAAGTACTCCTTTCGCCTGCAGAGTGGGAAGCCATGAATAGTGATGGAGATCAAGAAGTCGATTCCGATGGCCCTGTCACGGTTGCCAATGTGACAGCCAAACCACACCGAATAAACACCGTTTTGCCGGGTGAAGACGAACCAAGCGACTTGGAGGATGAGTGCCAAAAGAAACCGTCTCTCTCCCAATCAAGCTCGAATAAACCACCGCAGGCTGCACCCTGGGAAGAGCTAGAACTCGACGAAGATGAAGAGTGGGAAGACGAAGAGGAGGAAAACGAAGAAGCTGAACTAGCTGAAGATGAGGAAGAGGAACTCGGCGAAGACGAGGAGGAGGAAGAAGAAGACGAAGAAGGCGAACTGGCTGAAGATGAGGAAGAGGAACTCGGCGAAGACGAGGAGGAGGAAGAAGAAGACGAAGAAGGCGAACCGGCTGAAGATGAGGAAGAGGAACTCGGCGAAGACGAAGAGTGGGTATACGAAGAGGAAGAAGAGGAAGAAGACGAAGTACAAGAAGAACCATATGCAGACAGCGCATAAACGGCCAAGGCCCTGTAAGAAATATTGTGTCAGCTATCAGCATTCGGTAGAAGTATGTTCACCGTTTTCTGAATAGGAGAGTGACACATGGATGAGAAACTACAATCGCGTGCCGAGCAGCTAGCAGAAGAATTT
>JBDOMT010000405.1:0-11017 GCA_039831705.1 Pirellulales bacterium | reverse complement strand
ATCAGCCTGTTAAAGCAATGCACTGACAAGGAAAGTATCGCCATGCGGCGTCGCATGGCAGGCTGGAATACCGATTACCTTACGCAAGTACTTGGCCTACAAAGGACTTAGTGTGCGTTTGCCCTGAAACCTGCAGGTGGCTGGGTGGCCGCGGTCACCCATCCGCCGTTGTTGAGTTGGCAGAAATTAATGTATCGAATTAACCGTTATAGGAACGATGGGCAGGATTTCTGAGGCATCGATCGATTGGTTGGTCGTTACTGAGGCTGCAAGAAACGAATACACGAAGGACTTGGCACTTTGATGACATGCTCATTGGCAGTTAGCTCGCCTGTCGATGGTTCCACCCGAAATACCACCACGTTATCCGACTGTTGATTGGCGGCTAACAGGTATTGTCCGGTGGGATCGATACAGAAATTTCTGGGCCATTTGCCACCGGTATCGACATGTTGAACCCAGGTTAGCGTTCCACGGTCTGGATCGATCGCATAGACCACGATGCTGTCGTGGCCTCGATTGGAACCGTAGAGAAAACGCCCGCTCGGATCGACGACGACTTCCGCAGGGTAATTTTTACCGACAAAATCTGCCGGCAAGGTGGTGATCGTTTCGATTTCTGTCAGCTGCCCCGATGCTCCGTCGTAGCGATACGCTACCACGGTGGAATTAAGTTCATTGATGACGTAAGCAAAACGACCTTGCGGGTGAAAGGTGAAATGGCGTGGCCCGGCACCTGGAGCTAAGGCCACGGACGACTCGGTGGAATCGAGGGAGCCTTGTGCCGCGTTAAAACGGTAAACCATTATCTTGTCGATGCCCAAATCCGCAGCGAAGGCAAATTGGTTGTCTGGATCGAGATTGATGGAGTGGGCATGGGGGCCTTGTTGGCGACTGACAATGAGGCTTGACCCTTCATGCTGCGCCAGCGCAGTATGTTCACCCAACTTTCTGTCCTCACCGATCTGATGGACGCTTACCGTACCGGCCCCATAGCCGGCACTTAATACGCTGCCGCCTGTGGCATCGACCACCAAATGGCAAAGCCCGTGCTTCTGGTAGGGAATCTGATTGAGCAGGGTCAATGCACCGCTCGCCTGGTCGATGGAAAAGGCGCTAAGTTCTTTGCCCGCGCCGTAGAGACTACGCCCATTGGGATGGATTGCCAGAAAGGAAGGTTGGGCATCATGCGTTACACTGCGTGGCGTCATCACGCCAGTATCTAAATCAAATAGGTACTGATGAATTCCATCCCCGGCAATGTAGACCCATAAGGAACCCGAGGTTGCCTCCTTTTCACCTGCGGTGGATTGTGTTGTCATGAATGGAATTTCGACTCCTAATAAGAAAATGAAAAGACCCTGTAGCATGGCGAATCGTGATTTCATGGGATCCTATGTGTGTTAACCTAAGTGGTGGATAAAGAAGTTAATGGCCTGCAGCGCAAGCAAGTCTCATGTACCCACTCGCTTGCGTGTCGTGCTTGTATAGATCACTGCCATCCGACCAACGATGCCAATAGACACCTCTAACGCGGCCGCTGAGGGTCCCATGGGAACCGCAATGTAGGTGTGTTGGCATATCGTTTGATGTGAAGGATCAGCTTGGCCCCACAACCGGCGGCTAACCGCAGGCGGAAAAAAGGTGAGGCCAGATCATAACGTTGGTTTTCGAGCTCAACTTGATGGCACTGGTGTTCTCCATACGCTCCCATTTGCAGGGTGACCTCTCGGGACTCCGTTTGATTGGTATTCACCAGCACCACCATGGTTTTGTCTGCGCTCATGCCCGTCACCAGAGCCACTACGTCCGCAGGCATGCCAGCTCGACGAGTGACCGGATCGAAGTAACGCAAACGACTGTGGAGTGGGCCTCCCTGCCTGCTGGGAGGCAGACCTCCCAACATCAGCCGAATCAGAGCTCCCACAGTGGCCGGATTGTATTGCATGGGATCATCGGCCAGACGCGTGTCGGGGGTTGTTGGGTCTTGGCGCATCGCTTGCACCTTTTGCCGGACCGAGGAGAGGCCATCACGTAGCACTTGCCCGGGATAGTCGGGCTCTCGGCCATCCAAAAATCCAAACCATCCCGTGGCTGGTAAGCGGGCACGGTCCTCAGGTTGCATCGACCAAAAGTAAATCTCTGAGGCACCATGCGAATAAGGGTGAGGACGATAGGAATACCATCCGTCGTCACCATACATGGAGGGATACATGGCTACTCCATCGACGATTTTTTTCTCACGGTTGATGGTGTCGATCATGTTGCGCCAAACGTCGAGATATCGCGTGTCGCCTGTCAGCAAGAAGGCATTGCCAAAACCGTTGAGTCCCGCGTAATGCGTATTGCGGTCGTTCATGGCTCCCGTTTGAGGTACCTCGACAGTAAAGGCCCAGCCGTAGACACCCCCATACCATTTTCCGTCGCAGGCGCCGCCCAAGGTTCCATCCAGACCGATATTGGTTGGAATAATTCCATGGTTTTGTACCGTGCGCTGCAGCCAGGCGTCTACATATTCCAGAAGCCAGTCTTTGTACTTCGGTTCTTGTGTCAGCATGAAAGCATTGAGTGCCAGCGACGTCGCGCTCAAATTTTGCGGGTGGTCGCCTAGAATGTCATGGTAGTCTTTGAAGTGGGCCAACATCTGTTCGTAATTATGCTCGCCGTGTCGCGCGGCAAAGCGGTTTTCCACTTCGATCGGATCCCCGGCCCAGTCGAGGGCGGTTGCCTTTCGTAACAAGGGCCCTCGGCTGCCATTGAACAGGCTGCGAATGATCTTGTATTGGGGATCGTAATTGGGCGCTCCAGGATCTTCGTTCATGTAAAATCCAGCGTATCGTTTGACTCGCTGGCGGAAGAGATCTTTTTGAGGATTGCACAACCCCAGCATGTTGAAGACATTCAAGCCTTCCCCGTTGTGGGTCCAATCGAACATAACGGGGAATTCTTTGTAGTACATTCCGTCGCGTGCGAATGGCACTTGCACCGTTTTGGCTGCGGTGAATTGACGCAAGTGACCTTCCCATGCTTGGTTCACCATGGTCTGGATGTCCTTCGATCCCCCCAGAGCGTATAGGATGGGCCAATCGTTGCAGCTTTCGATGGCGTCATCGGGGCCGTCGTTGCCTCCCCATCGTTCCACACAGAGCAGGTAACCGCGCTGGTCAAAGTAACGGTCGAAGAATTCGCGACAGGCTGCGTTGTTGGCCTGCAGCAATGCACGCTGCAACAGGGACCACTCGGGGGGCGGCATGGGAGTTTCAATGGTCACGACCGTGTCCGCAGCAGGCAGCGAAGCGATTCCGAGTAGCTGTAGGCAGGCGGTACCGATCAGCACCAGAAGCAGTCGTGCTGGCAATCGTTTGGTCGAGGGGAGTGCACGCATGGATGAAATTCTCACAGATAGAGTTTGGGGATTTCGACCCCCACAACGAAGGAAAGTTTGCCAATGTCACACATTTGATAGACGTTGATTCGAAAATCGGGACAGGTACTGACAAAGCAATAGGCGTCGGCCTGGGAATATTCATATTCGGAGACCAGCCAATCCATCAGGTCAATGGTGGCATCACGCACGGCCGATTCCATGGGCCGCGCCACCCGTATGGTGACCACTGAGTCCGGCTTGATGATGCGCATGCAGTGGGCCTGGCTGCCTTTCAGGAGCTGCAGACGCATCCGTACGGTGGCCTTGGTTTCCGCGGCGGTGCCGGTAAATTCTCCATCGCCCTGACTGGCATGAACATCTCCCAGGTAGAGCAGGGCCCCTTCATGGTAGATCGGCAAAAAAATTTGATTGCCAGGAGCCACATCACGAATATCGAGATTGCCACCCCAAGCTCTCTGGCCATCGATACTGGTGGGCACTTCGCGATCGGGAGCTACGCCCAGGGTCCCAATGAATGGGGTGATAGGCCAGGTGAGTCGCTTGCTGAAATGGACCTGCCCATCGCAGAGCGTTTCACTCGGTCCGGGAGTATGCTGAAATATTTTTGTCGTGTAGGGTCCGGACAACTCATTCCAACGTACCGAATCGCCCAATGGCCCTCGTCCTGGACCTATGGCTGTCCATGAGTAATCATCCACCTCAATCTGTTCGATGTGAACCACTAAGGTATCGCCCGCTTGGGCGCCCTCAAGCCAGATCGGTCCGGCAATGGGATTCGACAGAGGCGGACTCCGATCAAAGCCGGGACGTTGGGCGGGGATCGCCTTGTCTTCGGTGGATTGAAAGTAGCCGCTGCCTGCATCCAACGTCTCAACTTCAAAAGTTTCGCCACATCGAACTTTGAGCAGCGGCACATCGCGCCAGTCGAAGGCGTATCGAATTGCATGATCGCGTGTCAACTTTTGCATGTTTGCCAGCTACGATTCATGCCAATCGGTGCATGCCGTGGCTCGTTCCATTTCAGTTTGAGATATCTACGACCGACGGTAAAGTAGGAGGCCAACCACGCCCAAGAGGGCAATAAGGGAGCTGCTTGGCTCGGGTACTGCCCGAGATGCTGCGGATGCATTAGAGGCTAACGCGACTGCTGCCGCGGCGGTGTCGCCATAATCGCGTTGCAGGTTCAAGAAGTCATGACCATCCACGTCACCGTCGCCGTCGCTATCACCATGTTCTGATAACGCTCCGTCGGTTGTTCCCAGATTGGCTGACAGACGAATAAGGTCGTCATGATCGGAATCGCCGTCTCCGTCAAAATCGGCAAATGGCACTTGCCGTGCGATGGCTGTGACCTCGTAGTTAAAGAAATCACAGCAGGGCGCATCGTTTGAGCCAAACATCACCAGCCAGCGACCCACTTCAATCGCAAGAAGTGACATGGGTGCATGTTGCCCGTCGACACCACGGAATTGCCAATTCTCCAGCGGTAGCAGCAATAGACCTGGTTCGCCACGCAAGCCGGATAAGTTCAAGGTGTCGTCGAAATCAAATGAGTAGGGGCCAAAGTCTGTCGGGTTCAACGCCTCGGCGTCGACATCAACAAATCGGGCAAACCGGCGAAGAGACAGGTGGTCATCTGGGGAATGAAATCCTGTCTCCAGGCCAAACGTGCCATGGATCGACAGATCGAGATCAAATCCGGCAAATCCACCAGTGAGTTCCAGCGTGCTGTAACGCGGCACAAAGCGAAAATTTCGCAACACGTTGGGTGGCTGCGCCATGGCCATTGTGGGCAAAGATGCGCCATACAAACAGACAGCCAACAGACTAATTCGGCTTGCCAACATACAAATCTGATTTACCATCTCGATGCTCCCGATTCAAAGATCAACCCCAGGTCTAGGATTGTAACCTGTGGAGCATCCGAAATACAACAGAAATCGGTATTTTCAGATTGGATGGCACTGCCAGGCAATCTAAAAGTGACACACAGCTTAATTACCGAATCAGCCGCAGGGTGTTAGCCTTTAGGTTATTGCTGTGTAACCGGACGCTAACGCGTTGCGGCTGATGTTTTTACAACCTCAATTTTTTGTAACGACAATGCACCCGCCTTATCGCTCTTTAGCTGCGACTTTTGCTTTGTCGTTTGCTTTGTCGCTTGCCCTTGGCTGGCGGCGTTTTTTCTGACAGGTGGGGTGAAGACATTTCGTGTTGCGGATGGATGGCGGATGGGGTGGCATCCTGCTTCGACTGCTTTGCATTCTTGTTTGTTTGGATCGATACGGCCTTGTTCGACTCTTTCGACACCCTCTTATGGATTTTGGTTGTGTAACGAATCAATTCGCGTATCGTAATCACGCTGACGACACGTCCATCGTCGATGACAGAGGCATGTTGTGTTTTGGTATGCGAAAAAAGATCAATCAATTCCGTCAAGCGAGTTTCCAGGAAGACGACGGGGGCCTCGGGGCGCATGCAGTCGGAGGCTACTCGTGACAATCTTGGTTGATTAAATAGCCAATCCAAAATGCCTGTTTCTGTCAGTAAGCCCAGGTAATAGCCTTCCTGATCGACCACAGGCATGCAGGTCGCGTTGCTGCGAAACATGGTTTCACAGACCTCTTCCAAGTTGTCGGTTGACAGTACGGTCTTAATATTCGCTTTCATCGCATCTTTGACTCGAAGTGCCATTGCGGTCTCCTTGGTTGGTTGCTTTTGGTCCATGTTCATACACGATCCAGGTGTCCTCCTGTTCTCTTCGATGAAAGTGGGAGGAGGCGAAATTGCAATCAAAGGTAGCTCAAACGCAACACGTAGCCAAAAATCAACACACACACCAGGAGCTATTTAATCGTGCCTCCACCGTTCTAATCCTCTCAACCTCTATAAATCGTTATCTACCTGTGCGACTTCCGGTTATACTGAATACGGGATCGGGAGAAGTTTAGAATAAGAGGTTTTGATGCGAATTGGTGCGGTACGCGTTTCATGGTTCAATAGGTTTCAGTCGATCGGGTTTTTGGCCATTGGAGGTTTGGCCATGGGGTTGTGCGATTCCGCCTTGGCCCAAACTGGAACGGTGCGGGTAACGACGGGAATCGAGCGTCCCATATTTGCCATTTCCCCCCCAGGCGATTCGAGTCGGTTGTTTATTGCGGAGCAGCACACGGGAAGAATTGAAATCTTGGATCTGGCTTCAGGTACGATTCTCGGTACGCCGTTTCTCGATTTGAGTGAATTGAAAACCGGCAATGAGCAAGGTCTTTTGGGCCTGGCCTTCGATCCCGACTATGCCAATAACGGCCACTTCTACGTCAATGTTACGACCACTGCCGGCAGTGGCGATACCCACATTCGCCGCTACACGGTTACAGGTAATCCGGTTACTTTGAATTTGGCCAGCGTCGGCAGCCAGTTTGAAATTCTCTCCTACAACCAACCACAAGTTAATCACAACGGCGGTTGGATTGGTTTCAGTCCGCGCGATTCATACCTTTACATTGCCAGCGGCGATGGGGGCGGTAGCAATGACAACGACAGCGGTCACACGGCTAGAATTGGCAACGCACAAGATATCACCAATAACCTGCTCGGCAAGATGCTCCGTATCGATGTTGCTGGTGATGATTTTCCGGACGATGCAACGCGTAACTATTCGATTCCCGGCGACAATCCATTGGTCGGCGTCACGGGCGATGATGAGATATGGGCCTATGGACTTCGCAATCCGTATCGTTCCAGCTTTGACCGTGAGACGGGCGATCTGTGGATAGGCGACGTTGGCCAAAACGTGCGTGAAGAGATCGATTTTCAGCACACGGATAGCGCTGGCGGTGAAAACTACGGTTGGCGGCTGCGTGAGGGCACGATACCCACACCTACCGGTGGTGTAGGTGGCAGTCCGCCACCAGGTAACGTCGAGCCAATTTATGATTATGATCACTCTGAGCCCGATCCAGATTTTCGCGGCAATGTTGTCATCGGAGGCTATGTCTATCGTGGGCCAGTCGATGAATTTCGGGGACACTATTTCTTTGCCGACAGTGGCTCTGATAATATTTGGAAACTCGATCCGGACGCAGTCAATCCACGTGACTCAGTCACACGTGTCAATAACGATCTACTGCCGGATGCAGGCAGCATCCATTCTATCGGTTCCTTTGGCGAAGATGACGATGGCAATCTGTATGTCATGGAAGTGTTTGGCGGCGAACTCTTTCGTGTTGCCACAGAATCGGAGAACGTTGTCTGGAATGGTGATGACGCAACCGTAGGTATCGCCGGTAATGGGTTCACTTGGGGAAACGCCGATAATTGGACTCGGGGCGGCACCGTCGATCAATCGTATCTCGATGAAGATCACGTCATCTTTTCCGCCGGTTCGTCGCAATCGAACATCAATCTTGGGGCTACGCGCATAGTCTCGGCCGCTACGTTCGAGGCACCTTACACACTGCAGAGCAATACACTCCGAGTGTTATCGGGCAACATCTCTGTCGACACGGGAGTCGTTGCAACGATCGAGTCGACACTTGAAGCCGAATCGACAAACCACAGTTTGCGCAAGCTTGGCATGGGCACGCTGCTGGTAAACGGCATTGCGGGACAAATGGTGGTTAAGGAGGGCACGCTGGGAGGCGTTGGAACACTCGAGCATCTTACCGTCCGAGCTGGTGGCATGGTTGCCCCTGGTGCCTCCATTGGCACCCTCAATGTCGGAAATTCTTTTACCATGGAAGCAGACGCCTCGCTGTCGATCGAAGTTGGCGGGACTGCGCCAGGTGAGTTCGACCAACTGCTGATTGATGGCCTGGCACTACTTGGAGGTATCCTGAACGTCGAACTTGTCGGCCTCTACCAGCCGCAAGCGGGTGATAGCATCCCCTTTCTAGTCGCCCAAGACGGTGCTGGGGGAATGTTTGATGCGTTTAATTTGCCCTTTTTGGGGCCCCATCTCGAGTGGCAAATTAATCCTGGCGGCATAAGTGTTTTTCTATCGGTCAATAGCACGCTCGAGGGTGACTTCGACAACGATGCCGATGTTGACAGCGAGGATCTGGCAGCCTGGGAAGAGGGGTATGGGTTAACCGGCGGTGCTGGACGATCAGACGGTGATGCCGATAGCGATTTTGACGTTGATGGTGCCGATTTTCTCATTTGGCAACAGCAGGTCGGCATCGGGGTTGTACCGTTGGAAGCAAATTCAGCGACCGTGCCGGAGCCGACAACAGCGACATTGGTAGTTGTTGGCATGCTGCTGCTCAACCAGTTCCGATGTCGATTGGTAGCCATGAATTTCGGGGTAGGACCGATATTTACAAGAATATCGTTACCCTAGAGTGCAAGATTGTGTATCTTGTTCAATATGCGCGTGAGACGCGTATATTAACTGGCACCCTCAATTTCACTTAGAACCTACCCATAACTGACCAACGTAGCATAGGCTTCCAGCCTGTAGTCGGTTGAGTTGGGTTCTTCGGCTCAATTTCCATTAGGAGTGAACAGATGAAGAAACAACCCCTCTTTTTCATACTTACCATGGTCTGTTTGTTGTTGCTTTCGATCCAGGCAGCGGCCCCCGCTCATGCCGCCGAGAAATTAAGTGAATTGGATTCCTGGACCGCTCAAGAATATGCCCAACACCTGGTTGATAAATTTACCGAAGTGAAAGGCAAGCAAGTGAAACTGGATGCCAATGCCGATGAGGCTTCGGGCCTGTCTGCAGGAGGAGGAGAAGGAATTATTTTGGTGCCTGCCCGGGGAGTCAAGGAAGGCGAGGAAAATGACGCGGTCTATACAGAAAAAGGCGCTGGGTTGGCCTGCTTGTTCATGTCTCCGCGTTTCAATCCAATGGTAGACGGGAAGCAAATTGCGCAAGAAAAATTGCTGTCGGTCAACTACATAGACCAGGATGGCGACGAAAAGATGGCAACCTGTCTGTTGCTGGCGATCCGAAATGTTGAGGGTGACGATTGGCGACTTTATGCTTACGGTAAAGATAAAAAACCAGTGATTGATGCTAAATTCGGCATGGCCGAAGAAGAGGCGGAAGGGGTGATCGCCATGGTCTCCAAAGAGGCGAGCGAAAAAGACGCCAAGTTGGTATTCACGCTCTTCGGCAAATATGCTGCCAACTTCAAGATTGGCCAATAGGCATTACTTGCGGTCAATAGAGTCTCGCAGCCCGTTGAAAAAGTCATTCGGGCTGCGAGCGGTCCAGATTCGCCAACTCTGCGTCACGGAAACTCACCGTATAAACAAAACAGATGCAAAATCTGTACACATGGTATTTATAGACTCTACTCTCTTTTTGTTTAACCCTATATGACCATTTATGACCCCTCGCGGGTGTCATGACACCCGCTCATCACATGGAAATGCGGCCACCCGATAAGGATGGCCGTTGTGGATCGATCAAATTGCCGTGGTGCTCTTCTCACTCGCCTAACAGGCTGAGTACGTAGAGCTCTAGGGACGCCATTCACCCGGTTACCCATCCTCGAGTAGCACAGCAACAAACGTAATTGCTCTCATCGTGATCCCCCCCCCTTCCTGTAGCCTTATTGCCGTGGGTTCAGAGGGGGTATAGAAACACCAATTCGGTACTGGAGGTCGATGTGCCCCACCGTACGAAACGCGATTTCGCAAACTGTCGTTCGTGCGGTCGGGCATTCTCGCCTACCGCAGTTAGCCGGTGATTTCTGTGGTCGCCAATCTGCATCGGCGTTTCACGCCGAACGCAGGAAGCCAAATCTCGAAAGATGCGTCGGTCTGTTTCATCGAGGCAATTTCGAGAGCTTTGGATTTTCTGCTGGATTGGGCCACTGAAGCAGATAACGGCTTGCATCAGCGGGTGCGAGGAAGGAACTATGAGTACGGGAAACGGTGCATCGAGCACTCCGCTGCATGCGTTGGTTCGGTGTCTGCCAGCGCTCCCTTCAGTAGTCGTAACGAAAGATCCCTATCTTGCAGTCCTGACAGCGGACAGCTTCCAAGGTCGGCGAAGCCCACCAATCGATCTTCTGATGCATCTTGGTGACAGCGAAGATGGTACGCGTCTTCTCTTCTTCCGTCCACCTGAGCCGAATCCAGTGCCCGGCAATATAGCCATGGCTCATGACGCTCCCGCAAGCCGGGCACTTCATTCTCTCCAGCGCCTCCGACGTAACCGGTCCACGAGGCAGCGGCTCAACTGGTTCAGATCCCACCTGGTACGCCCTCCTATTCTCTTACCACCGAACTTGTTATTCATTGGGAATTTCCCAAATAAGACCAGCTTAATTGGAAAAAATCAATATAATCCCCTGGCGATGGGCGGTCTAGACAAGGCAGATAGATGCGGTGGGGCAGGAACACCGACCCTACCACACAAGTCGATATGGCCCCATATACTGTGCAAGCAGGCCGATGTTCAATACAACAGCTTGTATGCGCAAGCTCCGAAAACGGACTTGTGTGGTACGATGAGGGCAGGAACACCTCCGGCACCTGGCTAACGTCCGTTTCTACCGTCGGATGTGCACTGCCGTACGATAACGGCAACTAGAAAATGACTGTTTCTGCCTGCGGCCGAGGGCTCCACCGCCTGCTAGCTATCGTTATAATGAGCAAATGCACAACAGCTTC
>JBDOMT010000032.1:0-11035 GCA_039831705.1 Pirellulales bacterium | reverse complement strand
AGGGCTAGGGAATAATCTGAAAACGCCACCGTGGGCTCACGCCCCACGGCTAGATGCTTTCGCCACTTCGTGGCGATTGCGGTAAGTAAGCCACAACCAGAAAGTCGGGCTTTAGCCGACTGTCGGAGCGGTGCTCTGTGGTACTCAGGTAACTGAAAATATTCGTTTGCCGCTGGGCGTTCGCCGTTTGATGGGAATCCACATTTGCGGCACGCCGAACTTTTCAGATGGTTAGGAGCATCTTTTGCAGGAGCGGCGCTCTGTGGTACTCAGGCAACTGAAAAGATTCGTTTGCCGCTGGGCGTTCGCCGGTTGCAACAAGGTGTTGTTGGTCAATCCAAATCTGAGTCGCGGAGCGACGGCATGCGATAGCCTTGGGTTTTAACCCAAGGAACCTTACCGTAGAATCGGAGTCGCGGAGCGACGGCATGTGCTAGTTTTGGATTTCAACCGAACCCTAGTTTCTAGCAAAATCGCAGCATTAGGGCCATCTTGCAAGCTGGGTCCATTGAGATAGGAACCGTAACCAAAATGTTTCAAATTAAAATTTGTGGAATCAAAACTCCAGCAGATGCCTTGGCTGCAGTCGATGCGGGTGTGGATGCCTTGGGACTGAATTTTTACTCGCCCAGTAAGCGATATCTTTCCATCGAGGATGCGGTTGGGGTGGTCGATGTCATTCCTCCTCAGGTCGCACGGGTGGGTGTTTTTGTGAATGCGCCCAGGGGACAGATTTCCGAGGCCATAGAGATGTTGTCGCTCGACTGGGTTCAATTGCATGGCAGCGAAACGCCCGAATATCTGGCCAGCTTGCCTGCCACCATACCGCTGATTCGAGCTTGTCGAACGGGCAAGGGAGGCCTTTCGGCGGTGGTGGATGATTTGCATCGGTGCCGAGAGGCAGGGCGAGTTCCCGACGCGGTTCTGATTGATGCTCTGGTCGCAGGAGAATACGGTGGGACTGGGGCACAAGCAGATTGGGATTCATTCATGGATTGGCAAAATGTAATCGGCTCCGTTCCTTTGATACTTGCCGGTGGCCTGGAACCAGGTAATGTGATTGCTGCGATCGACCAGGTGGCTCCGACAGGTGTGGATACCGCCAGTGGTGTGGAATCGTCCCCGGGCTGTAAAGATCCAGAACGAATGCGACAATTTGTCATTGCGGCCCGCTATGCTCTGAATAAGAGATAGCGGAAAGCAGGGGGGCAGGGGAGCAAGGGTGCAGGGATCGAAATTGGTTGAGATGGTGTTTTCGGAGTGCTCGACCAGTCTGTCGCTTGATATCAGCTGCGAATAAACACAGGTAACCTTCTTACTTACGACTTGTCATTGTCCGCGAAATGAGGACAATCGAGCGCTTAGGAGCCGAATCTAACAATATTTTTCAGGAGTCCATCCATCGTGTCGCATGTTGAAACTCGGCTACCATTTAAGGTAGTAGATTGTACAGAAGATGAATTCGAACGTCTGGCACAATGGGGCCGCAAGGAAATTGACCTGGCTGAAAACGAGATGCCTGGATTAATGGCGTTGCGTGAAAAGTATAGTCAGACCCAGCCACTCGCCGGCGCGCGAGTTGCTGGCTGTTTGCACATGACCATTCAAACCGCTGTCCTGATTGAAACGCTCACTGCGTTAGGAGCGGAAGTGACTTGGAGTAGCTGCAATATTTTCTCCACACAGGATCATGCAGCCTGTGCAATCGCCACGACGGGTGTGCAGGTCTACGCATGGAAAGGAATGTCGGAAGCGGAATTTAACTGGTGTATTGAGCAGACGCTTTACTTCAGCAACGACGAAAAACTTAATCTGATCCTGGATGATGGCGGCGATCTGACTGCGATGGTTCATGATAAATTCCCCGAAATGCTCGGAGATATTCGTGGCCTTTCGGAAGAGACCACCACAGGGGTTCATCGACTCTATCAGATGCACGAGCAGGGCACCCTCAAAGTGCCGGCAATCAATGTAAACGATTCGGTTACCAAGAGTAAGTTTGACAATCTGTACGGTTGTCGCGAATCTTTGGCGGATGGCGTAAAGAGGGCGACAGACATCATGATTGCCGGCAAGGTGGTTGTCGTCGCCGGTTATGGTGATGTCGGTAAGGGATGTGCCCATTCGATGAGTGGCTTGGGAGCGCGTGTGCTCATCACCGAGATCGATCCAATCAATGCCCTCCAGGCCGCCATGGAAGGTTATGAAGTGACGACGATGGAGGATGCCGTGGTCGAGGGTGATCTATTTGTCACCACCACAGGGAATCGGGACATCATCGTTGGCAAGCACATGGAAGTGATGAAGAACGACGCGATTGTTTGCAATATTGGCCACTTCGATTTGGAAATTGATATGGCCTGGTTGCAGGAGGAAGTCAGCGCTGGACGTGCTACTTGTGATCGGATTAAGCCAGCGGAAGTGGGAGCGGTTGACAAATACACATTTGCGGATGGCCACTCCATATTGATTCTTGCAGAAGGCCGTCTGGTCAACTTGGGTTGTGCGACGGGGCATCCTTCCTTTGTCATGAGCAATTCGTTTACCAATCAAGTCTTGGCCCAGTTGGAACTATGGCAGGACTCGAAGTCCTACCCACTGGGAGTCCATGTGCTTCCCAAGTTGCTCGATGAAGAGGTTGCTCGTCTCCATCTGGAAAAGCTCGGCGTAAAACTGAGCCAGATGACGAAAGAGCAGAGCGACTATGTGGGCATCCCGGTCAACGGACCTTACAAGCCGGATTACTACCGATACTAAGCTGATTTATTGCGGCAAGCTAAACTTGATCATTGCGTCAAGCCAAACTTTGCGGAATGATCCGAGATTGGCGAGTTTGGGCCAACCTGCGCAGGGTTCTCGGCGGGCCGCAAAGATTTGTTTGCCTGGGGACGCTGACGCGAGGGATAAATCTTACAGGGTGGTCACTCAGGGGATTCCGGAAGGACCCTTCCTCGACTAGACTCGCTGGTTCGACTTGCATCCGCTATTCCGAAACCCAATCTCCACCTTTGTCCAATGCCTGATATCTCCGCTTTCCGAGGAATTCGTTACGACTTGGGCCATGTCGGTTCGCTCAGCGAAGTCATTGCTCCACCGTACGATGTCATCGATTCCGAATTACAGGATCAACTTTACCGTAGCCATCCGGCGAACTGTGTACGGCTCATCCTCAATCGTGATGAGCAGGGCGATGATTCGACAAGTAACCGCTATACGCGGGCTGATCGGTTTTTGCGAAATTGGCTGCGTGAAGGGGTGCTTTTCAAGGAGTCGGATCCCGCACTCTATGTTTACCATCAACAGTTTGAGGAGGGAGGGCAAACGTTCACTCGGCGCGGTTTCATGTGCCGGACACGGCTGGAAAGGTTCGGTGAGGGGAATATTCATCCTCATGAACAGACCCATAGTGGAGCGAAAGCGGATCGATTGAAGCTCTGGCAGGCTACTAAAACCAACCTCAGTCAAATCTTTGGACTCTATCCCGATCCGGAGAATGAAGCCCAGCAGATTTTAGATCGTGCAATTGTCGGTCAGACACCCTTTGTGGCTACCGATCACTTGGGAGTGCGACACTCCATCTGGCCGGTAACCGATGTGCAGACGATTACTGCAGTGACCGGTGTCATGGGAGGCAAGCCCATCTACATAGCCGATGGCCACCACCGATATGAAACGGCCTGTACCTACCGTGATAAGTTGGCTGCTGAGCAGGGCGGCTTAGACAGTGAGCATCCGGCCAATTACGTGTTAATGATGTGTGTCTCCACCAGCGATTCAGGCATGCTGGTCCTACCGACCCATCGACTCTTTCGTGGTTTGCCTGCGCTGACTTCCGACCAACTGAAGGAGCGACTGGGAGACGCTTTTGCTCTCGAACCGGCCGGTCAGGGTCCGCAGTTGGCCCCTTCGTTGTGGGAAGAAATCGAGTTGGAAGGCGAGCAAGGGACTCTGGGCCTCTATACGGCTGAAGATGATCAATGGGTGCTGGCCCGCATTACCGACCGAGGCCGAGAGCGATTGGCCGCAGAGTCTGGTGAACAGAGTGCGGACTGGCAAGGGTTGGGAGTGAGCATTCTCCACCGACTGGTGATCGAAACGTTACTGGCTCCAGCTTCTAAAGGAGAGTCATTGCCTGCACCCAAGTATGTCCGAGCCATCGAAGAGGTCGTGGATGGCCTGACCCACGGTGATTCAGTAGGACGCGATCTCACTGGCCAGCAATCTGAAGGAGGTCGATTCGAGCTGGCCGCCATGGTGATGCCGGCCACGCTTGGGCATATTCGTACCATTTCTGAACATGGGGAGCGGATGCCAGCCAAGAGCACCTACTTCTATCCCAAGTTGCTCAGTGGGCTGGTGTTTAATCCACTGGCGTAGTTCATTGCGCCAAAGCGAACTTGGACAAAACTCGCGTTGTGTGCGTGTATTAGTGGTTGAGTTTGTTTCGCGAGTATTCTCCAAGATTCGTTTGGCTGGTTTCATGTGGAACCAAACAGGCGCTTTGCGACAAATGCGAGGGTCTGAGTGTTTGCGGGTTTCATGTGGAACTTGGGGTAGTGCACTGACTACGTAGACCCTATCCACCAGTTTCACGTGCCACCCATAGGGGGGAGTTGCGATTTCTGCAGGATAATGACATTTCCGATATAGCCCTTTCGCGTTTACAATCCCGCCCACTTCCCACTGCCCACTGCCCACTGCCACTGCCCACCTATATCCCATGTCCCGAGTTCTTTGCATTGCGAATCAAAAGGGTGGCGTTGGTAAAACAACCACGGCATTAAACCTGTCTAGCGGACTGGCTCTGGCCGGACAAAAAGTGCTGTTGGTGGATGTTGACCCCCAGTGCAATGCGACCACTGGCCTGGGACACGAGCCAACCGAACGCCATCCGTTGGTCGATTTTCGGCCACTCCGCGAATCGCTACTGGAGACCTATCTGCCCAATTTGTCACTCCTTCCCGGAGCACGCAATTTTCAAGATATCGATGCCCTGGCCAACTCCTCGGAGTCGCAGGCGGTCATGGTTGCGGATCATCTGACTGGAAGCTTGGGCTCGTTCGACACGGTGTTGATCGATTGTCCCCCCTCTTTGGGGCCACTCACCCAGACCGCGCTGGCAAGTGCTAGTGAGGTGTTGATGCCGATTCAGTGCGAGTATTTTGCCATGGAGGGGCTAAGTCAAATGATTGAACTAATTAGGCAGGTGATGCAGCGCCCCAACAGTCGATTAAAGTTTGGCGGCATCTTACTCACGATGTATGATCCGGCACTTGAATTGACCGCTGAAGTCGATCATGAGGTCCGTGATTTTTTTGGAGAAATTGTATTTCAAACAGTCATCCCACGCGACGTAGCAGTATCTGAGGCTCCGAGCCATGCGCGCTCGGTAATCGACTACTTTCCTCGATCGCGAGGAGCACGAGCGTATGTGGAGCTTTGCCAGGAGGTAATGGAACGTGTCTAAGGAAAGAAGATTGGGCCGCGGTTTGGAAGCATTATTGGGACGAAGCGCGAGCGATCCGTTGCAAGCCGCGGGTGCTAGCACTCATGAAACTGAGATTAGAGAAGCAGAGGCATCCGTCACACTTCTGGCTACCGGTAACGAGTCATCCGATATCACGCGCTCTGAAGATGGCCAGAGTTGGCTCAAATTGAGTTGCATAGAACGAAACCCATATCAACCGCGTAAGCATTTCGATGAGTCAGAAATAGCGGATTTATGTGACAGTATCCGTACCCATGGATTCCTGCAACCCATTGTGGTTCGTAAGGCAGATGATCACTATCAACTGATCGCTGGTGAACGACGATTACGTGCTGCCCAATTGGCCAGTTGGGAGCGGATCCCCGTTCAGGTGCGTGAGGTCGAAGACCGTCAGATGGCCGAGTTGGCGATCGTCGAAAATGTTCAGCGGAAAGATCTCAATGCGTTGGAAAAAGCAGCCTCCTTTCAACGTTACTTGGAGGAGTATGGAGCAACCCAGGAAGAGTTAGCCTCACGCGTCAACGTCGACCGTTCCACTGTGGCCAATCTGATCCGTTTGCTCGATCTGCCCGAAGAAGTCAAGCAGATGCTCATCAGCAAAAAGATCACCAAAGGTCATGCACGGGCCCTGTTGCCACTGGGGGAAGAAGAAGAGCAGCTTGCATACGCCCAACGGATTCACCGGGAAGGACTGTCGGTCCGGGCAGTTGAGGATGCGGTACGGGACCATATTCGCAGAACCGATCAACCGCAGTTGTCGGTGGTTGGCGGCGATGGAGTATCACGTCCGGTAACCCCATCGAGAAGTGAACATTTGATTACCATTGAGCAGAAGTTGCGACTGGAATTAGGTACCAAGGTGGATTTACGTCAGTCTTCCAGAGGACGTGGTAAGATCACGATCCACTTCAAGTCCAACGAAGAATTTGAGCGGATCCGTTCGCAACTATGCAACGGCGTAGTCAAGACGGTGGAGGATGGCCAGATTGAGGCTGGATAATCGCCTGGACAACGCGATTTGGCGAAATCTGTCGATTTATGGAACAAAGTCCTCTGTCCGGTTGCCGGATCCGCTGGTGACCGTTACGATTTACGGGGCAGAACCCACTACACACTATTTGTGTAAGTGAATTTTTCTGCAAAGTTCGGGGCGTGGCGCAGTCTGGTTAGCGCACCTGGTTTGGGACCAGGGGGTCGGAGGTTCGAATCCTCTCGCCCCGACTTATTCTATGGGGCAAGCCGAACTTTTCGGAAGTCACTCTTGGGCTAGATTTGGGGTGAAGTCCAATTACTGGTTCGGATCCGAAAAGATTCGTTTGCCCGATGGTACCGATCTGCGGCCGAATTAATGCAGTGACGCAAACCGGTAGGAGGTGGGCCATCAGCAAAGACATGGCCCAGATGGGCACCACAACGGACACATTTAACTTCAATGCGATACATCGACATGCTACGGTCTCTGGCGGTAACCAGGTGACTCTCGGCTACGGGCGCCCAGAAACTGGGCCAGCCGCTGCCCGAATCGTATTTGGCCGCTGAATCATACAGTGGTAGCTCACAACAGACGCACAGGTAGGAGCCCTTTTCCTTGTTGTTCCAATACTTGCCGGTAAACGAATCCTCGGTCTGACGCCTGTGCGTTACAGCATATTGTAAATCGGATAATTGAGTCTTCCATTGGGCTTTCGTTTTTCTGACTTTCTGGATTTCTGAGGGACGATCTTTCAATTGATCCTGAAAAACTGTAGCGAATTTTTTTATCTTTGGACGAATTACCTTTTGGCAATAGGACTTCTTGGCATTTCGCTCATAGTAGGATTGATGGTAGCTTTCAGCCGGGTAAAATTTGAGTAACGGGCTAATCTCGGTCACAATTTTTGCATTGAAGGCATCCGAAGCATCGAGCTTCTGTTTATATTTCGTGGCCAGTTCTCGCTGTTTGTCATTGTGATAGAAGATGACGGAACGGTATTGGGAGCCCACATCGATACCTTGGCGATTCGGCGTGGTCGGGTCGTGCGTTTTCCAAAACACTTCCAGCAGATCGGTATAGGAAATGATGTCCGGATTGTACACGATGCGGACAACTTCTGCATGTCCTGAGAGACCGCTCAAAACTTGCTTGTAGGTTGGATTCCATGCCTGCCCGCCACTGTAGCCAGAGGCCACCGAATAGATACCCATCATCTGCTTGAAGATCGCCTCGGTGCACCAAAAGCATCCACAACCGAAAGTGGCCAGCTCAAGTCCGTCTGAGGCAACTATCGGTTTATTGTCTGCCAAATCACGCTTTGGCGACAAGCTATCGTTTTGTCCGAAGGCATCTTTCATGCTGAACGAAATCACAACGATTGCTGACATAACTAGAAAGAAAACGGACTTAGTGAACTGCTGAGTGATAAAATTCAACATCGGAAAACTCTCATGTTGGAGTTGCCGTTTACCATGGCGGAACGAGTGTTCGCCAGATATCGGTTTCATTGTAAGTCCAATTGACCAAGTGGACAATGTGTCCGAAATGTTGATAATTACGAGATGGGACTTGTGCCAAGCTGTCATCGAGGTGGATGCAGCTAGATGTGGTAACCTGATGGAAGGACAGGGACAATGCATGCGACTTTTTCGGAACCTCGTAATTCCTCATTTGTCATGATGCTGATCATGTCTCTGTTGTTGTCCCACGTGGTAGTGGGACAACAAAATCCCAACGGCCAATTGCAGGTCACGGGTGTTGCAAGGCCCTATCTTTTCTTGATTCGAGATCCTGCCGTTTATAAGGAGTTGGATCTGAGCCCCAGTCAACTCCGCGCTATGGGCAGTCTTAATGATGAATTGGGAAGTGAACTCTGGTCCATGCGGAACAAATCCGCAGAGCATATCGACGCCACCATGAACCGTGCCAGAGCAACGGCCAAAGCTCGTCTGGCGACAATTCTCTCAAGCCAGCAACAGCAGCGGTTGGCACAGATTGAATTGCGGACGCTCGCAACAAGGGCTTTTCTTCATGATGAATTGCCGCATCAATTACAAATCGCCGACGAGTCGATTCGCGAGATTCGTGCGGTCATTCATCGCACTCAACAAGCGATCAACGGATTATTCAATGGCGACTCTGACGAATTAGGCCAAGTACTCCAAGAGAAAGGACGTAATTTATGGGTACAAGGGCAGGAAGAAATTTTTGCATTACTCAGCGACAAGCAAAAAGCGCGATGGCGAACTTTGTTAGGAAAGCAGATCGACCTATCGAAGTTGGGATATGTGACATTCAAAGCCCCTGAACTGCAAAATAGTGGAAAATGGATCAACTCGTCACCTACGACTCTCAAGCAGCTGAAAGGTAAAGTTGTAGCACTCCATTTTTATGCCTTTGGGTGAATCAATTGCATACGTAACTACCCTTGGTACAAGGGTTGGCAGAAAATGTTCGCGGGTAAAGATTTTGTCATGCTCGGCATCCACACACCAGAAACGGATACCGAACGCGTGACGGCGAATGTGCGCAAAGCGGCAGCTGAGGCGGGATTAACGTTTCCGATTCTTATCGATCAAGATGAAAGTAACTGGGACCACTGGGGCAATTCCATGTGGCCGAGCGTATACCTGATCGATAAAGAGGGAACAATTCGGTTCTGGTGGTATGGTGAACTGAATTGGAATGGCGCCGAAGGTGAAATTCGGTTACGCAAGCGGATCAAAGAGCTCCTTGATGAACCGAATCCCATCGAAGGCCTTCCAGGTGCGATCCGGTGATCGATGTGAGGGATTCTATCGATGAGTCATGGCTTGAACGTTTTCCTGATGAATTGCGAAAACGACTTAAAGAATGAATCGATGATCCGGATGGCTAGCCCGACTCAATTTTCTGCCGGTAGGTTCTCGGTACTAGCGTACTTAAACTCCAGCTTGGGTATCACAACTTTACCGATTTTCACTTCGGGATAGCTAATCCGCATTCCAGTTCCACCGTTGGTAATCGAATAATCGGGGGGGCCGTCATGGTAGGGGCATGCCGGGAGGGCGCCGCCAAAATCGGCGACTGTGGTGGATAGGTCCGTGGGAAATCGTCCATCGAGCTTGTGGGCGCTGAGTGAGAGAACCACTTGCGTCAACCGATGCTCAGCCTGATGAACGGCAAAATAGGCGGCGATCTGGCTTGCATTGAGTGTGTTTGGGTCGCCTAGCCTTTTCAGTTGGGCCGCATACGTCTCATGAATGTGTTCCCCTTCGCGAATCGCTTCCGAATTAGGCAGGGTAAAGCATGCCAGTAACTCTTGGTAATATTGTTGGTTAATGGTTCGCAATTTGTCGATATGCGCGTCGAACGATTTCTTGTTGTCGAAAACAGATTTTGCTACGCCTCGCTGGAGAACCATCGATCGAACCGTTGTTCTCATCTCCTCTGGGCTGAGGGTAGCGGTTGGGGCATCCATTGCCACGAGGATCATTTCTGCCCAATTGCCATTGGGATAAGCATGCTGTAGATTCGTCAGCCCCAACTGTAGGATGGTTGCGTCTTGGTGAATGGCTGCTGCCGGAGAGATGCTATTAGGTGAAAACGTGACCAATTGAGATCGTACTTGTTCAATTAACGCAGCGTCGGGGCAGCGTACGGCCCAATCAGCCAGTACGTGATAGTCCGTTTCGAGAATTCGCACGGCTACAATCGATTCGGCAAGAGTCAGTTGCCGGCTCATGTGTCGTCCCATACGAACTACGTTGAGGTAGAGTGAGAGTTGCTTCTCGCCAGTTGTCGGTGGCCTGTCGCTGCATCCCATGCAACGTGACAAGTTTCGCTAAACGCAACACGGGGACCACATGCGGTAATCGTTTGGTGGCTGCATATTGCGTCGGATCGGCGCCAAAATCGGCCTGTACTCTTACGGCGCCAACCAAGGCAGAACGGATGGCGTGGCGCGATTCGATCAGCAGGCGGTTGATCGAGTTGACTTCCTCCACGGTCGTGTCCGCATGGACAATCTCCCAGATGGGCTTGTCTAACAATAGTTGCTGTTCGCGATCGACCGCCGAAAGGAATAGCAAAGCGCGCTGGTAATGCAAGGCCGCATTGCTGGATGAGGTGGGCAGTACCGCGTCGATCAGGCCAGCTTGCGATTGGTCCGTCAGCGGAAGATTTTGTGCAGTCGATGGAGCTGCGCTCATCGCAAACGTCACGCTGAACAGCAGACAGAAAACCAGAACCTGTGGACGGGAGAAGACCCGTGCGATTCTGCCAAATGGTGATTCAATGAACAGGACTCTATTGCCTGGCGTCAGATGGTTTCATCAAGTTTGGCGGGGTATCACTAGTCTCTGGTCAAGCCTTGCTTTTGGGGTAATCGCAGTCATAAGTACTGTCAAGGTAAAAGTTTATTGTCTCCTACGGGGATCTAAAAACCCTCGTCTTCAGGCGATCACTTTAGTAGAACTAGGCTACGGAAGCGTACTTCGATACCGTGCAAAGCGGGCATAATAGCCGCGCAGCGGCGACATCGTTTAGCCGTGGGCGAGAGCCCACGGAATAGATACATGACAGATATTTTAGCC
>JBDOMT010000379.1:0-2519 GCA_039831705.1 Pirellulales bacterium | reverse complement strand
TTTTTCCGTTAAGGCTTTCCGCATTCGAGGAATACATGTTAGGGGATGACCGTTCTGCCTATCCCATGTCCTGCTTTCTGCGACTGAAGTTTAATGGGCCGTTGGATCGCGAGCGATTTGAGATGGCCCTGCGAACTGCAACGAGCCGTCACGCGTTGTTATCCTCGCTTGTTCGTAAGTCGGGACGCCGGCAGTTTCATTGGGTACCCGCAAACAATCAGACGTCAGAAGTTCGTTGGCTGGAACACCCTAATCCCAGTGGTTATCCACCAGCGACTCACCTCAATGTGCAACATCAAGCGGGCTTGGTCAGCCATGTCCTATCGAATGCGGATTCGTTCCATTTTACGATGCAATTCCATCACTCGTGCTGTGACGGCGCGGGAGCATTTCGATTTCTCGAGGACCTTCTTACGGTCTACGCAAACAGCGTCGGTCTTCCCTCTGAAAGGTTGCCATTGCCTATGATCGACGAGCAAACATTGCCGCTTCGCAGCTCATTCGGGCTCACACTATCGAGATGTCTGAAGTTCATCCCGTCCCAGATGATGGGGTTATTAGGTGCCCGCCAGTTTTTAATGCGAAAGCCGGTGCCCCTCGTGCCGCATCAGTTGGCAACGACCGACTCGGTTCCAGGTTCGAACTATCCGGCAGTCCTTGGCTTCCAATTTAACCAAGTAGAAACATCTAGTGTTTTGGCCGCGGCTCATCGTCAGGCGGTCACGGTCAATGATTTG
This sequence comes from Pirellulales bacterium, assembly GCA_039831705.1. Taxonomy (GTDB): domain Bacteria; phylum Planctomycetota; class Planctomycetia; order Pirellulales; family Lacipirellulaceae; genus JAJRWS01. Next base: position 1,782 of record JBDOMT010000379.1, on the reverse strand, counting down.
CTGGCTCGCGACCTGTTCCTTGCGCTAGATGACTTCAGGCTGCGCCAACGAATCGGAAAAGACACTGACTGGCTGCGACTTGCGATACCGATGGATCTACGGGGTGACTGGGCTCAGAATTTGCCGGCTGCAAATGCCGTGAGTCTGGTGTTTTTGGATCGGCAGCGTCCGAATTGTGGTGATCCGATGCGACTCTTGCACGGAATTCATAAAGAGATGGACTTGATCAAGCGGCATCAGCTAGGTTTTACCTTCTTGATGTCGTTAAAGCTGAGGCGGTCTTTACCAGGTGGATTAGCAAGCGCTATGCAGAAAAATTGTGAATGCATGGCCACGTCGGTTCTAACGAACCTGGGACGTCCCTTTGCAAATTCGTGTTTGCCTCGCCAGGACGGCAAGATCGTGGTGGGGGGTGTTGTTCTCGAAGCAGTCGAGGTGCTGGCGCCACTCAGGCCGTATACATGTGCCACCTTTTCTTTGACGACCTATGCCGATCAGTTGAGCATTGTGTTACATTATGACATTCGAGTACTCTCGCAGAATCAGGCAGAAGACTTGTTGAACACCTATGTCGGCTTCGTCCTCAATTCGATCGGGCATACTGCAAATTGACGGTCGCGCGATAGGCAAACCACGGAAGGAGAATCTCGCTTGACCGATATCGCCATGGTGGTCGTCTGGATATTGCTGGGCCTCCTCTCGGGCCAAGCAATCTTGGTATGGGGGTTCGTAAAAACGCTAGATCGCTGGAGGGACATACCCCTAGAGGATGATTGTTGCCCCAAAACCGCAGTAATTCTTTGTTTGCGTGGCACGGACCCATTTTTGGAGAATTGCCTGCGTGGAGTGATCAACCTGGATTATCCGCGATTCGACGTCTTTGTTGTGGTGGACCACCAGGACGATCCAGCGTGGGAAGTCGTCACAAGAGTCGTTGGATCGACTCAATCCCCGAAGGTGCATATCCAGGAGTTGATAGAACGCCTCGACACCTGCAGTCTCAAATGCAGCAGCCTGGTGCAAGTGATCTCCCGGCTGGATGAAACGTACGAGGTCGCCGCGCTGCTTGATGCGGACACGGTTCCCGATTCGAATTGGCTAAGGCAATTAGTCGCTCCTCTAATGCACGAAACAGTGGGCGTCACGACCGGCAATCGTTGGTATGCACCGGTGGAACCATCGTTCGCGACGCTTGTTCGTTATTGCTGGAATTCCGCCGCCATCGTGCAAATGTTCTGGTATCACATCGCTTGGGGCGGGACGATGGCCATCAAGCTGAGCATCGTCCGCAGCACCGATCTGCTCGATCGATGGCGAACCGCCTTTTGTGAAGACACGATGCTGTACAAGACGTTGCGTCGCCATCGGCTTCGCGTGGCCTTCGTGCCATCACTGTTGATGGTCAACCGGGAATCGTGTGACATGTCAGGGTTTTTTCATTGGGTTTCCCGCCAGCTACTTACAGCTCGGCTATACCATCCACAATGGACGGCTGTACTGGCCCACGGTGTTTCCGCGGCTCTTGTATCGGCAATCGGCTTAACCGTGCTAGTGTGCGCCTTGATTGCCAAAGACTGGACAGGTGTATTCTGGGTGTCGGGTGGACTTATCGGTTATCAGCTGGCACTATTATCGCTGTTGATACCTTTGGAGTCCGCCGCGCGAAAAATTCTCAGGCCGCGTGGCCAAGCGACCATTCGTTTCACGCCGGCCTGTCTCGCCAAAACCGTCGCTGCCGCCGTCGTATTGCCTGCGGCTTCGGCGGCGGCGATTTGTTCGGCC
>JBDOMT010000193.1:0-2524 GCA_039831705.1 Pirellulales bacterium | reverse complement strand
GTTGACTAAAACCTCTAGCGGAACACCGTATTGTAAGCTCAGCGAGATGGCAGTCCCAAAACTATCCATCAGGCCACCGATGGTGCTTCCCTCCTTGGCCATAGTAATAAAGAGTTCACCAGGTCTTCCATCTTCATAGAGGCCGACATTGAGATATCCTTCGTGCCCATCAATACTAAACTTGTGCGTGACTGACTGACGCGTGTCCGGCAACCGATCGCGTCGTGGTGCCGCAGCCTGTTTTTTTGCGTTTTTGTCACTATCGGTCGATGTGTTCAGTGGTTGACTCTGCTTGGAACCATCCCGGTAGATCGCCAATGCCTTTAAGCCCAGACGCCAACCCCAGGTGTATGCTTCGGCAATATCCTCGACGGTTGTTGTGGAGGGCATATTCACCGTTTTCGAAATTGCCCCCGATAGAAATGGCTGTGCAGCAGCCATCATCCGCACATGTGCTTGCCATTCAATACAACGGCCGCCCCCCGAGGGCTCAAAGGCACAATCAAAGACAGGCAGGTGTTTCTCGTCGAGCTCCGGGGCACCTTCAATCTTGTCATTCTGGTCAATATAGGCAGTGATCGCTTCAATTTGTGAAGGGCTGTATCCCAGTGTTTTGAGCGAGTGAGAAACTGATTTGTTGATGATTTTGAGCATCCCGCCACCGGCAAGTTGCTTGTATTTAACGAGTGCGATATCAGGCTCGATACCGGTAGTGTCACAGTCCATGAGGAAGCTGATCGTCCCTGTAGGCGCAAGAACGGTTGCTTGCGCATTTCGAAATCCAAAGCGTTTTCCTGCCTCGAGAACATCATCCCACAATTCACCAGCCGCAGATCGCAACTCAGCAGGACAAGCCTCGTTGATGTTCTCTACAGCATCACGATGCATTTGCATCACCCGTAACATTTCCTCTCGATTGCTCTCAAAGCCTTCAAACGGACCAACGACTGAGGACATCTCGGCACTCGCAAGATTAGCGGCTCCATGTAATATTGCAGTGACCGCACCACAAATGCCGGTTCCCGCATCGGAATCATAGGCATGTCCGCCTGTCATGAGCAGGCTTCCCAGATTGGAGTATCCAAGGCCGAGAGGCCGGTAACGTTGGCTGTTGGCGGCGATTGCTCCCGTGGGATAGCTCGCGTGATCGACCAGGATTTCCTGGGCCACAAAGAACATGCGACAAGCCTGCTTGAATCGCTGAACATCAAAGGTGTTATCTTCGCGACACATTTTCATCAAGTTGATGCTGGCGAGATTACAAGCGGTGTCATCCAGAAACATGTATTCGCTACAAGGATTGCTCGCATTGACTCGACCCGAGTTGGGACAGGTATGCCAACGATTAATGGTAGTGTCATACTGGACGCCCGGATCGCCACACTTCCATGCCATCTCGGCCATTTGGTTCATGACCTCACGCGCTTGGAAACTGGGACCGTCCTTACTGGCATCCGTCACCCAGTGGGTTTTCCATTCCTTGTCTTCAATGAAGGCCTTCATGAAGTCATCTGTGATGCGAACCGAAAGATTCGCATTTTGGAACATGATGGAGTTGTACGCCTCTCCATTGAAGTTCGCTTCGTAGCCACCCTTTTCAATCAAGCAGTGTGCTTTGGCCTCTTCTTTTGCCTTGCACTTGATGAAGTCCATAATGTCCGGGTGCCAAATCTTCAGAGACTGCATCTTCGCAGCCCGTCGTGTTTTTCCGCCGCTTTTGACAACGGCTGCGATTTGATCATAGACCCGCATGAAGGAGAGTGGGCCAGAAGGCCTCCCGCCACCAGAAAGTTTTTCACGATGAGATCGAATTGTGGAAAGGTCGGTTCCGGTACCGCTTCCGAATTTGAACAACATTGCTTCGCTGGTCGCCAAGTGCATGATGGCTTCCATGTTGTCGTTGACACTCTGGATGAAGCACGCCGAACCCTGGGGGTACTCGTACGGGTTTTCGGGCTGCCTTACCGTGTTCGTTTCCGCATCCCAATGCCAGTTACATTTCGTCCCGGTGACTCCATACTGATGGTAAAGTCCAACATTGAACCAGACCGGTGAATTGAAAGCACCATATTGATGGAGGCAGAGCCATGAGATTTCGCGGTAAAAGTTTTCACCATCTTCGGGTGAAGCAAAATAACCATCGTCCAATCCCCAATCGGCAATAGTCCGACAGACTCGGTGGATCAGTTGGCGAACGCTGTTTTCCCGCTCAGGCGTTCCGTTCTCACCGTAGAAGTATTTGCTGACGACGACATTCGTAGCCAACTGACTCCAGTTGACGGGAATCTCACAATCGGCCTGCTCGAAGAGCAACTCCCCATTTTCACCTTTGATTTGGGCACTTCGTCGCTCCCACTCGACCGTTTCAAAAGGATCGGTGGCATCGGTTGGGCAAAAAACAGGTTCGACGCGGAGGCCAGGACCGCTTTCCTTGCGATTTTGATCAAACAAATTTTGGGAGGAAACGTCCACGTCGACAGTAGCCATCGCGCGAGTCCTTTCGAGCTAGAGGTGCGGGCATCCG
>JBDOMT010000090.1:0-11093 GCA_039831705.1 Pirellulales bacterium | reverse complement strand
TCAACTGAAGACCACCGCCTGAAGGCGGAGGGTTCGCCGCCAGTCGGCTAAAGCCCGACTTTCTGGTTGTGGCTTACTTACCGCAATCGCCACGAAGTGGCGAAAGCATCTAGCCGTGGGGCGTGAGCCCACGGTGGCGTTTTCAGATTATTCCCTAGCCCTGAAAGGGCGACAGCGAGTGGCCCAAGCGGAAAATTGGTTTCGTTAAAAACGGCTGATGTCGCCGCTGCGCGGCTATTATGCCCGCTTTGCCCGGTATCGAAGTACGCTTCCGTAGCCTAGTTCTACTGAAGTGATCGCCTGAAGGCGAGGGTTTTTAGATCCTAGTAGGAGACAATAAGCGTACGCACATTCGCCTGACTGACGGTTGCCCAAGGTTGGTAAGCAATGGTCAAATTCGAATTCACATACCCGCATGGGGTCGCACTTGCGTAGTCACTTAGCACCACACCAAGATCCGATTGTTGAACATCCTGAGCAATCCCCAACCGGCCCCTTGAGGGGCAGAAGTACATCGATACGACCGTCGACTTCAGCGAGTTCGTATCGGTGAGATTGTATGCGGCCTGCTGCTCAATGTAAGGAAGGATCTGGTAACCCCAGCCAAGCCCCTGTTTTTCAGGACCATTGGGTGTCCCATTGGTGACATAGTTCTCGATACGGGCAAAAATCGCATCACCCCCAGTGGAAAAAACTCTCTGAGAATTGACGAAGTTCTGCAGCGAAATTCCAATCTGCTTGAGCTTGTTTTTACATTCGGTACGGCGTGCTGCTTCGCGAGCTGCCTGAATCGCCGGAAGCAACAGGGCGACTAAAATACCGATGATGGCAATCACGACCAGCAATTCCACCAGGGTAAAAGCCTCTCTTTGAATTTGCCCTCTTCGAATTAGTTTGTGGCGAATCATGGAGTTTATCCTTTGACGTATTACGTACTTTGATCTTTCCTGGTGGAGTGGCTTTTATAATTTTTCATTACTTTTCATTGTTTTTCATTGCAGCATTTCCGCGGTGAAGCTCGTGCGGCAACTTGGCGAATCAGGGGAGATTCCTGCCAGAAAAGACTTGGTCAAAGCGTTCCTGCTCCATTTCTTCGACGGTAACCCGAGCGCCGATCGCACATCGTTTCCCTGCAAGGCCGGTCTGCTCAAAGGCGGCCCACGGCAATCCGCCCGGGCCCTCGGCAATCGATTGTTTGCCGTAGAGCACGGTCAGAGGTTGGCCATCGCGGGGCGAGACCAGTAATTCCCCTACCTGGCTGATATCAGCCTGTGCCAATCGATCGTTATGTGACTGCAAAAACTTGGTGAAACTCTTCTCATCCGGCGGTGCGATTCCTCGGTGAATCGCCAGGTACTCCCCATACATTCTGCCTAAAAGACGGAATTGGGCTGAGGCTGTATCTGCTTCACTCGTAATCTTGGAATTGCAGCCTGGAAGTAACACTCCACCGCAAACCGACAATCCCATCACAACCACAGTCGTTAACTGAAAAAGTGTCATTAATATCTACAACAATGGATGAAGCGGATGCGTTCCTACTCAAACCCTGTGCCGAAGGTGGTCACAGTGCCGAAAGAGGTTGGACATCCAACCACTGCTCCATTATCACATACAATCGCATCTTCAGGAATGACTTTTTGCAGGTCTCTGCACTTATTGAACTAGAATTGCGCAAGCTTGTATGGATTGCTGCGCAAGCACGATAATCCATCGGCCAGTTCTCACAAAATAGGGTGGTACACTTGCGTTCAGATAGGACATTCCATTAGCTTACTTTTAAACCGTTTGACTATATCTTAAAGGAGAGTTTGGCATGGTATTGAATACAGGCAACTGGAATATCGGTAGTTGGCAAAAGATTATTCATACCATTACCCCAATAGCCGTTACCCCACAGAACCTGTTCGCATTGAGCCTGTTGGCACTGGCCATCGGATGTAGCGGCATGCCGGGTCGTGTGGTCCCGCCAGGCATCGATCCTGAAGATGCCGCCGAGCAGGCCATGGAGATATACGATACCGATGGAGATGGCTTCGTTGCAGACAGCGAACTGGATAACGCACCCGGTTTAAAAGCCGCCATGAAGACACTGGACACCGATGGAGACGAAAAAGTCTCGGAGGAAGAGGTGGCCGAGCGAATCCGTGCATGGCAAAAAACGGGGGTTGGTATCACCTCGATCAATTGCAAGGTGTTGATAAAAAACCTGCCACTCCAGGGTGCAACCGTAACGTTTGTCCCGGAAGTGTTTCTGGGAGACGAGATTAAAGCGGCGGTTGGAATAAGCGGGCCACTTGGCGAACTGTCGCCAAAGATACCCAAAGAAAATCGGCCACGTCCCGATTCGCCACCGGGCCTTCAACTCGGCCTCTACCAGGTGCGGGTGTCGAAAATGGTCAAAGGTAAGGAAACCATCCCGGCCAAATACAATACCGAAACTACCTTTGGACAGGAAGTGTCCGACGACGACCCCGCCATCCAAGGCCACCGGGTAATTTTCAAGGTTACGAAAAAGTAGTGGAACTTGGCTTCAGCGTGAGACTCTTTCAGCAGAGCCGGAGGTTTTCTCATGGCAATAAATACGACGCCTACAAATTGTTGAGGTCGACCGTTTCTCCGTCGAGCCGGTTGGCAAGATTACGGTGAGCCATGGGGTCGATGTCATAATTGATCGAATGTACCGACCCATCGCAGAACACCATGTGAAACGCCGACGGATGGGCGCTGCCAAAGGGCCGCGTGGGAAAGCCGCCAGAATAACCCGGCGTGTCGGCCCGAGGTTGATAATCCTCGGGATCGCCGACATGTTGCGGATTCCAAGCGACCCGATGGTTGTCCCATTCGTATCCTGTGTACATCGATTGGTTATCGCCATAGGTAAAGCCCGGTTCGGATGTTGAGTTCGTCCCTTCATATCCATCGGTAGGCATATACTTTTCACCCACCAAATAGGTATTACTCACACCGTCTGAAATGCGGCTGATCTTTAGCTTGCTGTGATAATACATAATGCCGCTCTGACACTGAGCCCATTTTACCAACTCCGGGCCAAAAGCAGGTTTGTCACACAGGTCCGTATCGGACCAGGCTGCATTTGGGCCATCGGCTTGTGCATAACTTGATGGACGCCAAATGGGTGGATCACCACTGAAAATCCTGGCGTCTCCAGAACTGGCCGCGTAATCACTTTTGGCGACACCTTCGTTTTGTGCCACTCCCGCCAGCCAGCCTTGCACTTTGACGCTGGTCCATCTTGACTGATAAATGCTCCCACCACGCCGTGAGGGGCAGTTAAACGCCGCAATGGGAGTTTGATGTAGCTGGATACTCGCGGCACGAAAGCCGGCCGAATTTGCCGCCAAACCGCTGCCTAAAGAACGAAGATTTTGTTGCTCCACAAAATCCAGAATATTGTAAATCCAGGAACCGGGCTGACCGGGCCCGTAACCCCGATTGGCATCCGCGGTCCAATCGAGTCCCCAGCCACCCGAGGGGAAATGGCCGCGTGTGCTTTCAAAGTTAAGGCAGGCCAATCCGATCTGCTTTAGATTATTCTGGCATTGCGTGCGCCGAGCCGCCTCTCGGGCCGCCTGGATGGCTGGCAACAAAAGGGCAACCAAGATGCCAATGATGGCAATGACCACCAGTAACTCAACCAGAGTAAAACCACGTCGAAGGCGGGCCGCATACTTTTGCTGTGTTGTACATACCAACATTTCAAGCTTCCTCAGAAAAAAAGTGGAGTAGTCTTGCACTGAACAAGTCCGCGAAAAAAATTTTCGATAAGATCGCCCCAATTAGCCAATCAACTCTGTAAGCCCGTCAACTCTTCGGAGTGACTTGCACCAAAGTCACCTCAGCAGGCAATAGGCACCTACCCAATTGTGGCTACTCATGGAAAATGGTGCAACGGTTATCCGCGTATATTTTCCTCGCATATGCGCAAAATTGGCACCTTTGGTGTGATTCGAACTTATCGTCCTTCACCCATGTTGGCACCAAGGGCATCAGGGTGGCACCCGGCTTGTCGCCCCCTTTTTGGAGACAACAAAAAACGACCCAGACAGAGACAATCCTCCGCCTGGGCCGTATATCTACCATCGACCGGCCAAATTTCCACCAAGGAAACCAACCGGGCATCGTCTGTTTAGCGACGTTGGCGACGCAGGGCAGCCAAGCCCAAAGCGCTCAGGCCAAATAGGAGAACTGAAGATGGCTCGGGAACCATTTCGACCTTAAAGTTGTCGAAGATACCAAACTGCGAATCCCCAGGACTGGCTACCGAACTAAATACGTCCGCATAGCTGAAGCTGGCAAATCCACCGGGGGCCGATCCACCGAGAACCGTATCGTCCGCATTGCCAACGGAGGATCCTGAAACAACCAATTCGCCATTGATCCGAATTGCTGTGTGGCCATTGTTATTTGTTATGGATAACGTGATCCATTGATTGCCACCGTTGCCAACATTAGTTCCAGGATGAAGAGGATCTTCGACCAAACCGGCAACGCCATTGTACATGGGAGCGTTGGTTCCGCCCAACACATACGAATTCGATGAATTGTTCACTGGAACCGATGCCGAGGGATCCGTGCCACCTGGCCTGGACCAACGCCAGTCAGAAGCGGAACCACCATCGCCAGTATGAGTAAAGTAGGTGCCGTCACCAGCAATTGGGGCAAAGATGGTAAAAGGAGTAGCACCCGTGGCAGCCAAGCCGAGACTGCCAAACTCGGTGGTTCCGCCCGTGCCGGTGTATCCCATGTACATGTCCACCGTAACCCGTGCATTGGCCGGAATCGGAGTATTGTGATACAGAGTCGCGGCGCTAGCAGCACCTTGGGTCCGGTTCGCCGTAACCCGCACACCAGTCGTCGACGCATCGGTCGTGTTGGGAGCAGAGCCCACGGTGCCGCTGTAGTCGTACGCCCATAGGACCTGATGGTCGGCACCAAGAGCGACCTCACTGTAGTTGGCGGACGTATCCGCATTCAAATCATCATCAATCAGTGCGGCCGAACTTGCGGCCACAAAAGTCATTCCTAAGGCTAAAACTCCCAAGGAGCATATAGCACGCTGCATGGCAAATTTCATTAGTCACCTCTGAAAAAAAGGAACGAAAAGGAGGAACAAAAACGCAATCCAACTTTGGCCATTTCACTCAGGAAGCCCATTGGACCACCAAGGCAATACGACTACAAGGCATTGAATCGCAACACAAAACTTCAAACAACAAACGCCTCTACATTACTAGTCTAACAGAAATCCATTGCGTGTTACCGACGGAAACGGCTTCCAGCCAAACAGGCCAATCCGAGCGCTACCATCAGCATGCTAGCCGGTTCAGGCACCGCACCGACAGATGCACTGGCGGGAACGCCGGTGCCAAACTGCTCCTGTAAGATGCCCAAATCGGCACCGTCCACATTCTGGTCACCGTTTGCATCACCATCGGCGAGTGTTGCTGCACCCATAATGCCATTGCCCCGCTGCCAGGTAAGAAAATCATCTCCATCCACCTTGCCATTGCCATTAAAATCGGCGTCCTCCACAGTCAAAGTAGCAACCTCGACCTTGACGTTATCTACCAACGTGAACAGCAAGTCAAACGCCTGTGCGTTGCCGGATGATCCATTATTGATATCACCATGACCAAACAAGATGTTGTTGCCACCTGTTGGAATGGCGAAATTCGAAATATCGAGTTGAATCAGGTCGATGCCGTCTACTGCCCAAGTGACCGTATCGCCCAGCTTGGTAATCGTATGCTCACGCCAGGCAAAACCGATAACCCCTTCATCCGTCACATTATCAGGATGAAGGACCATTTCATTCGGGAAAAGGGCCGCTTGAGCCGCCGTGGGTGACTCACCCCCAAAATTGTCTGTATACAAAGTCGAACTGGCCGCATTTCGCGATCCGCCAAAATAGGTGGCGTCTTCGTCGATCGCGTCAACAGGAGGAGATTGGTAACTATAATCGCGATCCGAGGAGTATACCCGATAGTCCGATCCAGAATCGCCATCACCAGTCGCAGAAAAGAACACGCTATCAGACGAACCGGCCGAATTGGAGAAGGTACCCGATGACAGAATGCCCCCATAGCCCAGGTTGGTTCCACCGCTAGACTGGCCGCGGATAATACCACCGCCGGCAGGGAAAATATCTACCGGCTCTACGAAAGAAACGCCATGGTAACTCTGCCACATGTCGTAGCTGAGGACGTAATCACCGGTAAAGCTTTCACCGGTCGGCGAAACACTAAAGCCGCCAAATGCATTGCTGAACAGATTGGCCTGCAACTTCATACCGCGGGTTGAACCACCGCTAGAATTAGGCGCGGCGGGAATTCCCACGCTACTGTAGTCGAAAAATATAACCGCATTCGAATCGGTAACCCCGGAGAGATTCTGGGTCCAATTCGCAGTGTCGTCGACATCGAAATCTTGTGTATACAGAACCTGCCCTACCGATGGGCTCACCATCAATGCCAAAGTGGCCAGACAGACCACTCCCAAAAATGTGTCTTTAATTCGCATTTGCCATTATCCTTCTTTGATGCAATTAGCCATAAACCGAAACGAGATCCAATTTTTAAAGTGGATACCCACGTCCCGCTGTACCCCACGACCTACTGTACTTATGACTTCAACTGAAAAGTTTAAAACACTTTCACTTCAAACGAGGCGGTACGCAGCAACAGACTGCCAACGCCCCGGAGCCTACTCTGGGCCGACAGGTTACCCCTGGTGCTACTTCGAAAACGATCGAACGCAAAACGATTGACTGCATAGCGCAGAGGAGTTGCTGGAATCTTAAAATCATCTCATTTCACTTGCCTATCACGCTTCCCCCAGACACCCCAATTAGAACATCCTGCATGAATACCATAGTAACGATCAATTTGCACCTGACAAACAATTGGTGCGCAAAATTCTCTCTTCTTTGCGCAGCCTATCATTTTGAGTGATTTGATTACCTGACAACACCGTGGACTCGAATGGCCAGAATGTGTGTAAGTTCTATCGTAGAAACTAGTTAAGTACTTCTTGGCACACAGAAGTTGTCATGCATCTGGCCCGGTTCCTAAGGCCTGGGTGGTTACAACAAAAAATCCTCATTTTTCATGGAAAACTCTTTGAACCAATCATCGATAGCCTCGAGATCGGTCGATTCTAGCAATTCATATTCGAAGTGCACCCATGGGTAGTCTTCTTGGCTTCGGTGGGCAAACCGAAATAGTCCCTGGTGATCGATATCTGTAAGTCTTCTATTCGAGTCGAAATCGTGCCACCATGGGGTGAATTGCCGAACGGCTTCTATCCGGTCCCATCTTTTTTCAAGTGACGGGCCTTTGAGGCCAGAGAAAACTGGAACGCTCTGACGAAGGGGCCCATCCAAAGCACTCATCCACATGCTGGCAATCGGCTGAACACTTGCTGCCAATGCCTCCGGCTCACCCCCTACCTCCACCACTGCATACTGCAAGGATTCCTCTTGCGATTGCACCGTCGCACTCAGCGCAGACGAGATAGCGAATTGTGCTTGCCAGGTACCAAGGTCGTCTGCATCAACATCGCCATCGGCGTCAGAATCACCTGTGCCCAATGTTGCACCGCTGGTGCTACCAAATCCACGCTGCCAGGCCAGAAAATCTCCACCGTCGACATCGGCATCGGCATCAAAATCGGCAGTGGCGGGCGGGGTAGTGCTCAGTGACACACGAACCACATCGGCAATGACCACTGTTCCTCCACTACTCGATTGCGCATCAAGCACGATCATATGGCTGCCGGCAGTAAAATCATACGTTCCCAGGGATACCCATTGCATGTCGTTGGTTTTTTGATTGATGCTTGCCAACTCGGTTCCACTCCCCGTATCGATCTGATAGACCGTATTGGAGGTGCGATTGGAGCCGGCATCGTACTGCACAGACACTTCTCCAAACCCGGGATAGGGTGCGGAAAACTGCCATTGGGCGGTGGCGGCACTGCCGGCAACGGCGAATCGGTAGGTAAGCCCGTTGTAGCCTGGAACAACGCTTGTGGTCCAACTACCCGTTTCGCTATAGATCGACGGGCCTGCATCGTTGTCGAGTAGGAATTCTACGTCTGGTTGAATGAAGCTAAAGCCGAAGAACGCCAACACATTTCCCATAACGGAGGTCCGAGTTCCCGCATCGGTAATGGTTTCATAGGGAAATCCAAGCATGACCACCTGAGCCTGCCCAACTCCGCCATCGTACTGAATGGCCGCCCCCCCACCGCCACTGTAAGTTAGCGCCGTCGTAGCACCCCCTACGGGCGTAATGACATCCGGGAACTCGGTGTCGTAAAATTGCGACCCGTTGTCAAAGGAAAATGACATTCCCGCAAAGATCGATCCGGCTGCTCCATCGACCGAATAAGTATTGGCGTCGTCCGACACGTAGTCGGCATGCAACTGGTTGTTGTAGAAGGTTCGGCCATTGTTCAGGTTGTCTAAGTCCCAACCAATTTCCGCTCCGGAGACAAACAGCTTGCCGCCTGCGGCCAAATAGGAGGTGACTTGGGACTGTTCGATAGAATCAAAAGTGTCGTCCGCCGAAGATTCTTCCCCAAGAATCCAGATCACGGCCATGTAGTCCGACAGGGCCACGTCGCCAGCGATAATCGATTCGTTCGAGGCGGTGTCGACTACCAGCTTGGGCGCGTTGGCCTCGATGGCAGTAGCTACCTGCACCGCATAATCGAAAGAATTACTCTGTCGAGGCCGGACTCGCTGGGCTCCGCTTTGAACCGGATTTTGTGATCGGCCCAGGCGGTCGAAGCCATTGACGATGAGAATGTCTTTGGATCCGGCCCCCGGAATGGCTGCCACAACTTCCGAACCGGGCGACTCGCCACCCGCATTCACTGCGACGACTTTGAAATAATAGGCTCCTTCATTTTCGTCCAAGCCCACGAAGGTGTGAGAAGTGGTGCCGCCACCGGCCACCAAGGTGGCCCCATCGAAGCCATAACCGTCGGTCGAGCCATAAATACGATAGCTGGTCGCACCATCGCCATTGTAACTATTGGCCACTGGTGACGTCCAAGTGACGGTGACACTAGCGGCTCCTACCGACTCAGCACGCACTTGTGTGGCCCGACCTGGGGCCATGACAATTTGGGTTGCACCGCCATCGACATTATTGAAATATTTCACCACGCCCTGGTAAGTAGCCCGGGCCAGTGCATCACGGACCCTAGCATCGCGGAGCATCTCAGTGTCCTGGATATTGTCGTGGTAGCCTGTTTCGATAATCGTCGCATCGAATTCATTGTTAATCCGCGAATTGTTGATTTCACCAAATTCAATGTCGGAGCGGTCCAAAGTGACCACTCCTCCAAGATCGTGCCAGTTGTGTTCGAATTGGCCATTTTGGTCGACCAGGTCGTCATTCACTTCACGACCGAGGGTATTGGCCAGAAAAAACTGATTCGGTGTGGCCGAACTGGGGGTATTGTTGCCATTGTAAAGTCCGAGCACCCCACGACTGCTGCCACCTCCTGCATTGGAATGAAAACTGACAAACAGACGGTCGGAAAGGGAACCATCCTCCTGGCGGTTCATGTACTCGGCATAGCGGGGAGAAAGCGAAACGGTGGCCGAACGGTCACTGCTGGAGGTACGGTATTCACTGCTCGATATCCCCTGCGACCGATCGACGTGCCACTGTACCCAGTAGAGGCCTGCTTCGTCCTCGCGGTCTCGACCAGAAACGCCGCCACCCCGGTTGATGTCGCCCACTCCGTTGCCAAAGCGTATCATGTCCGCAATCACAACCTTGCCCACGTCATCCGAGCGGTTGCTGATGTCGACATAACCACCGTTGCCAGTCTCAAAATGGTAGGTGCCCAGGTAGACCAAGCCATTGCCAACACGGCGGTGGTTGACGGTCACCTCGGTGATACCGCCGGAGTGTTTTACCCGATAGAGCTGATCGCTGGCCCGGTCCGATCCATAGCGGACCCACGTATAGACCGGATAATTACCGGCCTCAGCCACATTGGGTCGATAGCGGGCCACTGCTGTCTCCGTGGCCGAAGTGCTGGCAAACTGATAAGGTACATCTCCAACATCGCCGAAATAGATGGCCGAACCACTATTGCTCCAAGCGCCCGAAAAGGTGACTTCCGTATCGTCATTGTCCAGCACGATCTCATTGGACTGATGGCCAACTGGCCGCAATGGCACTACCGTGGCTCCGGCTCGAAACAGATAGTCGGCAAAAAAAGACATCTGATCCTGATTGCCAAGGTCTTCGACCATATTTAAGAGCAGGGGCCGCTGAAAGGTCCAGGCGCCATTGCCTAAATTGTCGGCGGTAATGCCATGTCCGCCGTGGGTATAGACGATTTTGTCGGTCAGGGCGCCCTCCGGCTGGGCGCCCACATCAACCAGCCCCGCAGCAGCCAAAGGCAAACGAGGCTCCAGCGGCTCCAGGCCTAATTTCTTCAAGCTGGACTTTTGCCGACCAATACCCACGTTTTGGGTCGCCCACGCGGAGCCGGATGCCAACGTCGTGCGCGCACGCTGAGACCATCGAGCGATTTGATGCTTAAAATGCTTTATCATTGAATGAAGATTCTTGGAGGTGCGTTCTGTTCCGGAAGTAATACTTTCTTGGACATTCCGTGCTCGTCAATTAATCAGATGGTACGCTGTATACAGAGTCGCCTTTATTCAACAGAAGATAAATACACCAAGAAGGCAAGCAAATGCGCCGTCTGCCAAAATTTCACCAACCCACAAGGCACTAGCGCTTTGTCAAACTTGTCTTTTTGGGTAGACGCACAAATAAACCGTTGCCCTGCCAGTACTTATGGCTGCGTCTACCCCAAAAGTAAGGCTTGACCAGACACCCGTCGGGCCGGCTCCATTCGCCGAATAAGAATGTTCCAACCTCATTATATCCACGCAACGACGTGCTTGAAAAGAAAATGGCTAATTTTGTGCACTAGAACTGAAGACCACCGCCTGAAGGCGGAGGGGTCGCCGACAGTCGGCTAAAGCCCGACTTTCTGGTTGTGGCTTACTTACCGCAATCGCCACGAAGTGGCGA
>JBDOMT010000037.1:0-2533 GCA_039831705.1 Pirellulales bacterium | reverse complement strand
TGGAAGCGAGTCTACCATTTCGCAATATGTGAAAAAGCAGGGTGGATCATATAGCAAACTGCACGAGGATCGCCAAAATACATTGTTTTGAACAAATACCCCGCCGCTTGCGGCGGGGATCTTTATTTCAGGCCCGGAGGGCCGACATAGCCCTAGCCGGTGGTGTAAACCACCGGAAGCTTTAGACAACATTTTAAGGGCCCAGAGGGTCGACACATCTGTCGTTGTCATTTTGTGTCGGCCCTCCAGGCCTAAAATTATTAGATGCCCTGAAACCGGTGCCTCACGGCACCGGATAGGGTTGCACCAGCCCTCCGGGCTTATTTACATAATCGATAGGGTTGAAACCCAAGGAACTTGGCTTCAGTTCATACGGCCAATTCACACTGCATGGGAATCTTGAAATTAAGGATCTCATCGGTAAAGAATCGCTTCTTGCATTCGGACATGCTAGATTTCACCATTCCCTGCTTAAATGCGTCATCGACCTTAATCCAAGCCTCAACCACCGAAGGGTCAAGTCCAGCTTCATCGAGAGACTCTCGAAGTATTTTGCTGCGAGCTTGAAAGAGTTCTTCCGTCACAAAAACATGTTCATGGGCGGGAATCGGAAGACGGCCACAATACTTCTTGGGGCCACCAAGACATGAAGTCATAAAGTCCGCTTGCTGATTTTCAATATGCTCTTGCGAGACGACAGAAAAAAAGAGTTTGAGCCACGGATCGGCATAGATTTTGTCGTAAAATAGTTTCATGACTTCCATAATGCCTGGGCGTCCACCAACCCTCACATAGAGCTCTTCTTGAGTAATACGCATTTTATTATCTTTAGCAAACAGGTTCAAAGGTGCATGTGACTAATTCGACGATTTCAAAGAAAGCAAATATTCCAATGGAATAATGGCTTACAGCGTTACTGGCAAAGAGACGAGGCGGTCAGAAGGCGTGCCAGTTACTGCAACGCTAGTTTACGAATGCAGCTTAAGCGAAGAAATAATATCGAGGTGCTACCAGTGATGTTCTTTTGCAACCAGGAAGTTGAAAAAGTTGATTCACAAGAACATGCGGCGAAATATTGCCACATCGGGTTGCTACTGCTGGACCAACTCGTATTGTCCCTGGCTAGATTTCTTGAGACGTCCCTGTTCAACCAAGGTTTCCCATACCTTGCGCGGATATTGGTTGGGAGGTGTGATTGCCACAATCCCAGAAGGTCGACCGCCACTCAGGGGGCCAACACCGAGCTTTGATTCATGATCCAACCGCGTTAGTTTGAGCCGTTTCTTGAAGGCCTTGAGTGCCCGTTTGAGCTCTTCCGGCGGTATGCTGTCGGTCGACTTCGGTTCGGATTCGGTCATCTGGGTACCTCTGGATCAGTCAAGGGTTTCGGTATTCGGTGAATATTGACGTTTCCACAGAATTAGCACATCCAATATTTATAGCAGATTTGCTAAAAGATTCAGCCGCCAAGCTTTTTTGAGACCTATGTTTTTGAAGACAGATT
This sequence comes from Pirellulales bacterium, assembly GCA_039831705.1. Taxonomy (GTDB): domain Bacteria; phylum Planctomycetota; class Planctomycetia; order Pirellulales; family Lacipirellulaceae; genus JAJRWS01. The sequence goes on along the minus strand of JBDOMT010000037.1, from coordinate 1,029 downwards.
GGTCGATTCCCATCAAGTCGGCTACATCCACTGGAATTGGATACTGAATTTGATAATCTCCGAGAAGACGACGTATCATGTACCAAGTCAAAAACGTAATGACCGATCGCGTTATCGCTGTCAGATCTGAAGCCACGATCGACGAAGCGATCTCGTACTGCTTGATCACCAGGTCAGTGGCCTGCCCGTAGTCGATGATGAGGGCTTGCTGATAGGAGTTATCAGTGAGATTGATATCATTGATTTCGTGTACGACGCTGATGTCAAAACAAGTGTCGTTCACGAACACATGACACGTGAGGTAAGCGCCTTCGATGACGACGCCTCGTTGGATGACGCAGCGAGCATATTTTGTAACAATTCCATCCGTCGCATACCCATTGTCCACGACGGCCTGCTGGTTGGTATTCTCAGTCGTCGCGATTTGATCGGGTTCGTTCGCGAGATCCGCAGGCATGCTCAATCAACGCTTTAAGCGTAACGCGAGAATCTGTCGCCAATACAAATATTTTCATTGCACTCAGCAAATTCTCGGCAGTGGTGCTCCGATGGGTTCATCCAGGGGCATTTCACGTTCCAATGCCCGCCGAACCACGACCGGTGCGGATTTTAGCTGTACCACTTGACCGATACGGACCGCAGCGGACGTCTGTGGAAACTTTCGCAGCACTTCCAGCGCAGCGGATGCGGAGTCACCAGGCACCGACACGACCATGGTCCCTTCGTTGGCCACATGGAGCGGGTCAAGTCCCAGAACTTCGCAGACGCCGCGGATTTCTGGAGTGACGGGGATACGCGACTCTTCAACGGAGATGGTTAGTCCACATGACTCCGACCATTCGTGCAGTACGGCTGCAACACCACCGCGTGTTGCATCACGCATTGCACGCACCTGTAGATCGGCAGCCCACAAAGCGGCTGCTGCATCGACTAGTCTCCGATCAAGCGTAGACGAAGTCGTAGTTCCCATTTTGGGTACAAAAAAACTCGAAAACACCCTATGATACTTGTGTCAAACAAACGTGGGCA
>JBDOMT010000263.1:0-11126 GCA_039831705.1 Pirellulales bacterium | reverse complement strand
GAATCTCCAATTGACTACGACCTCGTTTATCAAACCAGGCTTTGTTGTTCCGATTCCTGAGGGGCTCACGTTGTCTCTAGGCACCAGCTTACGCCGTTAATTACCCACAGATTTTGGCGAAGACCCATTTTTTAAATGTCCTTCAGTTCGTTGAGAAGACTCCGAAAATATCACTTTTCGTGACCTACCCTCTTCATGACCACTGTATGGTGGCCGTGTTCTGTCCGGGAATAAGCCAAAGACGTATTTTGAAAAGGAGGTAAGTCCAACATGTCACTCCAGGTAACGTTACTCGAAGAAAGTTTTGCTGCTGTTGCTCCCCAGGGACAACAATTGGTGGATGCTTTTTACCGGAATTTGTTTGCCGATTACCCAGAGGCCGAGCCGATGTTTGCCAGCGTAAATATCGGAGAACAGAAAAAAAAGCTGCTGGCTTCCCTGCAGTTAGTGATTGCCAATTTGAGAAAATCCGAGGTACTGGTCGATGTGCTGCATAAGATGGGAGAAAGGCATGTTGAGTATGGCACGCTCGAGTCCCACTATCCGGCTGTCGGCGCGGCCCTGCTAAAATCACTGGCTGAAGTCGCCGGAGATCAATGGAACGACCAATTGCAAACGGCATGGGCCGAAGCCTACGACGCTATCGCCGGTCTCATGATGGAAGGCGCCGCGGTGCCTGTGCCAGGTTGACCCTCACTCCAACCATACTGCGATCTGCTTTGTCTGATCTTCGAGTTGAAACACCGAACCGGGGGCGTAACCCCTTCGACGGATGTCGGAAATGATGCTTTCCAGATCGATGCCCTGCTGTTCGATTTTGTCAGTCAGGTCGTCGTCCAGAAAGTCATCAAGCCACTCGATCGACATGGCTGGTTGGGTCAACTCCACTTTGGTGCGGCCATTTTCACGCACACGAATTTTTAGATATTTCGACAAACTGGAAAAATCGTGCGATGACAACGCGCATTGGGAAATTTCGAGCTGATCGATCTGCGAAGACAACTCGTTTTCGATGGGAGTGAACACGCTTTTCCAAGGAATCGGCGTTTCAAGGCCACGAAGATAATAGATGAGCCCCTGGAATGCTCGTAGTAAAAACACAAGTTGTGCAGATCCGGCAATGCGGAAATTCCATCGGTCCGAGTCGAGCATACCTTGGACTCGTGCCCCCAGATTCCAGTTATTCAAATCGTAAGGATAGTCAACACAAAAAGGTTCAAACAACAAATGGCTCAGGGCCGGAAGTTTGTGTGCCAAAGGTTCCAGGTACTCTCGGTTAAATCCTAATGCCAGGTAGAGCGGCCATGGCCCTTCATTGCGCCGAATCGTTGCCCGCATCAGGCGCGCCAAAGCAAGACGCTGTTGGGTGGAAGGAGAGAAAATGCTGCCATAGTCATAGAGCAAAAATTGAACACGATCCCCCGTGCAGCGAAATCGAACATTTCCTGGATGCCAATCGGCTTGCATGTGGCCCTGAACCAACAGGCCCTGGAGGAAAAACTGCAGTAATCCGCAGGCCAACGTTCTCTTATTGTGTGTACTCCAGCTACTTTGGACATCCTTCCAGGTATCGGCTTCTTGCCATTGGGTTACCAGCACATGCTCGGTCGACCAGGTGTCAATCACCTCCGGAACGATCAGGAAAGGATTCTGTTGGGAGACACAATAAAAGTGTCTTTGATTTTTGGCTTCGATCCGATAGTCCAACTCTCGCAACAAATCGTCTCGAATCACACGTTGATAGGCGCTCAAGTCGAAGCCACGATGCAAACCACCCAGAGGTAAACTGAACCATCCAAGGAGCTTGAGATCCTGCGTGACTGCTTCGCGGATTCCCGGATATTGGACCTTGATTGCAACTTCACGGCCATCTTGCAAAACCGCATGGTGGACTTGTCCCAGCGAAGCGGCAAAACCGTTGGGATCAATACTTTGGATCACTTCGTCCCAAGGGCAATTCCATTGCGATTCCATAATCGGGATCAACCGGTCCAAAGGAAGTGGTTCTCCCTGACTCTGCAGCTTGCTAAAGGGATTGTCACTCAATTCCTCTCCAGACGATGAATAGCTCATCATCTGGCCCAATTTTTGCGGCAGCCCGTGGAGCCGCCCCATTCGCTGCGCCAGGTGAGATTGAACACGAGTTCGAATTGATTCAGAGTCGCTATGCCGCAGTTTCCAAGCATCGCGGGCCAGCGCCGCGTAGTCGGCAGACCGTTTTAGGGATTGGATTGCCGCCATAAAAGTTTCCTTGGGAATGTTAACCTTTGCCTATATTCGGCAACCCAAAGGAGTGACGGTCAGAAATGGCAACCCGCCTGCTGCAGTCGTTAGATTCCACAGAATAGATACCTGACGCCTTTTTCACTCTTGCCAGGGCGTGGCCTGAATTTCCGCCAAAGGAGAATCGCCTCTGGCAAAGAACATCACATGTTGCCAAGGCAGGCGCTCGAACTGGCCAACCAGTTTAAATCCAGCCGGCGGAAACTCGTTCAAAATCTGAGCGATGCTCATCTTATGAAGTCGTTTGATCGGAACCTGAGGATCTTCCTGACGAAATTCTACCAATGCAACCCGACCATTCGGCCTCAAGCTGCGATGGATAGCCTGCAACATGGCGGCTGGATGGGAGAATTCATGATACACATCGACCAATAGCAGCAAGTCGACCTGCTGTGTGGGGAGATTCGGATCGTCCACAGTACTGAGAATCGGATGGATATTAAGGATTTCCGCCGACTCAGCACGGGCACGAAGTAGGCCGAGCATTTGCTGCTGGATGTCAACCGCCAGCACGGTACCCAGGTCACCAACCAGGGAGGCCAGTTTGAGGGTGTAAAAACCATTGCCGCAGCCCAGATCGCAAACAGTGTCACCCGCTTTGATGTCCAACGCAGTGAGCAAGGTCGCGCACTGCTCTTCGCGCTCGCGCGACTCACGAATCAGCCACGGAGCACCCAGATAGTGCATGGTTTGGGCGATTTCACGTCCCCGGTAAGTTTTAGCCGCCGGAGGAACGCTGGGTGCGTCCGAGTCAGCTGCGCTGGGTGTTTCCGCCACGGACCACGAACAGAGCACCGACATCAAAATCAACGGGTATGCTACGAATGCGATGAGGGCACGATCACCCTGGCTTCTGGTTCTTCCATACACGGTACTGCAAACGTTCGACTTTCGCGTACAGTACGAGAATTGTTTTATTGGGGAAAAATTCATGGTTCACCAGCTTTCTTCTTCGCTTTGCATTGCAACCGTCAAATTATTGCGATTTTATTCCATTACCTCTGTAGGGCCTTCCAGTTTAGCCCTCTCAGGGGAGGTTCTTCCCTACCCACGTCGTGGTCGTCGTTTTCGGCCCTGGGGGGAAAACATTTTCTGTACTACTCGAATTCCTGCTATGAGTTGGTCCACTTCGTCCCAAGTGTTGTAGAGATAGAAGCTGGCACGGGTGCTGGCGGTAATCCCCAGATGTGCGTGTAGTGGCTGGGTGCAATGGTGTCCTGCGCGGACGGCGATACCGAAACGGTCGTTAAGCACCTGGGCAAATTCATGGGCATGAATCTTGTCAAATGCAAAGCTGATCAGACCAGCCCGATGCTCGAGATCCGGCCCCAAAATCTGCAAGCCGTCTATCGCTTGCATTTGCTCGTAGGCATATTGGGTCAGAGCATGTTCGTGGGCACTGATCGACTCCATGCCAATCCGGCCCAAATAATCAATTGCTGCCGACATGCCAATTGCGGGCACGATGGGGGGTGTCCCCGCTTCAAACTTCGCCGGTAATTCCGCCGGAGTAAATCGATCCAAATGCACATCGCCGATCATGCTGCCGCCACCCAGAAATGGGGGCATCGCATCCAGCAACTTTTCTTTGCCATAAAGTACACCTACTCCTGATGGGCCCAACATCTTATGTCCACTGAAGGCGACAAAGTCGGCATCCCACTCTTGAACGTTGGTGCGCATGTGAGGTACGCTCTGCGCTGCGTCAACCAGCACCACCGCCCCGACCGCATGTGCCTTTCGAGTTATTTCAGCTACCGGGTTGATTGTGCCCAAGACATTGGAAACCGCCGAAAAGGCAACCAGTCGGGTCCGTTCGGAGAACAAGTCAGCCAATCGCCCCAGGTCAAGCTGCCCGTCGCTGGTGAGAGGAATGTGACGTAAATGGGCACCGGTTCGCTGAGCTGTTTGCTGCCAAGGCACCAGGTTGGAATGATGCTCCATCGTGGTCAGCACGATTTCATCACCTGGTTGTAAATTGGCATCGCCCCAGCTACGGGCAACACAATTAATTGACCCTGTGGTGCCCTGTGTAAACAAAACTTCATGGGCCCGTTGGGCGCCGATGAACGCACGGACATTTTCTCGAGCCTGCTCGTACAGTTCGGTACTCCGTTCGCTCAGGGTGTGGATGCCCCGATGGACGTTGGCATAATCGTGCTGGTAGACATGGCTGATTGCATCAATCACAGAAGCTGGCCGTTGGGTGCTGGCGGCACTGTCGAGAAAAATCAACGGCTGGCCGCCGGCCATCTTCTTATGAAAAATTGGGAAATCGTGACGCAGTGCCGGGTCGAGCAAATCTTGTTTCCAACTCGACCCTTGTTTCCGACTCGATGTATCGGAACTCATCGAATCTAGGCCTGTCGATTTCAAATGGGACGAACCGGTAGAACTCATGTCGAGCTACCTTCCGAGTTAGAATCATTCACTGGTGAGTGGATCGCCGTTTGCAGGACTCGCCATGACAACAGACAGCATTTTTGCCGGTTGGGGGTGAGCCGAGGACCATACAACTTCAGCATATCTTCGGCTGAAAACTGCATGGCTTCCTGGGCCGTCTTGCCCTGCACTTCCTCCAGCAACATCGAAGCGGAGGCCTGACTGATGACACATCCATCTCCGGTAAACCAAAGGTCTTCAATCCGGCCTTGGTCGTCCAGTTTCAATTCGATGCAGATCACATCGCCACACAACGGGTTTTTGCCTTGATGCGTATGGGTCGCCGCATCCAATGAGCCCCGATGGAATGGGTCTTCGTAATGATCCAGGATGTGTTCCTGATAAAGCTCTTCGTCGTTGGCCATGGGACTTATGGTTGAAATGTGATCGATGATCGATGAACTGTGTAATTTCTATACCTTATCTTAACAATCAACCATCATACATCATACATCATACATTCCCCTTCTCACAGAGTGGAGAATACGGCGACTTTTAAGAGATATGCCAAAGTTATTATAGAGCCTCTCTAAATACTATTACTTATCGCGCAAGATCTCCACCGCCGCATTCTTACCGCAAGTCCCCATCACTCCGCCTCCCGGGTGACTGGCTGCGCCACACAGGTAGAGGCCCGGCACGGGCGTTCGGTGGTCGGCCCAGCCGGTAGCTAGACGGAAGCAATAGAGCTGATGGGGCATCATCACGAAAACCCTGAAAGGATAAAACAATGCGTAATGGGTCGCCTCAAGTTGTCATGCCCTTTCAGGCAACTCAGTGAAGCATTTTATTGTGGCTGAATTCTCTGAAATACAAACACGAAGCGCCAGCGAGTGGATAGGCGCGGCTTCCATAGACCCACTCGCTGGCGCTTCGTGCTAGTATTCAAGCTTCCAACCCAGGGCGACGTTCCGTGGCCTGAAAGCCGCAGAACTTCCCCTGGACTGATATGTGAATACCCCTTTGGGGCGAAAAGTTGGTAATACGACAAGCTCTCAGAAGGGGAACGAAATGACACCCAATTTCGCTCCTAATTCCTAGCTCCTGCCTAAACTCCCAACAATTTTGCCGTAGCGTGCCAATAGAGCTCACCAGCACCATAGTCGATTTCTGAGAATAACCGAACTGCGGCGACAGCCCCTTTGGCAAAACGGATATTGAACCTGCCTTGTCCCACCAGGGCCGTGGTCATGTGGCTCACGTCGGGCGCATGGCCAACCCAGCAGATTTGTTGGCAGTCCGTTTGCTGCGACCACTGCAGCAGGGCGCCAATATCGGAGCTGGGTTGCAAAATATCCAAGGCCACAATTTCGGGTTGTCTGGGTGTGTGCAGGGCGATCAGCTCAGCCGTCTGCCGGCAACGCGTGTAGGGACTGGTGGCGATAATTTCCGGCGCGAAGCCCCGTTCGGCAAGCCGCTCTACCACCTGACAATAGCGGTCGATTCCTGCCGGTTCGAGCTCGCGCAGGGAATCACAGGACCACTGGGGATCGCCAAAATTTCCAGCCCATGCATGCCGGGCCACGTAGGTGTAGCGGTCGCTCATCGGCTCCTCCAGAGATCGTTATCAGAAATGCCCAGCTGTTGTTGTACCGTAATGATCTCTGCACGGAAACGTTTGGCATCGAGCGGGTAGCCCGCCGTGGGCCGGATTCCGACCACCTGAGCTTGCCAAAACCGATTAAAACAGCCCATCGCCAATTCACGCAGGTATTTGGCAGTCATCGAGGCCAATGCGGTGGGTAGAAAAGATTCGCCGCGAATGCGAAAACAAATTTCCACCGGACTTTCCGGACTGCCCCACTGGTAGCAACTCTCGGCGCGACCCTCCACCAACATCTCAATTGCTTCCTCCGGAAAATGGGTTGCCAATAAGAACTCGTAGCGGTTGCGACCACCATGTTTGTCGCAGACGATCTGGGTGGTGGCAGGAAACCGTAAGCCGTCCTGTTTCTGTACCATTTCAGCAAGCGTTTCCCGCAACAGCCCCAGGGTCGTATGGGATAATGCGGCCCCCTTGCTGTCGTAACGGACAGTCATTTCATTGAACTGACGTGGAAACACCAATCGGGCCCGCAGCCCCAACAGTCGCACCCGGGCTGCCTGGCACGTCTCTGCCAACTGCGTGCCAAGTCGGTTGATTTCATCAGCGTCTACATCAACCGGCAAGGGGCAGTCGAATGTCTGATGCCACGGCAGTTCGTGCCTCCGCCCCTCGGGATCGGCAACCAAATTTTCCAGCAAGCCCGACCAACTCCCGCTCGCTTGCCCACTTACCTGCAAGGCCGCATGGATTGCCCGTTCCAACCGGGCCAATCCGCCGCCAGGCTGGAAGAGTCGCTTCGAATCGGCAATCGCAATCCGTCCAACCGACGATTCACGCGTCACGGAGTCCGCCAGCAACTCATAAAGGTCGACCGGCGTTCCAGCATTACCTTCCGCGTTCCGCGTTCCACTTTCCCCTTTCGCCCCCCCAACTTTCCACACAGACAGGGCAACCGCCAGCGGCCCCAGATTGGGCCCGTATCCCGCTTCGTCGATGCCAATGAGGAATGAGAAGTGATCTCCAACTCCTTTTGGGGCTATGGCTCTTGTCATGCTATTAATTTGTGATTACCCCAAAAGGGGAAGCCCTGTGAAGGTGCATATTTTGTAGCAACTACTTTATTGAAAAGTTTGGTGCATGCGGACGGGGAGTCGACATTGCCTAGCATCCATGAACCGACAACCGCCCGCTTCTTCAGTAGCATGAGAACACCACGAAGGACACGAAGAGCACGAAGGAATCATAGGACAAAGCGTTTAATACCATCCTTCAGTTTAGTAACATTGAAGTTCATCAGCAATCCAGTTTTCGCACCGGACAGCTTCATGTAGGTCAATAACTGAGCCTCGTGGATGCCTTTGATCTCTTCGACACTCTTCAATTCGATGACGAGATTATTTTCCACTAGAATATCAAGTCGATAGCCGCGATCGATCCGTATGCCCTTGTATTGAACAGGCTGTGGTTGCTGTAGCTGGAAAGTAATTCCAGCCCGTCTCAGTTCGTGAGCAAAACATTGTTCGTATGTAGATTCGAGTAGCCCGGGGCCCAGTTCGCGGTGGACCTCGATGGCACATCCGATTACCCGATTCGAAAGTTCGTCAAACTCCATCCTTCGTGCCCTTCGTGTTCTTCGTGGTAATATTCTCCGGTTACCATTCAGGTGCATGAGAACACCACGAAAGACACGAAGGAATTATTGGGTTAGGACGATTGTCGTCTGTTAAATAGCATTGTCGCCTTGAGGTATCAAGAATCTATGCAGGAAAAACCCACCACCTGTCAACAGCTCGCATTCTCGCAAAAAGAAAGACCGCTTCCTGACACCTTCACAGGGCTGCCCCAAAAGGAATCGAGGTCATTTCTTACAAAGGTCTTCCAGACGACGACCGTCGTGGTATACCCGAAGCACATGAATTGCATAGTCGAGCTCATCGTAAAAGACGAGGTAGTTCCCTACGATGATTCGGCGCGTTCGCTGACCATACTGAGGTTGTGCTTCACCCAAAAGAGGATGCCTGGCGAGCAATTCCATACGCCGATCGATCTCGAGCAAATGAACCGCTAAGAGACGCTAATAAACACGAATTTAAAACCCATAGGGCTCCAATCTACATCGAACTTGTATAAGTATACCATCGATCACATCGGGAATATTAGGAAAATTTCAAAAGTACTCGCGTGGGGTGACCATCGACGGTGCTAGTAAATACGATGTGATAGGTGTTGTATCTGACGCTGGCGGTTTGGTCACAGCGTTGTCATCGGCTCAGGTGGGGAAACCTCGAATGAGGGATTTGAGTTGAAGAGGGATCGAGGGTCAGGGGTGAAAAATATACTACTGGACGATTCCAGTCGTTGTGGAGACAATAGAGAAATAAAACGACAACTTGCGCGGAACTATCACACTGCATGACAACATCTAACACCTGAGGATGTGTAACGGCTAGGTCAGAATATTTTCACAACTTTTCAAAGGAGTTCATCCATGTCTGTTCATTGGTCACGTCGTCGCTTTCTTGGTTCTACCGTCGCAGCAGTATCCGCGGCCACGCTGAGACAGCCCTTGAGTGCGCAGATTAAGGGCAATCAGGCTGGCAACATAGGACGATTTTCGATCGGCATCCAAAGCTATTCACTGCGGGGCTTCTCGGCTGAAGAAGCGATTCGTCACTCTCGCGATTTAGGCTTCGCTCACATTGAATTTTATCCGGCTCATTTCAGTCAAAATGCAACAGTCGCCGAGATCGTCCAGATGAAGAAAACCATGAGCGATGCCGACATGAAGATGTTGGGGCATGGCGTGCATGCCTTTTCTGCCGACCACGAATCCAATCGCAAACTTTTTAAATTTGCCAAGGCCGTAGGACTGCGGTGCTTGTCTGCGGACCCATCGCCCGATTCTTTTGAAAGTTTGGACCGTCTAGTCAAAGAGTTCGACATTCGTATTGCCATCCATAATCATGGACCACGACATCGATACAACAAAGCGACCGATGTGTTGGGAGCTTGTGAGCCATACGATCTGCGGATCGGCGCCTGTGCCGATTTAGGACACTATATTCGTTCGGGCGAAGACGCCGTACAGGTGATACGGTTGCTTGGCAAACGGTTACACGGCATCCACCTCAAAGACTTTGCCGATATGCAAGATGTGACTGCCGGTGTCATTTTGGGAGAAGGGCACCTGGACGTGGAGGGCGTCTTTGCGGCACTGGCCAAAGTGAATTTCCCAACAGACGGTTGCTTGTCATTGGAATACGAAGAAAACGAGGACAACCCCATAGACGATATTCGCCAATGCATGGAGATTGCGCGTAAGGCAGCAGCCAAGGTATCCGCTTGACTTGGTTAAACCAGTAGCAGCCGTGCTGATGTCACGACATAGCTCCATGCGGTCAACGTGAGGAATGAAAAAACCCCACGACGGAATAGGACCTGAATTCAGTTCGTACCCAGTACTTAAAAACAAGTGGAATCATCCATGTCTCAACGTCGTTGTCACCAGAATCGACGTACCTTCCTAAAAGCGTCCATCCTTGCAACCGGGGCACCATTCCTGTCCGGTAAAGGTTTCGCTCAATCCAACGAAAGTAAAAGTGAATCTTTCGTCCCGGTACGTCCCATTACCCATGGCCCAAAAGCTCATTGGTTTGGGTATTACGATAAATTACAATTTGATCCACTGAATCGTTTCGTTCTGGGGATGGAAGTCAATTACGAGGACCGTCCTCCAACTTCAAGCGACAGCATCAAGTTGGGAATGGTTGATCTAGAAGACGGAGACAAGTGGATCGAAATCGGCGAAACCTCGGCGTGGTGCTGGCAGCAGGGGTGCATGTTGCAGTGGCTACCTGGCTCTGAGTCCAAGGTGATTTACAATACAAGATTGGGCGATCAATATGGCTCTATCATCAAGGATGTGAAGACCGGCGAGCAGCAGGAGATTGAATCGCCGATTTACACCATCAGCGCTGATGGTAAAACCGCCATGTCTGTCAACTTTGCGCGTCTTGGTGTTCTCCGTCCAGGATATGGTTATGAAGGCATTCCTGACCCCTTTCAAGATCAGTTGATCACCGATGAGGATGGAATCTATCGAATCGATCTGGAAACAGGAGAATCTGAGTTGGTGATCTCACTCACCCAGATGCTGGAAGTCAAACCTCAGGATTCCATCTCGACCTCGCTCAACTGGTTTAATCACCTGCTTTTTAGTCCTGATGGGAAGCGGTTTATATTCTTGCACCGTTGGAAACCAGACATGAAGTCGCGATGGGACACCCGCATGCTCACCGCGAAACCTGATGGAACCGATATTCATGTGATCGCCGACTCTCAGATGGTGTCACATTTCATTTGGAAAAATACAAAACAAATTCTCGCATGGTCTCGTGAACCGGAAATAGGCGATCGGTTTTTTCTTTACACCGATCAGACCGATGAGAAAATAATTATCGGAGACACAATTCTCAAAGCAGATGGACATTGCACCTATTCCCCAAATGGCCAATGGGTTTGCACCGACACCTATCCAGGAAAAGACAATCTTCATCACCTCTATCTTTATCACCCGGGTGATGATGCGACTTTCGAGCTTGGGCGATATTTTCAACCAGGAGAAGTGCGCGGGAAACCCAATCGTTGTGACTTGCATCCAGGTTGGAGTCGTGATGGCAGACATCTGTGTATCGATTCGATGATGAGTGGAAAACGCCAGCTATACTTAGTGGATGTGGACGAGATAACGGGATGACCAGCCCCGCTGCGATCACGGTAGCGGTTGCGATGCGCGGAAGTATGCAAATAGGTCACGAATTTGCTGATCCGTCAGTGATTGCAGGATCTTTTCAGG
>JBDOMT010000420.1:0-2543 GCA_039831705.1 Pirellulales bacterium | reverse complement strand
CAAAAAAGGGAGAAAACCTGAAAACCAGCGTGCAGGTGCCGTTTCTCGTGGGAGTTGAGGGCGGTGAACATGAACTGAATGTCCGTACTTCCGGCAAGTCGGAACGTCTGAGCTTTCGGATCCCTCCCGGAGTCGAAAGCGGGAAAGCAATTCGCCTGGCTGGCCAGGGCCATCCGGGACAGATGGGTGGACCACCAGGTGATGTGCTGGTGACCATCGAAGTCGCGCGGCATCCCTATTTTCGGCGAGAAGGAATGAACCTGGTTCTGGAAGCTCCGGTTTCTGTGACAGAAGCCGCCCTGGGCGCAAAAATCGAGGTCCCGACACTCACCGAAGGCACCGTCATCCTGTCCATCCCGCCAGGCACGTCGAGTGGAGCCAAACTGCGGTTGCGTGGCAAGGGAGTGATGAATCGTAAGACTGGACAACGTGGTGATCAGTTTGTGAGGATCAAAGTGACGATTCCCAAAGAATTACCGGAAGAAGCCCAGGACCTGCTGCACCGTCTGCAGGAACTGCTTCCCGAAAATCCTCGCGATGGGTTGTGGTAGGACCGCTGCACAGAAGCTGTCGTTCGGGCGGAGTCTGCATCGTGGCTTTGAGGCCCGAATACGAAGCGCCGGATCTGAACTTCGGTTTTTAACAACAACAGGCAGCGCGGGTGACCATCCTGTCGGGAATTGTTCATGAACGTGCTTCGCCAGATTGTCCGAATGCCCGGTGAGGCGGCTGTCCTGCTGATTCGTTGTTATCAGAAACTCGTGAGCCCCATGCTGGGCAGGACCTGCCGGTTTTATCCATCATGCAGTGAGTACTTCATTCTTGCCGTGCGAAAATACGGGCTGCTGACCGGGAGTTGCAAAGGAATCTATCGCGTCGCCCGCTGTCATCCGTGGAACCGTGGTGGATATGACCCGCCTTAATCGCCGCAGCAGCATCGGGCGCGTCCAGGGAGACTGGAATCTGAAAAAACAATGGAACGTCGTGCCAATACTCAAACAAAACACTGACCAACAGAGATCTGATTGATCGGATCCGATGCAGGACGTAGACTTAAAAAGTGTTGTTTCTGCAGGATGTCAGGATTCACGCTCGAATTCGACGCCTCCGGGTTCCTTGATTCCGTCTGACCAACAAAGGCGATCGCCACCATGCCGGAAACACCAACTGCAAACAGCTTGCTGCAACGCGTCAGAATTCGGCTGCAGACCTGTTCATTCGCTGCCGCCTGCTACTACGCGTTGATTCTCTTGTTGGGACTCAGCATCCTGGCCATTCTGGCGATTCGCCTGCTGGGGCTCCTGCCGATCAACGACGAAAATCTCTGGTGGCTGGCAGCGATCCTGCCCGCTGTCGCCAGCAGCGCCTGGGTTTTTCACGCACGCATTCGTCAGGCCACCGCCGCCAGCGCGATTGATGAACACGCTCAGACGAAAGACCTGTTCCTGACAGTCTCATCGTTGTCCTCGTCTGCCGGAGAGTACCAGCCCCTGGTGGCTCAGGCGGCTGAACGCCAGGCTGGGCAGATTGAACCCGCTCAAGTAGTGCCTTTTAATCCGTGGAAACGGATGGCTCGGGTCATGGTAACGGCGGGCGTCATGGTTCTCGTGATCTGGGGTACCCCCCAGTTCGACCCCTTCGGCAAAGTGGACGCCTCATTGAAGGAGCAGGAGAAAAAGAGCGAGATCACAAATATTCGAAAAGCAAATGAGAACCGCCGAGAGCAACTCAAGAAGAAGTCACGCCAGGCGGACGAAGCAGGCCAGGAAATCGACAGCAGCGTCGCGGAACTCAAGAAAGACTTCCGCAAAATGCAGCCGAAGAAAATCGACTCCAATACCAAAGTGCTCACGAAGCATCGATCCGCGCTGGGTGATCAGTGGAAGGCACAAAGCACCGATCAACTCCGCAAGATGCTGAATCGGCCATTGTCTCGTCAACAAATGGGTGGCAGTCGCAGCCAGAAAATGAACCAGTGGCTCAAAGAACTTCAGGAAGGCAAGTCCGACAGTTTGCAGAAAGAACTGCAGAAAGCGCAGGAAACGATGCAGGCCCTGATGGAAGCCACAGATCCGGAAGAACGAAAGAAGCTGGCCAGTCAGCTGAAGAAAGATCTGCAGGACCTCAAAAAATTCGCCTCCGACAAAGCCGACTCCAAAGATCTGGCCGCAGCACTCAGTAAAGCTCTAAAAGCAATGGAAGCGGGACAGCCCCGGGATTCCGAATCTGCCGGCAAGGCAATGTCACCGGAAGCTATGGATGCGCTCAAAGAGTCACTCGCCCTCTCGGAGCAGGAACTCGAACAACTGACTGAATCCGCAAAGGACCTCAAACGGCTGGAAGAGGCGCTCAAGACAATTCAGCAGGCTCAAAGCCTGAATCAGGAAGGTCAGCTTGACGGCGAAAAAATGGAAGGCTGTGAAACCCTGGGCGATTACGCCGAAATGTACGCGAAGATGATGGGCCAGGATGGCCGCGGCGGCGGTGAAAAGGATGTCAATGAGGGCGGTGCGGGAATGGGCGCCGGTGGCGAAACTCCGGAA
>JBDOMT010000091.1:0-11177 GCA_039831705.1 Pirellulales bacterium | reverse complement strand
GTACACCTCCAGGGTGGCATCACGATTGAAGCGAGCGAATTCGATGTACATCTGGGCCATTTCGACGGCAAACTGTTGTCGCCGGAGGACAATTTCCTCAGTCTCTTCGGTTAAATCATCGGCCTCATACATCTGCCGCAATTGATCCAACTCTTCTTGTTCCATCGCCAATGATTCTTGGGACGATTTAAAATTGAAATTCGCGATCTTTTCCGACAGGGGCCGCAGGGTTGACTTGAAACGTTCGTAATCGGCTGCCAATTCATCATGCATCCGTTGAGTTCTGTTGAAACTTATCTCCGCCAAGCGTTCGAGCCGAGGAAATTCTGCTTCCGCCGCCATCAGGTCCAATTCTTCGATGTGCTGATCGAGCGATTTTTCCGCCAACATTTCCTCATACTTGGTACGATCAAAGCGGACCAATACTTCTCCTTTGAGGACTTGGGATCCATGCGGAATCGCTTCCAGCACTTTGTACAGGGCCCAGACTTTGGGTTGCAAGGTTACCTCAACCATATCGCGGGCGACGAAAGCGCCGGTCAGATCGACTTCTATTTTCAGCGGTTTCTGTGACACCAGAAAAGGTTCGTCCGATTCCTTTTTACTGGACGACTTGCCGGACGACTTATCTGACGACTTATCTGACGACTTATCTTTTTCTGCCGAAGCTTTGGGGGAATCCTTATCGGTGCTTTGCTTTTTCTCGGGTTCTTTTTTCTCGGGTTCTTTCTTCTCGGGTTCTTTCTTCTCGGGTTCTTTCTTCTCAGGTTCTTTTTTCTCAGGTTCTTTTTTCTCAGGTTCCTTTTTCTCAGGTTCCTTTTCTTCGGTTTCAGCTTCCTTATTTTCTGACTGTTCGTCTGGGGCTTCTTCTACGGGCGACTCCTCTTTTTTCTCCTCGGAAGATTCCTCAGAAGTCTCATCAATGGGCTCCTCAGAAGTCCCCTCAACGGGCTCCTGCGCAGCCAGTAGCTCCAATTGCGTTGGGCTTGCCGCGATGACGAATTCAAACCAGACAGGCCTGAGCAAAAAGCAGAACATTAAAAGAGGCAACCATCGACGCATCTTAAACTCCTGACAATAAATCATCGTTAGCCCGCATATTTCATCAGCCGCCGAGCGTTAGCTCCCGGTTACTTCTGATTCGCATTATTACTTGATAAACCGGACGCTAACGCGTGGCGGCTGATAAGACACACTGTTTTCCAAGATCACATTGCAATTCGCTATGATGAAAGGACTTACAACGAATACTGTGCGATCCATGAAATATGCGGGTTAGCCCGACCCGACCTGATTCTGGGTTGAATCACCCAAATTGCAATATCCCGCACAATAAACTATTTCCCCTCACCACCACAACTTTACCTACACTGCCATCTTACACACCTGACCTGAGAATTATATGAACAGCCTAAGTCATCGAGGGAATTGAGCATGAACCTGATCCAGACTGACCAAGACAGGTGGAATTTCTGTCATAATCGGTAGCCTCAATGGGGTTGAAATGCTTACGATAGGTGCATGAAAATCTATACACGTACCGGCGACCAGGGCACCACGGGCCTCTATGGAGGGGGACGGGTGGCCAAAGATGATCTGCGGATCGCCGCCTTGGGAGCCATCGACGAGTTAAATGCCGCGCTCGGTGTGGTGAGTACTGCCGAATTACCAAAATCGGTAGAAATCATCGTCACTCGTCTACAAAATCAGCTCTTTCAACTGGGATCGGAGGTAGCGATCGGTGCCGACCCTGCGGCCAACCCTGGTTCCAACACCGCAGGACGGAGGAATACGAAAGTATTGGGTGCCGCGGATGTTACGGAGCTGGAGCAAAACATCGACTCATGCGAAAAGGACCTGCCTCCCCTGCAAGCCTTTATTCTTCCAGGTGGTACCCCCGCAGCGGCCCTATTGCACCTAGCCCGTGCCATTTGCCGCCGTGCTGAACGCGATCTGGTAGCCCTCAGCCAACAGAAATCCATTTCGGGTAGCCTCCTGAAGTATCTGAATCGCACCAGTGATCTGCTGTTTGTCCTGGCACGCACGGCCAATGTGGCTGCAGCCATGCCTGAAACTAAGTGGAAAGGTCTCTCGTAATACAAGCACGACGCGTAAGCGAGTGGGTAGGTAAACGAGACCCACTTGCTGGCGTTGCGTGCTGGTAGGGTCATTTCTACCACTTTGAACCTGGCGCTGCCGGAACAGCGCTACCGCTCGTTCCAGCCTACATCTGGCACTACCGCTCTTGTAGATGGAACAATTTCCGCACAGTTATGGAACGCCGGTCCTTTACGGTTCGTAGTGAAATTCTTATCCTAGTACTGCGGTCCGTTACTGGAATTAAACCCGTAGGGAAAGAATTAGCAATGTGCCCAAGGAGACGAATGGTTCAGTTTGTTCTTTTACTGGCAATAGGTTCCGTCCTAGCAGCTTCTCAACTTCCTACGGAGGCATCCGCACAAGAGCCTGTGGATAACGCCACAGTCGAGGACAAAACCGGCCAAATGGCTGATAGCGTCTCCAGGGTGGATGAGGCCATGGCCAAGGCGGATGAAGCTCTGCTGGCTGGCCATAACGGTTGGATGCTAACCTGCACGGCACTGGTGCTATTTATGACGGCGCCCGGTCTGGCCATGTTCTATGGCGGATTGGTCCGCCGAAAAAACGTATTGGGGGTCATCATGCAATGCCTGTTTTTGATGGGCCTGATGACCGTGCTATGGGCCTTGTATGGTTACAGTCTGGCCTTCGGCGGTAACGACGAGGGAGAGAATCCGCTGATCGGCAACGGGCAATACCTGTTCATGCATGAAGTCGCGCGCAGTTGGGATGCGGCTACGAATACCCCGATTGAGCCGATGGAGGGGAGCATTCCTCGCCTGACCCATATGTTGTTTCAAGGCATGTTCTTCATTATCACCCCCGCCCTGATTTGCGGCGCGTTCGCTGAACGGATGAAATTCAGCTCGATGATTCTCTTTAGCATCCTCTGGGGGACGTTTGTCTATTGCCCCTTGTGTCACTGGGTGTGGGATGGAGGGATCCTCGCTTTTGGCGCCGATGGGGCGATTGCCGGTGGCGCACTCGATTTTGCTGGAGGGACCGTGGTGCATATCAGTGCCGGAGTCTCGGCCCTGTTGTGTGCTGTGATGATTGGCCCCCGCAAAGGTCAAGGAACCGAAGATATGCGGCCCCACAACCTGACTTACACGGCCCTCGGAGCCGCCATGCTGTGGGTTGGCTGGTTTGGTTTTAACGCGGGCAGTGAACTGCTCTCCGACCATCTCACGGCCAGCGCGTTTTGCGTCACCCATTTCGCTGCTGCGGCCGGCGCCCTGGCATGGGCCTGTTATGAGTGGA
The DNA here is from genome assembly GCA_039831705.1 of Pirellulales bacterium. Classification (GTDB taxonomy): domain Bacteria; phylum Planctomycetota; class Planctomycetia; order Pirellulales; family Lacipirellulaceae; genus JAJRWS01. The sequence continues at coordinate 7,817 of JBDOMT010000091.1, read as the reverse complement.
TAACTCAGGGCAAGCCGAGTGTGCTAGGTGTCGCTTCGGGCGCAGTGGCAGGCCTGGTTTGCATCACACCCGCAGCCGGCTTTGTCAATCCCATGCCGGCCCTGCTGATGGGGGCCCTGGCAGGTGTTGTCTGCTGCATTGCCTGCAGTTTGAAAAGCCGACTTGGTTACGATGACTCGTTGGATGCTTTCGGTGTCCATGGCATCGGTGGCACCCTTGGGGCTTTACTGACCGGTCTGTTTGCCACTCGAGCCTGTTGGGATATTGCTGAGGGCAAACCGTTGGGTCTGTTCGAGGGGGGTTCGGTGCTAACCGGTCAAATTGCGGCCGTTGGTGTTACTTGGATTTTTAGCATCGTCGGCACATTTATTCTGCTAAAGATCGTGGATGCAACCTTGGGCCTGCGTGTAAGCTCTGCAGACGAGCAACGGGGACTTGACTTGAGCGAACACAATGAAGAAGGCTACATCCTGTTCTAGGAAAGGAACTTTTTATGAAAAAAATTGAAGCGATCATTCGCCACTTTAAATTGGAAGATGTCAAAAACGCGCTAAGCGAACATGGCATCGCGGGCATGACCATTACCGAGGTTCGTGGTTTTGGACGGCAAAAAGGACATTCCGAAACCTACCGTGGCACCGAATACGCCGTTGATTTTGTTCCCAAGGTCAAGGTAGAGGTGGCCGTGTCCGACGACCAATTGCAGGCTGCCATCGATACGATTATCAAAGCAGCCCAGACGGGCCAAATTGGTGACGGTAAAATTTTCATCTCCGAGCTAACCGAATCCATCCGTATTCGTACGGGTGAAACGGGTGGCGAAGCGCTGTAGTATGTCGTCGCTGAACGCCCGTGCCGTGGCCGCGCGTGAACATCTTAGCACGGGGCGAGAACAAATTCGCGTACTTCACGACCGTGGGCTCGATGGCCCACAGGTTTGTGCCCGGCTTACCTCTCTGGTCGATACGGTCGTCATCCAATGGTTCGAAGCCTGTCTGAAAGAGATCGAGGAAATCGAACCGACAGATGCCGAAGAGTCGGGCCCCAAGAGTGCCTCCACCCCTTTTTCTGCGACAGGGTTTTCTGAGACGGGGGCTTCTGCAACAGGGCTTTCTGCGACGGGGGTTTCTGGTACGGGCGGCCTTCGTAACCAGGTCACCCTGGTGGGCCATGGCGGCTACGGCCGTCGACAATCGGCCCCCTTCTCCGATGTCGATTTGATGATTCTCTACGAAGGGCGATTAACCGACGAAATTGCCCTATTGGCAAGGCGTATGACTCAGGGCATTTTCGATGCCGGCTTGCACTTGGGACAAAGTGTTCGTTCCGTCAATGACGCGGTTCAATTGGCGCGCACCGATCCCATCGTCTGCACCTCACTCATCGATTCGCGTCTCCTGGTAGGCAAACAAAGCCTATTTGAGACCTTTCGCACCAGCTTTGAAAAACTGGTGCGAAAACGGAGTAAACCTCTGGCTCACGCGTTTCTGGAATCGCGCAAAAAAGAGCGCGATCAATACGGCGAAACGGTCTATCTGCTCGAACCGCATGTCAAGCGTTCACGCGGTGGCTTGCGCGACATGCATTTGTTGCGGTGGCTTGGATTTGCCGAACATGGCGTAGCCGATCCTGATCGCCGACAACTGATGGGAGCCATCTCAAAATTCGACCATCATCGGATCCTTTCGGCCCGTGCATTTTTGTTGCGATTGCGCAACGAAATGCACTTTCACGCCAACTCCGCCAAGGAAGCCTTGGACCGAGCGGAACAATTGCGAGTTGCCGAACGATTCGGATATCGTGGCTCCCAAGGCATGTTGCCAGTCGAGCGATTCATGCGCGAATATTTCCGCCACACCAATCATCTTTGGCACCTGGTGCGCAGGCGCGAAGCCAGCTTGCAAGTCACCTCCAAAGTCGTTCGTGTTTTGGATCCGATGTTGAGTAAGAACGTAGATGGAGAGTATCGCATAGGCCTCCGCACAATCAGTACCACGCCCGCCGGCCTGGACCGACTCAAGGGCAACCTGAACGAAGTGATACGACTGGTCCAGCTTTCAATCCAACATGGAAAACTACTGGAGCATGCCATCTGGTCGGCCCTTTATCTGGCAGCTCCAAACTACTCCGAAGAAATCACCCCCTCCATCGGAGAATCATTCTGGGAACTGGTAGCCAATCCGCAACACGCCGGGGAAGGACTGCGTATACTTCATGAGCTGGGGCTGCTTGAAAAAATCATCCCCCCCATGCGGCATGCACGCGGATTACTGCAGTTCAACCAGTACCACAAGTTTACCGTAGACGAACACTGCCTGCGTGCGGTTCACCAGACCGCCAGCTTTGCGCAACGTAGCGACTCACTAGGCGAGGTCACCCGAGAAATTCGGAATCAACAGACTCTGCATTTGGCCCTTTTGTTGCACGATTTGGGTAAAGGCTTTGAACAAAATCACTGTGAGGTGGGACGCCGCTTGGCTGGCGAAATGGCCCAGCGACTTGGACTTACTTCCGTCCAAACAGACGATTTGATGTTCCTTGTTCATCAGCATCTGATGATGGCCCACCTGGCCTTCCGCCGCGATACCAGTGACCCCCAACTGATCGAGAGCTTTGCCGAACAGGTCGGTTCGATGGAACGGCTACGGATGCTGTTGGTATTGACGTGTGCGGATCTCGCATCAGTAGGACCGGGAGTCTTCAATGACTGGAAGTTGGAAGTTCTCGACACACTTTATCGACGTGCGGCCCGCTTGCTGCCGGCGAGCGATCCGTCTCGAGGTGAGCATCCCACCACCGCAGCAAAATTTGAGGACTTGCGTACGCGCGTTCTGCAGCAATTGACTGAGGATCAGCGTAACGACTCCTGGTTTCCACGCCAAATAGCCGCTTTGCCGGAGAGCTACTTAACCCATCGCGATCCTGTCGAAGCGGCGCAAACTCTCCGCCGTCTCCATCATCTCACTGCAGGAGCAGCAGCCGTCTGGGGAGCCTATCGGAAAGAGACTCAGACGGTTGAATTTCTGGCTGGAGTGAAAGATGGTCTGGGCCGAGGCATCTTTTCCAGCATGGCAGGCGTGCTCACAAGCCAAGGTCTGGAAATACTTACTGCCGACATCGAGACACTCGCCGACAATCTACTACTAATTCGATATGTGATCACCCATTTACCTGCAGCTACCAACATGGTGTCGGCAAAGGGGTCTAAGCAGAAATCGGTGGAGCAAGATCAAAAACAAATTGAAACACTTTGCACACGGATGCTGGAAGCGATTGATAGCCACGAACCTCCAAAATTCCCACGTGTGTGGGGGCAGCAACAGAATGAGGCCAGCGCCCAGTTGGAAGCCCCCCCCAACGAAGTGCGAATCGACAACCGCACCTCAGATCACTCAACCGTCATCGAAGTCTTCACCCTCGATTGCACCGGCTTGCTCTATCAGTTGGCCCGCCAACTGCACAACCAGGAACTGATCATCCGTCATGCTAAGATCAGTACCTCTCTCGACCAAGTGGTCGATGTTTTCTACGTAACCGATCGTAACGGTCAAAAAATCACCCAAGCTGATCGTCTGCAAACAATCCGCGAGCGCTTGTTGGAAGTGATTGAGGGGGGAGTTGAGAGTTGAGAGGGCGGGGTACACCGATATTACCTTGGTGGTAAGCCACATGGGCGGAAATTTGGCCGGCAACAATGGCAATGTTTTTGCTGCGATTGACTGCCTGGAGTCCAGCCCACAGCCTGCGGATCCGTAATCGATGACGAACGTGTTATCGCAAACCACATGCCGTCGCTCCGCGACTTAGGTTGGAATTGATGGCTGACACTCCGTATTCAACCGCGGAGCGGTGACATGCGCGTTCCTGGGACTGAAGTCCCAGGAACGCGCATGCAAGCCATTTTGAGTCGCGGAGCGACGGCATGTGGAGTGATCCCTGTGTTGCCTGTCACACCGCGCTGTTGATATATTTACGACTAAGGCAACCTCAGCTAACCTTCCATTAATTACCAATAGTCCGTTTTACGGCAAGCCGAAGGCGTCTGCTTTTAGAAAAACCGTCGCCTTCGGCTTGCCGTGAATGGAATAAATGTGCCATATTGAACCGCATGCCGTTGAGTGCGTAGTAGAGTTGTGAGCCACCACCCAAACTTGGTTCCTTGTTGTTTCTTTTTTATGGCCTTTTTTATGACCCATTTGTAGCCTACAACTCCAACCTAGCCCCTCCTACCAATGCCCGATCACAGCTCGGAGATATCGCCTGAAGGTATCCAACCACGGATCTACTTGGATGATACCGACGGTCAATTGCCACGTTATTTTTCCAACGGGTTCAAGCGTTACACCGACTTTCAGCCTCTTGCTAAAGGGGGTGCCGCAATTCTTCAGACTTGTAAGGACCACAACTTGGGCCGAACGGTCGTGATGAAAACGCTTCATCCTCACCTGGCCAGTCACGATTACCAACGTGCCCGCTTTCTCCGAGAAGCACGGGTAACCGCCCAACTGCAACATCCAAATACGGTTCCCGTGTATGAATTGGGACACGACAACGGTGGCAATCCGTATTTCACCATGAAAAAAATATCCGGGGAAACGCTGCGCGACATCCTCGAGAGCCAGATTGCCGGCAATCGCGAAGCGCTCGAAACCTACAACCTCGATCGTCAACTGGGACTGTTGATTCAGGTTTGCAATGCATTGGCTTATGCGCACGACCACGGTGTGGTTCATCGAGATGTCAAACCTGAGAACATCCAAATTGGTAAGTTTGGTGAAGTGATGTTGCTCGATTGGGGTGTGGCCAAGGTATGGGCAATGCCGGAAGACCATGCACAGATTACCATGGAGCATGAAGAACTCACCGCAGTGGGGCAACGGCCTGGTACTCCACTTTACATGTCACCCGAACAGGTTCGTGGAAATGGACAAATTGACGAGCGCACCGATGTCTACAGCATTGGCTGTGTCTTGTACGAAATCCTCACGCTTAAGGAACCGCTACGCGGCAAAAAGATCAATGAAACCTTTGACATGATTATCAACCAGCGTCCCATCGCGCCAGCCACGCGAGCCCCCTTACGACTCATCCCCGAAACACTGGGGAAAATATGCCTCCGAGCTCTGGAGAAAGATCCTGACCAACGATTCCCAACCATGTTGTCGTTGATCACGGCGCTGCGGGATTTCCGCAGCCAGGCAATACAGTCGGCAAATTCCTAGTGACTGAAGGATTCGCCTGAAGGCGAAGGTACGCCACTTAGTCGATAAAGTCTGACTTTATACGTAAGATTCAATTGCTAGAAGCCGGTAGGATCGAAAATTTCGTGAGTTTCACACTTAAGTCGTTTGGGGCAGTTAGAGCTTCGATTCGCTGCTCTGTGCCAGAGGTCGAGAGCTTATAAAGTGCGGTCAACTACCGCGGGTGTGCACGCCGCCGCATCTAAATCCGCCGTCTGCTCATTGCCAAGCAGAGTGCGGCTAGGGCTAGTGCGGCACCGCTTGGCTCAGGCACCGTGGTTGACACAGAGAGCGTGGCGACTGTGCCGTAGTTCGTTTCCCAATCGGTAAGTAAACCGATACTCGGGTTGCGTTGCCACTTCAAGAAATCAGTGCCGTCGACGATGCCGTTAAGATTAAAATCGCCGGGGAGGTCTGGTACTACGCTGACGTAGAACATGTCAGCAACACCAAAGCCAGGAAGACCCCATGACTCGAAAAGTAACAGGTTTCCCGGGCCCCATAATTGACTCGGTATCTCCGCATTAGCCGTATTGACTGTCGGTCCGAGGTTACTCGCCGGTCTCCATTCATTACCGATGGCATCACGCGTTGACATCCAAATGTCAAAAATACCCACACCGCCAACCCGTCCCGACCCGAACAGCAGCGTCAATCCGTCAGACGACATGACCGGATTTTTTTCGTCAACCGAGGAATTAACATTCGGTCCTAGAACATGCACCGACCACGGATCATTCAAGGAGGGCCGTACAGCTTCCCAGATGTCTTCTTCTCCCTCGCCACCGGTCCGGTTGGAAATGAAAATTAGTGTCAGCCCGTCCGGAGACATAGATGATTGTTTTGAAGTGAATAACCCATCGTTTATGGGCGATGGTAGAGCAAAGCGAGGCCCCAAGGATCTTCAATGGTGTCACGTGAGAGCCCGTAGATTGTAAACTCCACCCCATCGACATAGATGTCAAAGAGAAACGTAAGCCCATCGTTGGAGATGAAAGGATGTGCAGGATCTCGGTCATCGCCAGGAATGCTAGCAGGCGTAAATATCTCCGGTGGGCTCCAGGCAGACTCCAACGACATACGAGAGGATGTCATAATATCTTCGATCAAAAAGCCAGGCGTGTGCCTAGCGAAGTAGATCGTCAGTCCGTCTTTGGTCAGAAAGGGGTCGGCATCAGTGATTTTAGTGTTGAGAATCGGCCCAAAGTTCACCGGCGTGCCGAAACCAAATTGGGCCTGGGCGTAGTTGGTATGCACGCTTGCCAAGCAAAGGATCACCGGACAAAGGCATTTTACCACATGGACGATTTTAGATAGATGTTTCATTCTCTGTTTGTCCTTTTCAAGAAAGAGAGACGAAACGCCCTTAGTGTCCACGAAATGCCCGGAGAATGCCAGTAAATTATGGCAGTTTTAGGGAAGAGCTGTGCTTGGCCGCTCAGGCCAGCACCCTAATCGACGTGCATCTGCAATAGATTCTTTACCAGCAAGCAAGCTCCAGTGTCCAGGGTACGGGGCTAGATTTCCGCCAACAGAAAAGTCAGTCCTGGCAGCAACTCCGAAATCACCTAACCTGCGGCGGCGTAATCAACCACGTGCAAACTGCATAACACCTAAGTTCAGCGGGTCCTTGCGGAAAGCCTGTAAAACTTTTCGGGTATGAAATCGGATTGTTGATCCTTTGATATCAGCGCGGCTTACCCGGAGACGTGCCAACGTTATCCATCGTCGCCCGGTAATTCCAGGGTATCCAGTCCTGGGGGCTTGATGACAACTGATCCGCATGTCGCTGCAATTTTGTCAGATATTCGAACGGATTGGCCTCGCAGAACTGGCAGGTGTAGATGAGGCTCATGAACAGATTGCCAACACGAGCGACGTTCTCAGTTTTATAAAAGAGCGCATTCTTGCGATGTAAAATTGCCTTTTTCAGGATTCTTTTGCAGATATTATTATCCAGTGGGGCCCCGCATTTATGCAGGAACAGTGTCAACTTTTTCCAGTGCTTGAGCATATAAGCGATGGCCTGACCCAGCGCCGAATTGGGTTCCACCAACCGTTGCTCAAACTGCTGAGTGAGCCACACATGGAGCTGCTCCATAATCGGACCACTCTCGGTCTGATGAAAGTGCAAACGGGCCTCCGGCGATAACATCTGCTTGCGTGCCGTTGCATCGTTTTTGTAAACGATCTTCAGTGCTTCCAGTACGTGGCGGCATGGTTCAGGGAAACGGTCGGCCACATCGACAAATTGTCTCCGACCGTGAGCCAGACAATTGGCAAGTATGGTATTCAGTTCGGTAGGCATGTTGCGTGAGAGCGCATCACACATCTGGATCGGTGGCTCTGGCTCCCAGCGTGCTTGATTCGGTGACCGGCCTGCCGACCGGCGCCATATATCGCATCACGGTCGTACCCGAGCCGGCGACGTCCTTCCTCTGCCTCTTCAATTTGCTAGTCATGGCAAACTTGCATGCCCGATATTCCCCATGGGCGCGGGTGATTTAATCCCATCTCACCAGACTCAAACCATCGCCATGCAACCTTTCATCTTAACAACCACATTATTGACCGCCT
>JBDOMT010000380.1:10723-11216 GCA_039831705.1 Pirellulales bacterium | reverse complement strand
GGTGCTTTCGAGTTTTTTTGTACCCAAAATGGGAACTACGACTTCGTCTACGCTTGATCGGGGACTAGTCGTGTTTGTTACCGCATATGGTAGCTATGCACTTCGGGCGTTCAAGTATGGGGCTTTCGACTACGTCGAAAAACCAATTGATCCAGTTCGCTTTTCTCAAGTTTTGGATCGCATCCATCAGCGAGGCAAGAAATTGCTGAACGCAGTTCGCCAGGATGTGGTTTATCGAGAATGCGAAATACAGATCGTTGAAAATGCCGGCAACTTTGTCAATGTTCGAATTAAGGATGAGTCGTATCTCGTTCGAGAGTCATTGGACAACTTTTGTTGTAGGTTGAACTCTCCCGATTTCGTGCATGTCCACCATTCGTTTGTCGTCAATGTTCAGTGGGTGCGTAAGATGCAATACGGAAAATCGGATTCGGCGGAGCTCTACCTCACTGACGGACCGATCGTTCCGGTCAGCCGCAGCCGAAGAAGCGAA
>JBDOMT010000380.1:10145-10713 GCA_039831705.1 Pirellulales bacterium | reverse complement strand
GGACATTCAGGAAGACAACGTAATATAAGTGATAAGGCAAGTCGAGTGGTCAGGCTTCAACGCAAAATCGCACCTCGTCAAAGACTCCAACAGTAAAAGGACCTAAACTACTGGACGGTGTGAATCCCTGAGCCACTGAATCTTGTGAGTGCTCGATAATCACCAGCCTATTGTTTCCGATCACTTTTCCTCGGCTCGCATCGCTTTGTGCTTCTGACGAAGACGCTTCACCACCTGCGGCTCATGGCTGACATAATTTTTCATCTCGCCCCGATCCTCTTTCAAGTTTGACAGAAACCATTTCTGATCTTCCTCCGCCAGGTTCGGACCAGCCGTCGCTCTGACATTGTGAATCAGTTTCCAGGCTCCCTGGCGAACTGCCCACTGGCTACCCAAATCCCAATGCACCGCGTCATGCGGTGAAGTTGCTTCCTCATTCTGTATGACTTCCACCAAACTTTGGCCGTCGAAATTTTCAACATTCGACTTGATATCACAAAGTTGCAACAGAGTCGGCGCCCAATCGCAAGCATGACTCAACTGACCGCGAACCGCCCCCTCGGCCAGC
>JBDOMT010000380.1:0-10135 GCA_039831705.1 Pirellulales bacterium | reverse complement strand
ATCGCCGGCAAACGGATGCCTCCTTCAAATAAACTAAACTTCGCACCCCGATAGGGGCCCGCACTGCCGCCGCCAAAGTGTGCTCTCTCTTCGGTCGAATGCCCATTATCCGACTGATAAACAACGATTGTTTCCTCGCGAATCCCCGCCTCGTCCAACATTCCAATGACTCGCCCCACTCGCTCGTCTAGCGTCGACAGAAAAGCCGCGTACAAATCCCGTGGATACGGCAAATCGGCATAATGCTTGAGCCATTTCTCATCGCCCTGATACGGGTAGTGCGGCGCATTGCAGGCAAAGTAAATAAAGAAAGGCTTGTCGCTCTCTTCGCGAATAACTTCCACCGCTTTCTCGACCATCAGATCGGGAAAAAACTGACCCGGCCTATGCACACGCCGATTGTTCTCCCATAAGTCATGTCGATTAGGCCCGCTCCAATAAAAAAAGTGGGCATAGTTATCGATACAACCGCACATGTGTCCAAAAGAATAATCAAATCCCTGATCTAGCGGCTTCGAACCCTGCCCATGGCCTAAGTGCCACTTCCCAATATGCGCTGTTCGATACCCGGCCGCTGAAAACATTTCCGCAAGGGTCACCGCTTCGTCGTGCAGCCCACCCTTGTTCTCCGCTCCCGCAAGATCGTCAACCTCCTCAGAGGGCCCTGCAACAGCGTTATTCGGTACCCCCACTCGCCAAGGATAGCGCCCTGTCAGCAACCCTGCTCGGCTCGGCGAACAAACTGGCGCAGCCGAATAAAACTGAGTGAACCGCACGCCTCGAGTTGCCAAGTCATCAACCGCCGGCGTTGTAAGATCGTCTGCTCCATACGATCCTGCATCAACCGCACCCTGGTCGTCAGCAAGTATCACAATCACATTAGGCCGTTCAACGGCAGCACAACAATTCGCAAGCAATACCAACAAGGCAACAACCCAGTAAGCAAAAAACATCTCAATTAACTCCTATAGATAATTGCGCTTATCTAATTTTCCAAGCATATCTGAATTGACGTAGACACCTCATTATTGTGCAGAGAGAACTTCCGGCTCTTCTCTCATCGTACCGATCACATCAGCCGCAGGGCGTTAGCCCCCGGTTTTGTGGCGTGTTCTGAGGTCAGAACCGGGGGCTAACGCCCTGCGGCTGATTAAATCAACAAGCCGGTGAGGCACCGGTTTCCACAACAACCATTGTGTTCTCCGGAAGAGACGCTGACAATGACAGTCCCTCAGGCTAACCAAATAAAGCTTGCTCCACCCTACATCACATCATTGATACAATACCATGAAACTTATTATCGCTATCTTCACATTTCATTTACTAGCCTCCTTTGCCTGCGCAGCAAATAAATCCAACGTATTGTTCATCGCTGCTGACGATTTACGTAACGACCTGGGTTGCCTCGGCAATCCAGAAGTACTATCCCCGCATCTCGACTCGCTAGCCATTCGCGGTCGACTTTTTACCAGTGCCTACTGCCAACAGGCAGTCTGCAATCCCTCCCGAGCGTCACTTATGACCGGCTTACGTCCCGACACGCTGCAGATTTGGGATCTCCCCACCCACTTTCGCGACGTTGTTCCAGAGGTTGTCACGTTACCTCAACATTTTATGAACCACAGCTATTTCACCCAGAACATCGGTAAGATTTATCACAACTGGCGCCAAAAAATCCAAGGTGACCCCACCTCCTGGAGCGTGCCGGCCCAAATGCACTTTGCCAATCACGGCTCTGACAAGCCTCAAGTCGAAGGTCCTTTACCTCCTAACTTTGCCCATGACAAAAAATGCGAATGTCGAGATGTGTCCGATGACGCCTACTTCGACGGTCGCGTCGCCACACTCGCCATCGAGGCACTGCGCCAACGCAAAGCTTCAGAGCAACCGTTTTTCCTTGCCGTAGGTTTTTGGAAACCTCACTCTCCCTTCAACGCACCCAAGAAATACTGGGACCTTTACGATCGCTCCAAACTCTTACCGCCAGCAAATCCCGAATGGCCCAAGGACGCACCGCGCATCGCCTGGCACAATAGTCGGGAGATACTTGGCAGCCCCCAGCCGCGCAAACTTACGTCTGAGGCCGTCATGGAACTCCGTCATGGCTACTTGGCTGCCATCAGCTACTTCGACGCTCAGGTAGGCCGACTGCTGGCAGAACTCGACGCTCTCGGACTGCGCGACAACACGATCGTCGTTTTCTGGTCCGACCATGGCTACCATCTCGGCGAGCAAACCCTCTGGGCCAAGACTTCGAATTTTGAGCTCGATGCCGGTGTACCGCTTATATTCTCCACGCCAGGCATGAAACAACCCGGCGTCAAAACTGACGCCCTGGCTGAGCTACTCGACATGTATCCGACCCTAGCAGAGCTATGCAAGCTGCCAAAACCTCCAGATAACGAGGGCATAAGCCTCGTTCAGGTACTCGACGATCCGAACGCAACCGTCCAACAAGCCGCCTACACTCAGCATCCTCGCCCTGCCTATATCGACAAGATTCCGGAAGTTATGGGCCGCTCGGTCCGCACCGTTCGCTATCGCTACACCGAATGGCGCGATTTCGAAACCGGCAAATTCATGGCCTCCGAGCTCTACGACCATGACAACGATCCCTTGGAAACTGTCAACGTCGTCAAAGATCCGGCCAATGCCGCGGCCATCACTGAGTGCCAACGGCTCTACGTAATCGGATTTGCAAAATAAACTCCGTGGCCACTTTCCTAACTCAATCGTCACCCTGGTCGGGCAGTAGAGGTACCCGCCAAATACACTTCTGGGTAAAATATCCAGGGGATTTACAATTACCTGAGTGTCATGAAGATGTATATTGCTCTAGGCGCGGCCCATGTCAACTTGCCGCGCCAGGACCGCACGATTCGTACGGTGCTGAAATACAAGAATTCTGACGATGTCAATTCGAGTCCATCATAAAACTTATCTTTTCGCACACTCAATCGTCCACGAACGAGACGCACGCCAGGTATGCCCAGACCATCTCGCGCCAGTAGTTGGGTCCGATGGTCAGTACATTCTGATGATCACAACCGGGGAGTGTCCCCAAGGCAATTGCCTTGCCATAAAGGGGGACGTCATGCATTTCGTCTTCAGGGACGTCGGGGATGGCAAGCGACGCCAAATCGTAAAGTTCGAAATACTTTTGGGTGCCGTGAAAGGCACGTGTGGCCGACGAAAGCCGACGGCCAGAAAAAAGGGTTGGTCGCCCCGTGGAATGTCTGTGAGAATGACCACAAAATTTGGTGACTGCGAACTGGCTGCCTCAAGTTTAGCGTCAGCAAGTGTCCCAATGGTCAGCCAGATCAGGATTGCACAAGTTGTCTGGAGTGAAATAGACTTCATTGGTTTACACCTTTGGTTTTTTAGCTTTTTTAGATTTCTTGCTGTTTGGCCAGGGGATGACATTGGCCCGTTGAGCGGAAGCTTGCCACATCGTTTGAAGTTTTTCACCCGCTGAGGTTGCGTTTCGGAGAGGTCGTTCATCTCCACCAGGTCTTTGCTCAGGTCATAGAGCTCCCATCGACCATGACGGCTCTTTGGCAACCAGTTTCCAATCACCCACACGAATAGCCCATGTCGTCCGACATGACAATGACGATGTTTGGCCGCTTGGCGGCATTGGCCTGAACGTACAAGGCACAGAGTAATGTAATTAGAAGGAAGTTCTGTTTTTTCATCTTAAGAGTGCACGCATTCATTTAATGCGGTAAGGATATGTGTGGTTTAAAGCAATCGTGGCCTATCCATGGCGTCAAAGAATTCGCTCCAATCAGGAATCCTACGCACCCGGCGCAGGCCCGCATTCTAGCCTTGCATTTCGGATCTTGTCAAAGATGATGGATATTTTATTGACCTCTTTCCTTGAGACCGGAACCGTCGCTCCAAGGATGTACGAGACCGTTGACCTAACTGTTTCACTGACCTATAGTAAACGTTTTTGCTTCTGGTCCTGCCCTCCTCTGGAAGGTTTGCAATTGTGAGAATATCTACGCCATCCACTCCTTTTCACCGTATCGCATTACATGTCGGCGTGGTCCTATGTTCGACCATGTTCTATGGACCCAATGCGCAATGCGCGACTTCAAATGAAGCACCCAATACACTATCAGAAAAGGAATTGGCCGACGGCTGGATCTTGCTATTTGACGGCCAAACAATGACTGGATGGGAGGCAGCCAACCAGGCAAACTGGAAGATCGACAACGGTATCATCTCAGCCACTGAAGGCGATGTGGGCTTGCTGCATACGACCAACCAATTCGGCGACTATTTGCTCAAAATCGACTTCCGCGCAGCTCGGGCGACCAACAGTGGCATCTTTCTGCGAACCTTACCTAAGCCCAAACGACCTGGTAGTGACTGCTACGAATTGAACATCGCTCCACCTGACAACCGTTTTCCCACCGGCAGTTTTGTCCGCCAGAAAAAGGCCGACGAGACAGACGAAACGGACTCATGGCGGACTTTCGAAGTGACTGCACAGGGAAACTATTTCCTGATTAAACTCGATGGGATAACAGTGCTTGAATACACCGATCCCAAACCGCTCAGCAGCGGCCACATTGGCTTGCAATTCAACCGCGGCAAGATCGAATTTCGCAACGTGAAACTCAAACCGCTCAGTGCGGATTTTTCTTGGCCTGGATGGCTTGGCGGACCGGGGCGTGACGGATGGGTGGATGTTTTCCAGCCACCAACTCCGTGGCCTGAGCAACCGGTGCGGAACTGGCAAGTCGAGGTGGGAACTGGCTATGCGTCCCCATTGGTTTCTGGAGGCCACGTTTACCAACACGCTCGTCAGGGAGATGATGAGGTGGTGTGGTGTCTCGACCTCAAGACCGGCGTCGTGAAATGGCGTAAAAGCTATGCTGCTCCCTTCAAGATGGGTGGCGGTGCGGAACATCATGGCAAAGGCCCAAAATCGTCACCGGCATTGGCGGAAGGCAGGCTCTTTACGTTGAGCATCACTGGGGTTCTCTCTGCCTGGGATATGGACTCGGGAGAGCTTCTTTGGCGCTGCGACTATGGATCCCGTTTCAAAAAGAGCCATCCCCGTTGGGGTGCATCAACTTCTCCGCTCATCGATGGCCATCGTGTCATCGTCCACTTCGGTACCGACGGCCAGGGCGCCTTGGTCGCAGTCGATGCCAAAAATGGAGAGGAGGTCTGGAGTTCCGGCAACGATGGTCCATCCTATTCCTCACCGATTCTGGTTGAGATTCAGGGAAGCCGTCAAGTCGTTGAATGGAACGAGAGGGCATTGGTTGGCGTAGACAGCACGACTGGCCGTCCACTGTGGGAGTATCCCTACCCGCAAGATTATACTGACCAGAACATGCCAACTCCGGTATACCATCGGGGGCTAATACTGCTGGGTGGCGAGAACCGCGGCGTTCGTGGATTGGAACTGCAATTAGACCGCGGCATTTGGACGGTGCGGCAGCAGTGGCATCAGGAAAAGGTGGCACTTGATATGAGCTCGGCGGTGATTAACGACGACCTGCTCTATGGTTTCTCCCATTACGACCATGGACGGATCTTCTGTCTCGATCCTAAGACGGGTGAAGTACTCTGGCAGGGACCAGGTAGAACGGGAGAAAACGTCGCGTTTTTGGCGACACATGGTCACATCGTGGCGCTTATTAATAACGGTGAGTTGCAGATCCTTTCAGCGCAGGGTGACCACTTTGAAAGGACCATGACCTACCGTGTGGCGGAAGACAACATCTACTCAACATGGGCCCCTCCCGTTTTGCTAGATGGGGGGATCTTGGTGAAGGATAAACAGACGTTGACTCGGTGGTCATTCGATGGTTCATAGACGTACCATAATGTGGACGCTCCCTGTGAATTCGTAAACGTACCCTGTCACGGTGACAAGTCGAGCAGGTACCATGCCTCAGTCCAAGTTCTTGTGCGTGGACGATTGTCTAATGCCTGGTGGAGGCTCAGTTCGTTGTGCAACTCATCAGCACAATATTCACCATACCAACGCTAAGGTTGGTAATCATCGTGGTAGACTTGCAGAAACAGCCACGTTCCAAATGAAGTACTCGTCTGGAATAAATTGGAAAATTGAACTCTCAATAATTAAAAATTCTGATTCGTGTATCCGTTATAAATTCATAACCGTTTCGCTCAATTCGAGCTGCTTCAATTTAAGTGGAATTAGTTATCTAGTGTCTGGTCAAGCCTTACTTTTTGGGTAGTCGCAGCTATAAGTGCTGGCAAGGCAAAGGTTTATTTGTGCGTCTACCCAAAAAGATAAATTTGACAAAGCATTCGGCCTTTTTCTGATACGATTTATATTTACACACAAATAGAACTGCCCTGCTAAACATTCAAAACTCCTTTTCTACAGAAACCATTTCAAATGCGTGTTGCTTTTCTCACCAAGGACCTGTTGTTTTCGTCGCGGGTCACAGGTGTCACCGCAAGGCGGAACATGGAGCTGCTTGTCCTTGCGGATGCTGACGAACTCATCGAACGTGCCTCGACAGTTCCCATTCAAATCATTTTGCTGGACCTCAGCACTTCAGGCCTTGATCCCTCGCAATTAGTACCTCAACTGCAGAAGCTCTCACCACCACCCCATGCAATTATCGCCTTCGGGCCACACGTCCACGAGACAAAGCTGGCCGCTGCCAGGGATGCTGGCTGTGACCAAGTGCTCTCACGCGGCGAGTTTAATCATCGAATGGACGAAATTCTTGCCGATTTTCTCCACGACACGAATGGACCGGATGACTCCTTTTCTCGCGAGATGGAGCAGGCACTTGGCGACCTTGTTTCCTTTCAGGAAGTGATTCGTGGAATTCATGCGACCGATGCGAGCCATTACCAGATCATGCCACGCTGCGTGGTGACCCCTCGGGACGAAGCGGATCTGGTGCAAGCGGTCACGATCGCTGCGAAATACAAAGTCCCAACAACCGCTCGCGGCGGCGGAACTTCACTTTCTGGCCAGACCCACGGACCGGGCATGATCCTCGATCTATCGCGGCACATGAACCGCATCCTCAAGGTTGATCCTCAAGAGGGCTGGGCCCAGGTGCAACCGGGTGTGGTACGCGATCATCTCAATGCGGCGGTGGCGAAATTCGGCCTGCAGTATGCGCCTGACCCAGCGACCACCAGCCGCGCTACCGTAGGTGGCATGATCGGCAACAACTCTTCCGGAACCCGTTCGGTAGTGTACGGCAAAAGCAGTGACCACCTGCTGTCCACCCGCGTGGTTTTGGCGGATGGACGGGTCGTCAATTTTGATGACTGCGCATTTTCGGAGTGGGCATCGAACTCCGTGGGATCGCTGCTAGATGGTCTGAAGGAGATTGTGGACGCTCATACGGACGCGATCCGCACAAAGTTTCCCAAAGTCATGCGCCGCGTGAGCGGGTATGCGCTGGATGCGTTTCTTGAGGATCCAGGGGACACTCCATGGAACCTTTCGCGACTATTTTGTGGCAGCGAGGGCACGCTTGGCATCCTGGTGGAAGCCAAGGTGAAACTCGTTCCCCTGCCCAAGGCAACCACCGTGGTTGCGGTTCACTTTGAGGAAGTGCTGGACTCACTCCGTCACCTCGAACCCATGCTCGAACATGGCCCGTCGACCATCGAACTTCTGGATCACACAGTACTGCGAGAAGCTCAGACCAACGCGTCGACCCGTGACATTGCCGACTTTGTGGAAGGGTCGCCCAACGCCATGCAGTTGGTGGAATTCATGGGTGAAGATCGGGCGGACGCCGACCGCAAAGCATACGCGTTTGTGGATGACATGAAAAGTCGTGGTGCTGGCTATGCGTGGCCTCTTTTTTCCGACGCGGCAGGACAGGCAAAGGTTTGGGACGTCCGCCGTTTGGGACTCGGTTTGATCACCAATGTAAAAGGTTCTACCAAAGGGCAGGCTTTTGTGGAGGATGCCTGTATCCCGCATCAGCATCTGCCCACCTACATCGAACGGCTACAGGCCAAGTGCCGCGAAGAATCGGTCCAATTGACTCTCTACGCCCACGCATCGGTTGGCGTGCTGCACGCACGACCGGCCCTCGACCTGCACCAACAGGAAGACATCGCGAAGATGAAACGAATTGCGACCTACGCATTCGAAATGTGCATGGAGTACGGTGGTGCCTGGGCGGGTGAACATGGCGACGGTATTGTGCGTGGGGAATTCATCCAACAATTTTTTGGTCCAGAAGTGTATGCCGCCTTCCGTGAGGTGAAGCGGCTATTCGACCCAGAAAATTTGATGAATCCAGGCAAGCTGATCGATCCGCCACCCATGACATCCCACCTGCGCTACCAGCAGGAGGGATATGCGGAGAAAACGCGTAAAACAGAGACGGGCGCCCTGTTCCAATTCCGGGACCAAGGAGGACTGACCCTCGCGGTCGAACAGTGCAACGGCGTGGGCGCATGCCGCAATCTGGGGGTCGGGGTCATGTGCCCGAGCTACATGGCGACGCGCGATGAAAAAGATACCACTCGAGCCCGTGCCAATGCCCTGCGCCTCGCCATTTCCGGACAGCTTTTCGATGGCAATCCGGACCAGGCCATGGCGGCTAATGAAATGCAAGAGGTGATGAAACTCTGCCTGGGATGTAAAGCCTGCAAATCGGAATGCCCCAATGCCGTAGACATGGCCAAGATGAAGGCTGAGGTCCTGCAGAAACGTTACGATGTACACGGCACACCACTTGGTGCCAAGATCATCGGTTTGCTCCCGGTCATAGCCCATTGGATGACCGGCCCCTGGGCGCCGCTGATCAACGGCGTGCAGGGCAGCCGCCCGGTGCGATGGATGTTGCATCAGCTCTGCCACATCGACAGCCAACGTCCCTTGCCGCGATTTACCCGACGCTCCCTCAAGACGCAGTTGAAGCAGAAAACCATGGGAGAAGGAGAACGCGGCGAAGTAGCACTGTACGTCGATTCCTATACCAACGCGTATGAGCCACACATCGGCCTGGCGGCAATGAAGCTACTGGCCGAATGTGGGTTCAAAGTGACCGCCATTTTTCCGGGTGACAGCCAGCGGGCACGAATTTCAAAAGGACTCGTCCGCGCTGCCCGACGAAGTGGCGAAAAACTCATGCGCCAACTTGACGCCTGGGCGTCGCGCGGTATCCCTATCGTTTGCCTCGAACCGAGTTGCGCGTCCGCACTGAAAGACGACTTGCCCGATCTGTTGGCAGACGAGGAACTGGGGCGACGGGTCAGCGCACAGGTGACCATGGTGGACGAGTTTCTGTGGAAACAGAAGGTGGCTGTTCGTTGCACGGTCGATCATGCCATCGTACACGGCCATTGCCATCAAAAGGCCCTGTTTGGGGTGAAAAGCCTGCAGAAACTTCTCCCCGACTCCCAGTGGATCGACGCCGGCTGCTGTGGCATGGCGGGTGCCTTCGGCTACGAGCACCGCGAACTGAGTCTCAAGATAGGCGAAGACCGTCTGTTCCCAGCTGTGCGTGCACGAACCAAGGGCGCGGAAGTGGTAGCCTGCGGATTCAGTTGCCGCCACCAAATTTACGACGCCTGTGGGGTAATGCCTAAGCACTTTGTCGAAGTGGTCAAGCCGGATATTTCATAAACTCGGATGATCTTGTCGAACAATTGCCTAGTGCAGGTTCATTTTAGAAAGGATCAACAGGATATACGAGATGGATCATTCCCGTCATGTATTCTTTGCTGAAAAATTCGTCTCCCACCCCCAACCATTCTCCCATGGTAACGTATTGAAATTGCGAGTCTAAGGAATTAAGCGACCGAACACCTAAACTGGACTTTCTTAAATCTGATCCAAATTACAACACTACACAGTCACCCCAACAGGAATTGGGAATTGGAAAAACAAATTTTTAACCGACTGGAACAAAGGGAACAAAGACAAATTGAAATGGCAAAACTCCATGTCCGGTAAACTCTGCAATGTACTCTCTACAAGGTTTTTGGCTGCTGGTTTTCGTGTGCATCTTTGTTATCTTCGTTAGCTTCTGTTCAATATCCTGAACTTCCTGTTCATCCCGTTTAAAATCTTTTTTCAAACTGAAGACCACCGCCTGAAGGCGGAGGGTTCGCCGACAGTCGGCTAAAGCCCGACTTTCTGGTTGTGGCT
>JBDOMT010000035.1:0-2564 GCA_039831705.1 Pirellulales bacterium | reverse complement strand
ACATCGTTGCGCTCCATGCTAGATTGGCAGGTTAGTCACTGCCAATACTGCCTGCGCAAATCTTGTGCCAAAGCTGGTCGATTTCCCTGGGTTTTTCAAGAGACTTGTGTATAAACAACAGAGCCCAGACCTACCCTCCGCATCCGCCACCTCCGCATCCACCTCCGCATCCGCCACCGCAACTACTGCAGCTTCCACTACCCCAACTGCTTCCACTGTAACTCGAACTTGTGAAAGCTGATGGATAGACAACCATTAAAATAATCATGCCGATAATACAAGGAAAAACAAATGTTAGAGATGCAACGAGTTGAGAAATGGGTGGCACAAAATAGATGGCTCCGAGTAAAAATGCAACCGAAGCGAACAGGGCGAAGTAGGGGCCCATTGCCAGGCCACCCTGCTTGGATCGAAAAGGTTCGCTCGATTCGTCGTCGTTTCCAGTTCTGGGTAGCAGGAACACGGGCAGAAGGACCACCATGCCGAGAAGAAGAAAACTGATTTTGTAATTGTTCTCCATCAAAGCATTGATTAGGCGAATCCCACCTGCCGTTTCTAACGTGGCTATAGCCAAATAATTGAAAAGATCCGTATCGTGCCAAGCGTATCTCAACAGTGGGGTCAGTATACCGAGAACGCAAAATCCTGTGAAGAAATACCTTAAAAAAGTAGGACCGTCCATCGTGTCTAGAGAAAAATAAGCAATTGCTACATAAATTGCATAGACGGAGAGGCCAGCGAAAAAGATAAGTGATCTTGTGAGAACATCGCTCTTGGAATCGTAAGAATGCAGTTTGCGTTTGAGTTTAGTATGGTAGCCGCACCGCATACATACCACTGCATCGGAAGTTAGTGCCGCAGTGCATTCAGGGCATGTATTGTTATTTCTTTGATTAGCTGGTTTGGATGAATTTATTTGGGAAGGATATTGGTCACGAGCAAAGTCTCCAGCTGCGCCTGTTTTATTGTCAGCGGAAGAGTGTTCATTTGATAACAGATCTTCGGTAAGCCAAGCTCCCACATCCTCCATGGAGAAATTGGATTTCACGTCGGTTTTTGTTTTGGAGGATTTATGCGTTGGCACCGTAAATGCATGTCCACATTTCTTACATCGTCCCCGCTTGCCGGACAATGAAGAATCGGCAGTCAATATCGTACCGCAGGTACATTTGAGGCGGAGCTTCATGGCTATGGTTTCATTAGTTTTCGGCTGTATCGAGTTCGATCTCGTCAGTGTGTTTGAGTTGGTCGATGGCGTTAGCGGCACGATGCACTTCGACTAAAAGTTGACCATATACTTGTACAATCGCTTCTGCACCGACCGCCTGATCGGTCATGCATATTTCCTCAACTCGGGCAAGAGTATCCGTCTCCAAGCCGAACCGATCCGCCGCGATGGCTACTACCCTTTCGTCATCATTTGGTACAGACTCGCCGAGAACTTGAATTGCAGCGCGTAAACAACGAAGCAGGTTTGAATAGACTCTCCTGAGTGACTCAAGCAGGAAGTCGGAGCGATGACTTTGCAGCAGAAAATTGCCCTGCATCCGAATCAACAAGTTTTTTAACTCCTGTTCGCATCGCAACCGTAGATACATGTCACTGATCGGTAAATTCGCGAGCACATCGGTTCCAGCCAGAACCTGATATTTTCGTTTCATTTCAAAAAAGGTGATTGGAAACACGTCGGTTGATGTCTGCATCTCCTCGTAACTGAGAACCATGGGGATTACTGCATCACTGCCTGAAATTGATTGGAAGGCAAGAGAAAGCTTTGACAAAGTTTCCAGATCCACGGTCTTTAGAACAATAAGGATGTGCAGCTTCCCTGCCTTTGTGGTGGAACCTGATTTGGGGGAGTGATTGGGGAAATAGTGGATGAGTGAAAGTAATTGCTCACTCAAAGCTTTCGATAATCGCTCTGCAACTTCCGGAATAATTACTGTTGTTGACCGCTTGTGCAATAAATTGAACATTCTGTCTCTTTCTTCAACAAGGAAGCAATTGCATCCAACTGACCCGATTATTCAATGCGAGATGCCTTGTCGACACTGATCGGATCCAAAGCATCACAGAAAGTGTTCGGCAATATCCAGAACTGGTCCAACTAGTTGGCAATTGGAAATTCTAGTCCCTGCTTACTCTCCATTCACGTCGTGATTTTATCTCGTTTGTGTTTGTGAAGCAAGAATGGTTTAGGATTTGCTAAGATGGCCAAGTATAGTTTCGGATTCGCTGAGACCAATCTGCATGAGTCCGCGAGCTGACGAATTATCCTGCCAAGTGTCCAAGCCGACCGTCCCTAGCGGAGGTATCTCGGCCTCCCACAAACCACGGCCCCGTCATCCGTGAAGTCGATGTCATCCCGGCACAAGTCAAAGTCGTCGCCAATGTCATCGAAGGCTTGCCGCTGAGGATCACGGCATTTCGAGGTATCTCATGCACTGCTAGCCGCGCCTGTCATTCGTCGGGTTCACCAACATCTACCTGCGACCAATCAACGTCAGGTTGATCTTGCTCGATTTCGGCAAGTGCGTGCTTCGCGCGATCCAAGTCCTCGTACT
>JBDOMT010000372.1:10445-11278 GCA_039831705.1 Pirellulales bacterium | reverse complement strand
GTGCAAACCATCTTCGTCTAACCACAGCGAACCGGATTCATCGGGCTCAAGGCCTAACGATTGCAACTTGGAAAATTTTCCACCTTCAACCGTGATGCGTCCCGTCCAGCGGTGCCGTGTATGTCGGTCGCCTCCCCAGGCAAACCTTAATCGGGCCGTCGTCGGTTTAGCCCAGACTTTCTGTTGCCAACCCACATCGGCCATGCAGCCGCCAAGGAAGCATCCGACTATGGTAAACCGACAAAGATACCGCCCAGCCAGCCACGGACGGCTTCTATTAAGAATTCCGCCCCCAACTTGCCAAAAACATGCCAGCAAGGCTCGTATTGTCGGACCCGTCTGTCCGAACATCGCACACCGAATGGAGTATCATGAAAAGGCCCAAATCTACAAGGTGCGGATTCTAGGAAGCGTCTTCCTGGCAGGCTAGAGCAATAGTTCAGAATCCAATTCAAACGGTTCCAAAGCAGCAGTGGCCATGAGACGCCGCTCATGGTCCGCCAACACTGCCTGCATGCCTTCCACAACTTGAGGGCAGCGACTTGCCACGTCGTTGACTTCCCAGCGGTCATCCGGCTTGGAGTAGAGTTGGGGCGAAAGCAAACGCCCATCGTCTGCTACCATTTGACGTAACAACCAGGCGGGTGTGCGTACCATCTGCTGGCCGGCTTGGTCTCGGACCACAACCACCTGCCGGCCAGTGAACAATGGCCCAGTGAACAATGATGCTGTGGACAACGACTTTCGACCAAATGCTAGCAGGCTATGGCCATCACCGGGGGCCTCCAGACCAAACCAGTCAAGTAACGTCGCAGCAATATCGAAAGGCTGGG
>JBDOMT010000372.1:0-10435 GCA_039831705.1 Pirellulales bacterium | reverse complement strand
GTCAAACCGGTAAATCGAGGAGGTGACTCTCCTGCTACCCCTGGCACCCGTAGCAGCCAGGGTACATGTAACAGTTCACCATATAAGTCACGACACTCACTCCCTGCACATCCATGTTCTCCCAAAGCAAACCCACGTGAACCGATCAGCATCACCAGGGGCGGATCTATCATTTCATCTACGGCAGACAGCAGTGCACCCAGACACGTATCGAGCACCATGGCCTGGGCCGCATAGGCAATTTTCATCTCCTGCCATTGATCAGGATCATCGCCCGTCTCCCGCAGTGGAGGGGTCACCCATGTGGGCGGTTGCATCGAATCTTCTTCGACCAGTTGCCAACGCATAACCTCGGGCGCATCCCATGGTCCCTGCATTCCACTTGCATGGAGCCAAAGCAAATTGCCTCCCCCGGACGGTCGCTCCCCTTCGGACTGGCAACGCCCTTCGCAGCGGTTACTCTGCCAACTCTCGAACCGTTCGATGGCTGCCGCAAACACTTGCCCCAATGCGGTATCGACAATATCCTGGGCGGGTTGACTGGTTCCGGTATCAAGCCAATGGATATCCCATAAGTGCTGCTCTACCGACATCTGACCGGCGTGACGATCCAGCCATAAATCGTCGGTAACTAGCGTCTGATGCAACCCTGCCGAGGCCAGACGCAGAGGTAAGGGCAAAGCATCCGCCAAAGCTTCGGAACAAGCAATCGACTTACCGGAACGCAGCGCATGAACCCCATCCCACGCCTCTCGATAAAACGATTCCAATTCGGGCCCACCAGCCAACATCCATTCCGCCACGATCGACTGGGCCGCAAATTGGTCGAGTGCTGGCGTTCCATACCACGTGTTGCCATAGGTTCCCAAAGCCGATGCGCGCAGACCATCAACAACAATACAGATAGCATTACGGGAGAGCATGGGGAGACGCTAGTTGTTAGGCGCGAGGCGCGAGTTGGTGAAAGCGGTCGGGTATTTCAGACAGCATATCACCCAATGCAGCAACTACCAACTAGCGTCTAGTTTAATTTAAAGATCCCCATCAGTCCTTCGAGTATCGTGCTATTGAGAGCATAGGGCTGCTCCCAACTCCAAATGCTGCGAACCATATCGATCATCATCGAACTACCAATCATCAACAGCAGCACACAAGATCCCATGAGAATAATATTTCCCACGGTATAGTCTTCCACAGAGGCTACCTTAGTAGCTGATTCTTGCGGCGACTCACCACCCCCATCAGCCACAGCGTCTTCCAGAAAGTCCCCATCATCTAAAACATCGTCGCCCCCACCTTCTTCTTCGACTAGTACCACCCCTTCCAAATCGCCAAGTCCTTCATCCAAGGCAATCACTTGAGAGCTGCTATCATCAGAATCCTCGCCTTCCCCCATCGGCGTCAACTGAAAATCACCATCCGTCTGCAACTCAGCAAACGAATCTTCTGCCGTGACGTTGGAATCTCCTCCTGACAGAGACAATTCGGCATCCGAACCTTCACCACCGAGTGACAATGAATCGAGTATTGCAGACCCACCCATCTCCAGTGGAATATCATCCAAGGCCAGTCCACTATCAGACGGATCGACCAGGTTGATACCGCTATCGGCGGTATCCAGCGACAAATCACTTCCTCCTGCGTCAGCCAGCACGAAATCGCTATCACCGCTATCCAGCTCAATATCGGAGTTTCCTGCCCCTTCACCACTTTCACCTTGGCCAATACTGCTGTCGACCAGCTCCAGATCATCCAGTTGAAGATCGCTATCTGTTTCCTTCTTCGCTCCTTCGGGGCCTGAGCTATCCTGACGGGCAGCGGCCTGCGCCTGAGTCACATCGTCGGGACTGAGAATACGGCTCGACTCGACCGCCAGATCTATTTCCAACTCATCCAAATCCTCAAATGCACTAAGTGATTTCGATCCGCTTTCAGCACTCCCCAGGACACCATCGGGGTCGGAATCCGAGGACGAAAGCACGTGGGAGGCATTTCCATCTTTGGCCAATTGCACGTCGCTGCCCATATCGGTTTTCTCAGAATCTTCGGATTCGATTTCCAGGTCAGCATCCTCCAGCTCACTCTTGCCAATAATCGTACTGGCCGAACCGGTGGCCGATTCTCCCAACTGTTCCTCGCTCAACAAGATGGAATCGCTGCCAGCCAAATCCAGCTCATTGTCCTCATCGAGGTCTGCTACCTCCAAGGGCTCCGCAGCAACGAGATCATCCTCAACGACTAAACCGATATCGCTGGGAGGTGAAGCTTCGGGGATACCTTCGGCGGCAAGTTTCTCAATCTCGTCTGTGCGAAACTTCCAACTGGAACCGTCGCGATAAGCGCGTATCTCTCCTTGCTCACGCAATTGATTCAGACGCTCAGAAGAAATGCCCAATCGGTCGACTGCCTCTTCCAATTTAATGAATTTCTGCTCCACGGAAGCTTCCCTTTCACTCGTACTCCACCACCCTCCTGATTGGTGCATACGAGCAGTATGAATTAGTAACTTAAAAGCACCTTGGCCTCATTGCCGCTGCAAACCCTTGTGTATTTCATCTGGCAAAGGTTGGCTGGTGTTGTAATCCGTCAGACTGGAATCCCATGCTATTTTGCGAACGCTCTTGAGCTGAATTCGACCATCATCCCGAAGTATGTGATAAACGCTTATCACCTGTTGCACCGAATCAATCAAGATGATCGACGTATCCTTGGTATCAGAAGTTTGTACATAGCTGATCAAGCCCCGTTGGCCGGTAAAACCCTGTTGGCCAGATCCCAATTTGACTGTTCCAGACCTCGATGACCCACCAGCAAGCAATCCAGCCGTCATCAATCCGCTTGCGGATGCCCCTCCAAACGATTGTCCCTGCACGCTATGGGCTGGTTCTGAGCCGGCCGGCCAACCCGTGAGCATAGTAGCGCCCGCCCCCAACACAATCCAAAACCCTATACTCAAAAAAGACTTACTGCGAAATTGTTGCCGCATTGGATACGCTCCTTCGTAAAGTGCACGCCCACTCTTCCATTCTAAGAGCCGCGTGCAAGGTTTCAAGAAAAATCACCCGATCCTGTTGGCTCATCCGACAAAATATCCTGCAGGCACAGCTCCGCTGAGCCAAACGGACGCATTATCACCGGAATATTCGCTAGAACAGACTTGTTAGATACGAAATAGTCGGGTGAACCTACCCAATGTAACATGCCGAGCAAATTGGGCAAACGTCAGCCGACAAGTAAAATATGCCATCTAGTCGGGAAATTGGGCGATTTACCAGATATCGCCTCTCTAATAACTGGGATGCCTAGATAGTCTGTCCCTATTTGAAATCTGCCCGTAATGCCAATTCACCATAACAAGAATTGTGTATAACAACGAAAACGTGAACACACAGCAAAACGCTTTCGCCGCTAGGACACTTAAACCCATGGCAACTCACCCCCCAAACGACTCGGAACGTCTCGATTTTGCAGTAAAAATAGCACGTGAGGCGGGCCTGCTGACGCTCTCTCGCTTTGGTAGTGCTAACCTGCAAGTTGAGCACAAATCGGATGGCACCCCAGTCACACTCGCAGACCGAGAGGCAGAAGAATACCTCCGTCAGCAGATTAGCCAGCAATATTCGAAGGATGGAATTCTTGGTGAAGAGCTAGGTATTACCGAAGGAACTAGCGGCTACCATTGGGTACTCGACCCTATTGATGGCACCAAATCATTCATTCACGGTATCCCCCTCTACACCACATTGGTCGCCCTATTGTACGCCGATCAGCCACTGTTGGGGGTAATCTTTGCCCCAGCCACGCACGAATTGCTGTATGCCCAAACGGGCAACGGCTGTTGGTACGAGGCAAATTCTCACGCTGCATCACCGGCTGGTGATCGGGCGCAGGTGTCACTTATTACCGACCTCTCTGACGCCCTCTTTGTCACCAGTGATGTCGAATCGTATGCGAACGACCGAACCGTCAACGCAAGCAGTGTCTACGACGATTTGGCAGGCAGATGTCGATTAACTCGCACCTGGGGCGACGGTTACGGATATTTACTGATTGCCACCGGACGAGCAGAAGTGATGATTGATCCAGAAATGAACTTATGGGACAGTGCCTGCTTGCAACCAATCATCACCGAAGCAGGTGGCTCCTTCACCGACTGGCAGGGAAAGCCGTCAATTCACTCAGGCGATGTGGTCGCGACCAATGAAGCACTCGCTGAGCAGGTCTTGGCAATCACACGGGGAAAGTAAACGTGTTGAGTGTCCAGATTTGGGAGACAGGAATCAAGAGGGCGGGGTCTGGTACGATTTTCGGCCAACTCGCTTTCACAAGCCGATTGACGTGCAAGCCGAAAACTTGTACCTGACCCCTTCAATACGCAATTTCTTCGCCTCTTGGCTCTGGACTCTCAACTCTCAACCCTATATACTGAGCCGCTTGTAAATCATCGGCCCCCCACGGAGGGGGTAGCCGAGAGTGCGTAAGATCCATTTTGGTCTCTAAAATTCGATGACAGGGGGGCGAGGTTTCTCATGGCCCGTAAATGTGAAGTCTGTGGCAAGGGGCCCCAGGTTGGTAATCAAGTAACCACCCGTGGTAAGAAAAAGTATCTCGGGGGTGTTGGTACAAAAATCACTGGCATTACCCGCCGAAAATTCAAACCTAATTTGCAACGGATTCGGATCAGTACTGCCAATGGAACCCATAAAACGGTCCAGGTCTGTACACAATGTATACGTTCCAACGCAGTCACCAAAATCGTTCGCAAAGCTCCGTTCAAGGTCCCCGAACTTACGTCTTAACCTTCGTGATGTAACGCTTTGAGTACTCTATCTCGAGATGACGTCCAAAAGGTGGCCCTCCTGGCCAGACTCCAACTCACGGCAGTTGAGCTGGACACACTGACTAGTCAATTGGGGCAAATCGTAGGGTATGTCGATCAACTCGCAGAGGTCGACACGACTGGAATTGAGCCTATGGCCCATGCGGTAGAACTGCACAACGTTTTCGCCGATGACCGAGTGCAACCCAGCTTGCCCAGAGATGCGGCCCTGTCGAATGCACCACGTGACAATGGACGCGGTTACCTGGTGCCAGCCGTTTTGGGCGACTGAGAGACGGTGTTTCTGTAATTCAGTGTTTCGGTTTTCGGTAGGGCATCGTGGCCGTTCTCAACTGGTGTCTGGTCAAGCCTTACTTTTGGGGTAGCCGCAGCCATAAGTACTGGCAGGGCAAAGGTTTATTGGTGCAGCTACCCAAAAAGATAAGTTTGACAAAGCACTAAGTTACTGAATTACATTCTACTACCACCTGACCTCTGACTTCTAATCCCCATGTCGCTTGCCGAACTCTCTGCCCACGAACTCAAGTCGCAACTGCAAACTGGCGCGATCTCGTCGGTGGCAGCGACCCAGGCAATGCTGGATCAGATCGGCAGCCACGACGAATCGCTGGGAGCTTTTTTGCATATCGATTCTAAGGGAGCTTTGGCTCGTGCTGCAGACATCGATGATAAACGTCAGGCAGGTACCCCCCTGGGATTGTTGGCCGGTCTGCCAGTGGCGGTTAAGGATGTCTTATGTGACCAGAATGGCCCGACCACCTGCGCTTCGCGGATGCTCCAATCGTTCCGCCCTCCTTATGACGCCACGGTGGTTGCCCGATTGAAAGAGGCCGATGCGGTACTCATCGGCCGCACCAATATGGATGAGTTTGCGATGGGTGGATCCACCGAAAATTCCGCCTTTCAAGTGACTCGAAATCCGTGGGATCCACAGCGCACTCCAGGCGGTTCCAGTGGCGGCGCGGCAGCCTGTGTGTCTGCCTGCATGACACCATTGTCCATTGGCACCGACACGGGCGGATCAATACGTCAACCGGCGAGCCTGTGCGGCGTCGTTGGCATGAAGCCAACCTACGGTCGTGTCAGCCGGTATGGTTTGGTTGCCTTCGCCAGTAGTCTCGATCAAGTAGGGCCGCTGGCACGCAACACGCGCGATGCGGCTTTGCTGCTGGAAGCCATTGCCGGGCACGATCCGCGCGATGCCACTTCGCTGCAGTCACCCGTTCCAGCTTACAGCCAAACCATTGGCCAGCCCTTGAAAGGCCTGCGATTGGGAATTGTCCGCGAACACTTTGCCACCGGCCTGGACGAGCAGGTTGAGACGGCCATTCGCCAAGCGTTTACCGTTTATGAATCTCTGGGAGCGACCGTCCATGAAATCTCGCTACCCCATAGCAAATATGCCGTTGCCACCTACTATGTCATTGCCCCAAGTGAAGCCTCCAGCAACCTGGCACGCTACGACGGAGTCCATTACGGCCACCGAACCGATGAAGCCAAACTTCATGCCGAACTTAATGCCCAGAAGCAAAAATTACAAGAGGCGAATGACCATCAAGGCCTGAAACAGCTCGACAACGGACTGGTCCGAATGTATCGACTTAGCCGGGCAGAAGGCTTTGGCGACGAAGTGAAACGTCGGATTATGCTGGGCACCTATGCACTCAGCGCGGGCTACTACGATGCCTACTACCTTAAGGCTCTTAAGGTCCGCCGACTGATTCGCCAGGACTATGACAAAGCCTTTGAACAAGTGGACCTGATTGCCGGGCCGGTCACGCCGACGGCAGCTTTCAAGTTGGGAGAGTTGGTAGACGATCCACTCGCCATGTATCTGGTCGACCTGTACACCGTCAGTGCCAACTTGGCGGGCTTGCCAAGCATTAGCTTGCCCTGCGGTTTTACTCAGGAAGGTTTGCCGATCGGCCTGCATCTGCAAGCGCCCCCCTTGGAAGAAGAACGACTGTTCCGTGGAGCGCACATGTATGAGCAGGCCACCGAATGGCATAACAGACAACCTGATTTAGAGCGGGTGTAATTCATTTTTGGCGAAGCTCTCATCGTTAACGAGAAAGGTTCTTCGTTGTGAACAAAACCATCACCCAACCTTACACCACCGTCATTGGCCTGGAAGTTCATGTGCAGTTGGCGACCCAGAGTAAATTATTCTGCGGTTGCAGTACCCAATTTGGAGCGGAACCCAATACCCAATCGTGCCCTGTCTGCATTGGCATGCCCGGATCGCTACCGGTCATGAATCGGCATGCGTATGATCTGGCGTTGAAAACGGCCATCGCGCTGAATTGCCGCATTCCTGAGTTCACCAAGTGGGATCGCAAACAGTACTATTACCCTGATTTGCCCAAAGGATACCAAATCAGCCAGTACGATCTGCCTATGTCGGCCGATGGTTATCTAGAAATTGCCGATCCTCAGGAAGAACTCGAAACGCTGCGGGTGGGAATCATTCGGGCTCACTTGGAAGAAGATGCAGGCAAGAGCATTCATGATGAAGTGGCCGGCCGTGCGGATAGTGAAATTGATCTCAATCGCACCGGCACACCACTATTGGAAATTGTTAGTGAGCCCGATTTGCGCAGTCCTGCTGCATCCTATGTTTTTTTGCAGGAACTCAAACTGCTCCTCACCTACCTTGGCGTCTCGGACTGCAACATGCAGGAAGGTAGTCTGCGGGTGGATGCCAATGTCAACCTGCATCTGCAGGTTGATGACGAGCAGGTGGCCACTCCCATCGTGGAAATTAAAAACATGAACAGTTTTCGAGCCGTGGAAAGGGCCCTCGAATACGAAGCGGCCCGTCAGTATCGAGTCTGGCAGGAAACGGGACAGCAATTGGGCCAATCGCCCAAGCAGACGCGTGGCTGGGATGATGCTGCGGGGGTGACACGAGGGCAGCGGAGCAAGGAAGAATCGAGCGATTACCGTTACCTGCCTGATCCAGATTTGATCCCCGTGGCCACAACCCAGGAGCAAGTCGAGCAAATCCAACAGTCCCTGGGTGAATTGCCGGCAACACTGCGCATGCGTCTTATTGCTGAAGACCTTCTTTCGCCTTACGATGCGGGCGTACTGGTCAATCAGGGACAAGATCTGGTCGACTACTATCGGACCGTCGCCCGACTATGCAAAAATCCAAAAATGGCGACGAATTGGGTCACCCAAGAAGTCTTGCGGGAGCTGAAAGAACGTGATCTTACGATTACCCAATTTTCCGTGTCCGCGGAACAACTGGCGGACCTGATCGTAGCCCTGCTACAGGATCAATTACCCAGCACCCGAGCGCGTGAAGTGTTTACCCTCATGCTCAACGATCAGATCCCTGTGGAGAAAGCAGTCGGCAAGCTCGGCATCGAACAAGTCGACGAGTCTGCCCTGGTCGCACTTTGCCAGGAATTGATCGATGCCAATCCAAAAATTGTTGCCGATGTCCAAGGAGGGAAACAACAGGCAATCGGGGCCTTAATCGGACAGGCCAAGAAAAAAAACCCCAACGTCGACCCTGGACGCGTACGCGCGATCTGCCTGCAACAGGCATTGGAAAGTTGAGAGGCAATGCTCACTTCGTTTTCAACTGCGTCTGCAGTCGTTTCAGATTACGCTGAGCTTCTCGATAGTCTGGATTTATTTGCAACGCACGTTGGTAATATTGAAGTGCCTGTTGAAGATTGCCATTGCGGGCAAAGATGCTCCCCAAGTTGTTGTAGGCTTCGGCGTAATTGGGATCGAGACGGATCGCTTCCTGGTAATGCTTGGCAGCCATCTTGAGGTTTTTTTGGATCGCGTAGATGCTCCCCAAATTGGTGTGGGCTTCGGCAAAATCAGGTTCACTTGCGATGGCGTGTGAGAAGTGCTGTTGGGCCTGTTTGAAATCTCCTTGACTGGCCAACAGGCTACCAAGGTTATTATGGGCGAAGGCGAAATCTGGTTGGATGCTGATCGCCTGGAGGTAATGGTGTTTCGCATCGGCCAGTCGTTGTTTTGCGACAAAAGCCAGACCCAAGGTATTGTGAGCCTGCACATGATCTGGATTCATCCGCAAGGCCCGCTGGCAATATTCGATTGCACGATCTAACTTGTTTTGCCTGACATAGATCGAACCAAGATGAGCAAGTGCTTCAGGACGTTCGGAATCACGTTGTAGCAATGCTTCAAATCCTCGAATAGCGTCTGCCAGGCGGCCAGACGATTGTTGCGCAGACGCGACTCGATGACGGGTTCTTATCTCCGCCTCTAACGCTGTTTGCACCACCTGATCCTGGCCGAGTGCCTGTCCAGGCAGACAGGCGGCCCATTTCCATCGCTCAACGTACTGGTCGGGAGTGGGGCGAATGTCGCGCAGCAATTGATCAACCGAAACCTGGCCCTTGTAAATAACCGTCAATCGACCTTCTCGGTCGATAAGAAAGCTTGTCGGAATCGGTAGAGGACGCCATGAAACGAGCAGGTTATTATTCAGTCGTTGCAACACATCGAGCAAATCGGAATTCGCTCGACCGGTGAGGAATGGAAAGTTCATTCGTTCTGCCATACGAGAGGCTGCCTCGAAATCCTTGCCATCGACACCATCGACCGCTAAAGCCACCGTTACTATTCCTGCTTCCTGCAATTCGGCTTCTCGCGCAGTTAGTTCCTTCAATTCCGCCACGCAAGGCTGGCACCAACTCGCCCATAGGTTCAGCAGAATTGGCTTGCCTGAATCAAACGTCATCGTTTGGTGATTACCGTGAAAATCTGTGTATGACAGACTTGGCATGGGCAGAGATACGACAAGGGGAATCCTCGCCATGCGAGATGGATTGTACGGTGGAACCGTCGATGGCGCGACGACGAGTTGCTCATGATGTGATTTCACCAACAGGTGGCGCGATGTCCCCTGCTGCAAAATGTAACGGTGGTCAACTTCAAATTGAGTATATTCCTCCAGATCCCCACCTGGCCAGTGAACCGCAATTTTGTCGATGGTCGCGCCATCAACGACACCAAAGTGCAACCATTTACTCGACTGGCTCAAGAATCCTTCACCGGCACGCAACGTTTTAACATGCTGATCTGTCCCGGCCTGATTGAAAAATATCTCGACACGGGCGCCGACGGCATCGCGATTCGTCGTCGTACCATTTCCGATCAGGCGCAATGCAATGAATTGATTTTCCGACTGTAGATTATTCCGCATAAAACGAAGTCGTGGCGCGTTTCGGTTGGAAACCCACAGATCGAGATCGCCATCCTGATCCCAATCGGTAATCGCCAGCGCACGGCCATCATCCGGGAAGTCCAGGCCACTTGTGGCCGATACGGTAGCAAACCGTTTTCCACCGGTGTTCATGAAACAACAATGCCGCTCGTGGCCGCTGAAAGATCGGCCGCGTTTCATCATCTGGGCAAGTTCATTCCGTGCCTGCCACCATTGGCGAGTTGGGGCCGCCTTTTCGTTGTTGGGTGATCGCGACACGACCTGCCGCCAGAAGAAACTTCACAAATCGCCCGTGTCATCTGCGCTGATGTAACCGTTGGCAACGACAAGGTCCGGCCAGCCGTCATTGTTGATGTCCGCGAAATTCGAACCCCACGCCC
>JBDOMT010000284.1:0-11336 GCA_039831705.1 Pirellulales bacterium | reverse complement strand
TTCGACAGGATAATTTTGATGCCACCCAAGGCAAAGACTTTCGGTTTCGTCACGATCTGGTACGAGCCAAGGACCATGGCGAAGAAATCCCGGTGATCTCACTGTTGCCACCATCAAATCATTGGCATGGACATACGGTCATCTGGGTCAACGGACAAGGCAAAGCAGGCCTGTTCGATTCTTCCGGGCAGCTCAACCAAGCCGTGCAAGATCTATTGAATCACGGCATTGCAGTCGTCAGCGGGGACTTGCTTTATCAAGGAGAGTTCCTCACCGATGGCAAGCCGATTACACAAACACGCGTCGTCTCCAATCCGCGCGAGGCCGCCGGCTATACCTTTACTTACAACCCCACACTCTTTTCCGAACGTGTCCATGACCTGCTGACTCTGATCGCATGGGTTCACCAGGACTTCTTGAAAAATGAACTCTCGATTGGAAATCGTACCCAGGTTCCTCGAGTTGACTTACTGGGTATTCAAGGGGCTGGCCCCTGGGTTGCCGCAGCCGCAGCAATCGTCGGCCTGGCAGACAGACCTGACGCAATCGATCGGGTCGCCATCGATACAGACAAATTTCGTTTTTCCAACCTCACATCCTACCGTGACGCAAATTTTCTTTTAGGTGCGGTCAAGTATGGAGATTTGCCTGGAATACTTCCCTTAATTGCACCTCATGCTTTGTGGATTGCGGGGGAAACCCAAGCCAATCTGCAACAAGTCCGTTCGGCCTACGAAATTCACCATGGTTCCGCCAACTTACACATCGAAGACACCCCCCTACCCTCAGTGGCAACTGCGGCCTGTGCGTGGCTTGCCCAAGATCGTGAACAGTAGAAAAATTGGAAAAGCACATTACCCAGCAATGTCTGACAGATCACATAGCCTCTAGTGGTGAACAATTGGCCGGTGTTAAAAAGCCTGTTCATTTCCTCTGAAAGAAATTTGACCCAAAAGCGCAGAGGACGCTGAGGTACGCAGAGTTTGTTAATCTCTTATCTGCGGTTCTCAGCGTCCTCTGCGTCTCTGCGTTGAATAGATGATGTCGAATCGAATTCACGGCAAGCTTGAAGTGTTCGAGACTACACGATTGATAGTTCTGAATTGCGTGCTAAATCGTCACAGAGGCAGCGTGCAGTGAGCACTATCGCACACTACTGCAAGCGAATAACGAGCCGTTTATTCATTTCAATAGTAGAGGTCTTGTGCGGTGGTGCAACTAGACTAGACTCGACGCTCTCTCCAGGCCGATGAGAATTCGAGTAACATTCCCGCAACCCTGTCGCGAATCGCCCAATCGGGGCAAGCTCTCGTGGCCAGTCCTCTATTTCTACGAAGGGCCAGAACCGATGGTTTCCCCTAGCTCCACAGGCATGCCAGCCTTGAATAATGTGGGCCCGGCTAAGACAGCCAAGTCAGACCGCATCGATCAACCTAAGAGTGACTCAACTTTGGGCCATCCGATCCACCCCTTGGGATCGCAAGCGCGGGTGCTGTTGACCAGTGTGTTCGGCCCGTACGCCCAGGACGATGCCTATGGTAGCCGAACGATCAATCCGATGGAACTGTACCACAACCAGGTCACCCGAGTGCAACAGGGCTTTTCGTTACGAACTTTCAACCGTTCCTGGGGACTGATGTTGATGCAGGTCAATATCAAGGCTCCTTGCACCCTACTCGACTTCCCCACCGAAAAGCGTTTCCTCGAAGAGCTCAAGACCAACGAATACGACATCATCGGCATCAGTTCGATCATGACCAACCTGCTCAAAGTGCGGCGGATGTGCAAGTTAATCCGTAAGCACCAACCAAACGCAACGATATTGGTAGGTGGGCACATCGCCAGTCTTTCAGTGCTATCGAAATATGCCAATCTGGATTACATCGTACGTGGCGACGGAGTCCGATGGCTTCGACAATTTCTAGGTGAAAACCCCAACCAACCTGTGCATCATCCGGTAACTCATGCCAACATCGGCACGCGAATCATGGGCGTGTCTCTTAAGAATCATCCGGGGGACGCATGCGCCACACTCATTCCATCCGTGGGTTGCCCGATGGGGTGCAATTTTTGCTC
Organism: Pirellulales bacterium; assembly: GCA_039831705.1. Lineage (GTDB taxonomy): Bacteria > Planctomycetota > Planctomycetia > Pirellulales > Lacipirellulaceae > JAJRWS01. Next base: position 9,260 of record JBDOMT010000284.1, on the reverse strand, counting down.
AACCTCAGCCATGTTTGGTGGAAAAGGAAAATTCATCGAATATTATCAGACCGGCAATGAACTGTTCGACATTATGTGCGAGCTGGAGCGGACATTGCGCATCCAAGCTTTCTTCGTCATGGATGAAAATTTTCTACTCGACAAGCAGCGCGCTTTGGAACTGCTAAAACAGATGCAGGAGCACAACAAACCCTGGTCACTCTATGTGTTTAGCTCTGCCAATGTTTTACAAAAATATACTCTCGATCAACTCGTGGCTTTAGGCATTTCTTGGGTCTGGCTTGGCTTGGAAGGCAAAAGCTCCCAGTACACCAAGCTGGCCGGCACACCGGACACTGTAAAATTTATCCGCTCGCTGCAGTCACATGGAATCCGCGTACTGGGTTCAAGTATCATAGGAATGACTGAGCATTCACCAGAGAATATTGACCAGGCGATCGAACATGCCGTAAGCCACGACACTGAATTCCACCAGTTCATGCTCTATACACCGATCCCAGGCACCCCCCTGTTTGCGGAACTGGAAGAAAAAGGTGTCATCAAAAGCCTGGCTGAGGTCTCGGTGGCCGATATCCACGGGCAACTGCAATTCAACTACCATCACCCCAATATTCCTGATGGCCAGGAAGGCGAGCTGCTACTGCGAGCGTTTCGCCGCGACTTTGAGGTGAATGGCCCCAGTGTCGTGCGAATTGTACGTAACGTGTTGCGTGCCTGGAAAAAGTACAAAAAACATCCTGACAAAAGAATCCGGGCCCGTTTTGCTCACGAAGCGGCCAACCTTCCCATTCGCTACGCTGGCGTGCTGTGGGCCACACGACGGCAATACCGTGACGATCCACGACGAGTCGACGCCATCAACCAGTTAATGCAAGAGTTGCATGACGAATTTGGCTGGCGTTCGCGTTTAGCCGCGCCAATCGCAGGCCGCCATCTCTACCGAGCGCTGCGAAAACAGGATGCCATGCTTCAAGATGGATGGACTTACGAACCGCCAACCTTCTATGAAACTAACACCCCCGATGGTCCGACAGGCTCCAAATACGTCAAGGGCCTCCTCGCCTCTGTAAATGAGAGCCGAGCCAAATCCACCGTACCGTCCGTTCATTCACCTGCAGGACAAATGGCGGACATGACCGTCGAAGTTTAGAAGCTTACGAACGGTAGAAAACGAACCACCCAGCGACCAGTACTGCCAAACCAATACCCAAGCCGGCATACAGATAGAGGGTCAACGCACAAAACATGACTGCGGAAAGCCGAAGTAACATCCGGCCCGTCGTTCCGTTTGTGGTTGAAGAATATTCCGTTTGCAAAGCGTTCCAGTTGGTGACATCTTGCGATGCCTTGTCTTTCGAAAAGATGGAATCTCTCATTTGTAGGCCGATTTCTTGCGCAAGGTCATCGAAGGAATCACCTGAAACCAGATCACCAGAGCAATCCAGATCAGGTTGAAGGCGCCATAGTGGATGACAAGGAAATACCCCAAAACGCCCCAAAATAATAGCTGAGCGATCCCGCCAAAAATTCGTAGGGTCTCGAACGACGAACTCGTTTCTGAGACATCGGCTTGCTCCGTTGCCGATTCGATCTGGTGTTGCTGTTCCATCGCCTGCAGTGCCAGCGCCGTCCAATCCGTAGTATTCGTTGTCTCGCTCATACTACAAGCATAGCTCGCCGAAGTTCCAGCAACCGACGCGACAATAGCTCAAATGCACCAACTTTGCGTAAAATGTGCATAATCGTTACAGCATCTCCCTTGGTCGCTCCAAAGAGATCGAACCCGGAGGGTGGGCAACCTATGGCTCATATTCTCTTAGAAATTCTACATCAACTTTCAACTCATACATCAAATCGAATCCCTTGCGCCAATGGCAGTTGATCTGAGTAATTGACGGTGTTGGTTGCTCGTCGCATGTATTGCTTCCAAGCATCACTGCCCGACTCACGGCCACCTCCGGTCTCCTTTTCGCCACCAAATGCACCGCCTATTTCTGCGCCGCTGGTGCCAATATTGACGTTGACGATGCCACAGTCCGAACCGGCCGCGGAGCAAAACAGTTCTGCCTCACGTACATCGCCAGTTAATATGGCTGAGGCTAAACCTTGCGGCACGTTGTTATGAATCGCAATGGCTTGTTCCAAGTGTTGATAACGAATGAAATAGAGAATGGGTGCAAAAGTTTCCTGTTGTAAGATCGGTGCATCCGGACCAATCTCGACCAGTGCACAATGCACATAAGCGCCTCCGGTTGGGACACCTTCATCGACTCGGCCACCGCCATGCACTTTGCCCCCCTGTTCTTTGGCAGCCGCCAGGGCTTCGTCCATAGCTTGGGCGGCCTGCTCGTCAACCAGCGGGCCAATCAGCGTACCCTCTACCGTGGGATCTCCAATCGGGAGCCTGGAGAAAATTTCGAGAATACGGTCTTTCAATAAGTCTGCGACTGACTCATGCACAATCAAACGCCGCAGCGATGTGCAGCGTTGTCCACAGGTACCTGCAGCAGAAAAGATAATGCTGCGGACTGCCAGCTCCAGATCAGCCGCGGGAGCAACGACCATGCCATTGTTTCCACCCAGCTCCAGTAGTGATCGGCCCAACCGGGCAGCTACCGTCTGAGCCACGGAACACCCCATAGAAACTGAACCTGTCGCTGAAATCAGCGGCAAAGTGGGGGACGCGGCCAACTGCTGCCCGATCTCGGCGGCGCCAATCACTAAGCTTGAAATGGCGGACGGCACATCGGTCACTCCTTCCAGAGTTTTCTGCACCAACGTCTGGCAAGCGATGGCCGTTAATGGAGTTTTTTCCGATGGTTTCCACACGATGGGATCACCACATACCCAGGCGACTGCCGCATTCCAGGCCCAAACTGCCACTGGAAAATTAAAGGCAGAAATAACTCCCACGGGGCCCAAGGGATGCCATTGTTCCGTCAGCCGATGGCCTGGACGCTCGCTTGCCATCGTGCGACCGTAGAGCTGACGGCTTAAGCCTACGGCAAAATCGCAGATATCTATCATCTCCTGCACTTCACCCAGCGATTCCTGGGTAATCTTCCCCGCCTCCCAACTTACCAGTGTCGCCAGATCCGCCTTGTGAGATCGTAATTGATTACCAAATTGGCGGACAAATTCGCCTCGCGCCGGGGCAGGTACGACCTGCCAAGATCGAAAAGCTGCCTCAGCTGCGGCCGTTACCTCTTCGACCTGTACGGTGGTGGTCAGTGTCAGATGAGCCAGAGCACTCCCATCGATGGGAGAATCCACGGAGAGCTCATGACCGAGCCCCTTTTGCCATTGATTGCCAATCGACACGGCTGCAAGAGGCTGCTGCACGCCAAGACGATCGAGGGCCGCTTGTACAGGATGTTTCACTCTGTCTCTCCTCCAGCTAATTGACAAGCTATAATACTCGATGCATCTGATTATTCACTTTTGGTCGTCGAGAGACCAAGTGATAGCACCTTCCACCTCCATCCATCTTGAGAAAATTCCCCTATTTCGCTATCTTGCCAGCAGTCGACCGATGTCTGGTTGTGTTGAATCGAAAGACCACTCGCTGGGTTTCCAGGGAGACGCTGGGTTTCCGAGGAAGCACTGGACCGTGCAAGGATGCTGAACCCATGAAGATTACAAAACTGACTGTCAGCGGACAAAATTCCTGGCCTGATCTGCACATCGACAGTCTTGACTGCCATCTGAATGTTTTTTTTGCTCCTCATCAGACGGGGAAAAGCACTATTGCCCAATTAGCAGGCCATCTGCTCTATGGAAAATTAGCTCATCTTGATCGACAAAATCTGCTTCCAGCTGCAACTCATTCTTCTGACAACAAGACACTGGAGAAACGGAGCCACTCGGATGATTTGAGTCTGAACCCCGGATCGATTCAAGTTGAGAGCGAGACGGACCAGTATACTCTAAAACGCCAATGTCTGAAAAATCAATCGTGTCGTCTCACCATCTCAGCCACAAGCGGAATTAAGGTTGATGAGCAGACCATTCCGTTGCTGCTAGCCCATCTGCCTCCGTCTCTTCTCTCGCGACTCTATACCGTCGACTTTACTCAATCTCCCCGATTCGATTGGTTGCTTGACGAGCTGTTGATACAGTTTCCAAGAGGCAACCGTTTCGATGAAAAGCCAAAAATTCATGGAAGCCAAAAATCCTGGAGTGCTTCTGATATTTTGACTCAACTGACCGATGGCCAATGGGTACAAATCCGAGCTCGTGACGGTGGTCATCCAACGCCCGCCAGTCAATCGAGTCACACCCTCCTGGTCGTCAACCGTGATGGCCAACCACGAAATCCTGAGACATTGACCGATGCCGAGCAAGATCAGCTCAACTTGGCTTTAATACTCGCTTTGGTTGCAGCATATGCGCAACGCGGCATTGAGTTGCCTTTACTCCTGGATGAGCCATTCCTCCGTCAAGATCAGGCGGCAGCGACGGCGATGGTCGAACTGCTGCACCAATTTTCGCATGCAGGTCAGCAACTTCTGATCTTTACCGAAAATCACCACGCCATGCGCCAGTTCCAATCGCTGCGCAGCCAGATACACCCGATTGACTCCCTGCGTCAACAACAACAGACTGAGCCCAGCAAGCAAAAGCAAGAACCTCAACCCAATCCAACAGAACCCCCTCGAAAGATCCAATTTTACCTGGAGCAAGACAGTCCCACAGAAGATGCGCCCTCCATTGGCGCCAAAACGGCTGATCGCCTGGTCCAGGCTGGCATCCGTAACATTGCCGATTTGCTCTGTGCCGATCCGGAATCAACCGCCGAAGAACTTGATGTCAGCCATATCAATCCCCAAACGATTATCGTCTGGCAACAACAGGCTCGCCTCGTCTGTCGCATCCCTCAATTGCGCGGATTTGGAGCCCAGTTACTGGTGGCCTGTAAACTGACTGAACCTGAACATCTATTGGAAACCAACCGCACAGAAATCTTAGACACGGTATTAGCCTTCTGCGAAACCAAACAGGGACAACGCATCCTGCGAGGAAATAACACCCCCAGCCGCGCCCGAATTGAAGGTTGGATTCGTAACGCAGCGCACATGCGGCCCCTGGAGGCAGCATGATGCTCACTCTATTTTCTGGTGTACATTAATCGTCCAGCAGATTAGACTGGCAGTCAAGCTCTACTGGGCACCTCCGTGCTTTTTCAACGACCCTGGAACAGAAACGATGGCCGACTTATCGCGCGCGTCGCGTCCCCCTGCGCCAAACAAGCCAAGGGCCAATCGGTCGGCTTCCCCCAGCGGGCAACTAGACATCCCTACGATCAGCAGACGAATTATTTCCAACATCGAACAGGTTGTTGTGGGGAAGCGTCAACAGATCGTCCGAATACTCGTCGCCTGGTATTGCGAGGGACACGTTCTTCTGGAGGATGTTCCGGGAGTCGCCAAAACTATCTTGGCCCGGGCCTTTGCAGGAAGTGCTGGCTGCTCATTCAACCGAATTCAGTGCACCCCCGATTTACTTCCGACTGACGTGACCGGTGGTTCGATCTTCAATCAGAAAGTCAGTGAATTTGAATTTCGGCCAGGCCCCATCTTTTCCCAACTGGTATTGGTCGATGAAATCAACCGGGCAACACCCCGGACCCAGGCCGCCTTACTCGAAGCAATGGCTGAAAGCACGGTAACTATCGACGGCCACAGTCACCCACTCAAACCGCCCTTCTTGCTGGTTGCCACGCAAAACCCCATCGATCACGAAGGCACCTTCCCGCTACCCGAAGCCCAATTGGATCGTTTTCTGATCAAACTCAGCCTTGGCTATCCAACCCTCGGTGAAGAATCACAAATGCTTGAGATGCTCAAACAGGAGCATCCACTTACCAAGTTACAACCGGTGGTATCGGTGGAGCAATTGGTCGCCTGCCAACAGGCAGTTCGCACCGTCCATGTGGATGAAAATATTCGCCATTACATCACTCAACTGGTGCATGCAACTCGTGAACATGAAGAATTGAGTTTGGGCGGCAGCCCACGAGCTTCCATTGCTCTCTATCGAACTGCTCAGGCAGTGGCAGCCATTCGAGGGCGCAACTACGTTGAACCAGAAGATGTGAAGCAAGTGGTCCCCCCCGTCTTGACCCACCGAATGATACTAAAACCGGAAAGCCGTCTCCGCCAGGTAAGCATCTCCGAGATACTAGTAGACATCATGGATGAAACCCCAGTGCCGTTGTTGGAAAAAAGTGGGACGTAAAGGAAAGCGGCAATCAATGTATGCTGACATATTAAATCACACCCTTTATCTGCCTCTCAACACTCAACTCTCCCATGCGTTTACTCGTCCTGGCCATCTTGTTGCTACTCTCGTCCTTAGCCTTTGGCTTTGGGCTGCTGGCCTACGCGATGTACTGCCTGTTGGGAGTTATACTGGTCGGCCGATATCTGGCAGATCGATGGTCTTCTGCGCTGGTTGCACGGCGTGAAATTAGCCATCGCGAGGTAAAGCTGGGGGAAAGTGTGGCCGTTGTGGTCACCATCGAAAACCGACATTGGCTGCCCATCCCCTGGCTGTTGCTGGAAGACCTGTTGCCACGGCGGGCACTCATCCACGATCCACCCAACCTGGAGGTGTCTGGCCGCCGATTGCAATTGGTCTCTTTGCGTCCCGCGCACAAGGGCAAGCAGGGCACCAAAACGGTTTATTATCAACTTACGTGCAATCGGCGTGGTTACTATCAATTAGGTCCTCTGGTAGCGGAAACGGGAGACCTGTTTGGCCTCTATCGCCGGTTCCGAATTCTCAGTGAGCCGAGTTTTCTGTTGGCTTATCCCAAAGTCATTCCCTTGGATGGTTATGATATTGCCTCACGTCGCCCCATTGGTGAAGTACGCATGTCGCATCGCCTCTACGAAGATCCTACGCGTATCGCTGGCCTGCGCAGATACCAGGCCGGCGATCCCCAAAATCGAATTCACTGGAGAGCGACTGCACGCACGGGCCAATTGCATAGCAAAGTATATGAACCGTCGTCCATTGCCGGGGCCACGCTACTGGTCGACTTTCATCTGCAATCTTTCGAGTCGAGACACGAACCGTTTCGGTCGGAACTGGCCATCACAGCCTCTGCATCGATAGCCGGTGCACTGGTCGAAATGGGGCAGCAAGTTGGCCTGGTGACCAATGGTCGCGATGCGGCGGATCGAATTCGCACTCAAGGTTGGAGCCACGAACAACTCCACAGCCGACAGGCAGCACGCACCTCTCAGGCGATGCGAGATTCCAGCGATCGCTTGCAGCCAGTCATCGTACCCACGGGTCGCACATATGCAGGTTGGATGCAAATTCTTGAAATGTTGGCGCGACTTGAACTGACCGATGGACTCACTTGCGCACAACTGATCGAAGAGACGACCAGCCGCCTGCCCCGCAGTGCAACCATTTTGGCGATACTCACGGCCGTTACGCCGCAAACGGCAATCGCATTGGGAAATTTACATCGACGCGGACACGCAGTTTCAGCCATCCTCAATGTGTATGAACCAACTCGTTTTGCAGAAATGTCAGGGCCCCTGATCGCTCAGCATATCCCTACTCGACAATTGGTGGATGAAGGGGCGGTTCCATCGTTGTTATCAGAATGCGTGATGCAATAATGCACAGTCCAATCTGCCAGCATGAAAAGTACAAAAATTGAACTACGGTAATGGCCAGACGATTTAAAAAAACGACAGCCGACTATTTGGCCATCGCGGTCAGCCCAGCGCTGATCATGACACTGGTGGGCTGCCTGGTATACTTTCTGATTGAAGTATTTTATGTGGGTGAGTTTCACGCCCGACTCAACTACGTCTTTACTCTCTTTGTATTCGCAGCCGTGCTAATTGCACGAATTTCGATCGAATTAGGTTCCGAGCGAGCATTGGTCCTCGGCCTTCCTTTGGGAATTGCCATATTCCTGGTGCTGACAAAATTCGTCCAGCATCCCAGCCCCTTCAGCCATCTCTTCAATCTTAGCCTGATCAGCATCATCTGGTGGTGTGCCCACCGTCTCACTTGGGATTGCACTTTGATCGACGAGCGCGAAGATGCTTCTGGCGAAGGCCTCATGCAGCGGATTGGCGCAGACAGGTCTGAAGGTGATGGTTCGAACGGTAGTCCATCTAAAGCGGAAGGGCAGAACCAACCTCATAGTAACAACAGACGCGAACTGGGGACGTCGGAGAACGAATTGCTGGCCACCGACGATGACCCATTACCAGGAAAGCCCGCTTGGTGGAAACGATGGTTGGGTCACCATGGCCCGCATCCGCCAGGCATGTGGGTGCTCTATTTCTCTCTGGCTGCCTTGCCCATATTTGGCTTGGGCCAAAGGCTGATCCCTGCAAGTGATATGAACCGGAGAGCCTATGTGTTTGTCCTGCTAACCGTGTACGTAGCCTCGGCGCTGGCACTCCTGGTGACTACCAGCTTCCTTGGATTAAGACGTTATCTACGACAGCGGCACATCGAAATGCCGACTCCGATCGCTGTCACCTGGATCGTTACCGGTGGCTTGTTACTCATGGGAGTTCTGCTGGTCGCGATGCTGCTGCCTCGCCCCTACGCCGAGTATGCTGTTTCACAAATTCCTTGGCAGGTGCGATCGCCGGCGGAGTTGTCGCCATCACGGCGGGGTTATGGCACCGATGGGGCCCCACAAAAAGAAGTCAAAAAAAGTCCAGCGGAACCTACCGACCAACCGCAACAGGCAGTCCAAAATCAAGAATCCCAAGAACAGGCAACCCAGTCCGTCACCGATGACCGACATGAAGGCGACCAAACAACAGCAGACGGTGGCCAAGATCCCCAATCCTCTAGTAAAGATGGTTCTGCAGCGAGCGAAACTCGAGAGAACGGCTCCCAGGCAGATGAATCTCAAACTACCGAATCCCAGGAAAAACCTAATAGCGATCCAGCCAAAGCCCCGACGGATGCACAAGAAAATAACAACTCCGCAGAACCATCCGATGAGACACAATCGGCTGATCAAAATCGACCCCAATCGGATTCTTCGCCTGCGCACGATTCAACCTCCAACTCTCAGCCGCGGCCATCTGATTCGGAACCTCCTGATGAACAGCCGTCGGAGGAAGCGCACTCCACCAACGACCGATCGTCGCCAACCTCGACACGCCCCAGTCCGCCCGAGTTGCTTGAGCATCTTTCTCTACTGAAAGATGGAGTCATGACCATCATGAAGCTCCTATTCCATGTGTTCATCGCACTGGTGATTGGTA
>JBDOMT010000353.1:0-44613 GCA_039831705.1 Pirellulales bacterium | reverse complement strand
GCGCTCAAATTGCCGCGTCCCGAAGTCCTTGTTGACGAAGACAAGTTGCGCCGGTTTGAAAGTGAAGCTGCCACTGCCGCAACTTTGGAACATCCATCGATCATTCCTATCTACGAGGCCGATCTCACGGGCCGCACTCCATACATTGCATCAGCCTATTGTGCGGGACCCGATCTGAGTGAGTGGTTGGCCAACCTGGGAACCTCGATCCCGGTGGATCAGGTGGCCCGGTTTGTGATCAAGTTGGCCGAGGCGGTCCACTATGCGCATCGGCAAGGTGTTTTGCATCGCGATTTAAAGCCGAGCAATGTGCTGTTAGAACCGTGCCACAAAATTGGCATCGGCAAAAATCAACTGGAACACTTTGAGCCAAAACTAACCGACTTCGGACTGGCAAAATTGCTGGAAGGAGATCAACAACAGACTCTTTCGAATATGATGCTGGGGACCCCCCGTTACATGGCACCTGAGCAGTTCGATAAGCGGATCGGCAAGGTTGGCGTTCCGTGCGATGTTTACGCTTTGGGTGCCATACTCTATGAGTTGCTGGTGGGTCTGCCTGCAGCAGAGGGTAGTTCCCATGGAGAACTGTTGATGGTCATTCTGGAACGGCATGTAGTGCCACCGAGTCGCTTGCGTTCGGCAATTTCACCCACTTTGGAGGCGATTTGCTTGAAGGCGTTGGAAAAACGTCCCGACTGGCGCTACGCCACGGCAACCGAGTTGGCGGAAGACTTGGGCCGCTACCTGCGTGGTGAGCCGACCATGGCCAAACCGTTGTCGCTGCCGGGCCATACACTCAAATGGATTGGACACAATCGGATGGCTGCCACTCTGTTGGCTGTGGTCATGCTGTCGCTGGTTAGCTTGGTGGCTGGCGTGTTATGGCATAACGGACGGTTGAACGCACAGTTGGCGGTGAGCGATCGATTGCAGGTGGAGTCGACCGAGAGTGCTGACCGGTTTTTACGCGCCAGCTATGTGTCGGATATGCAATTGGCTCAGCAGGCGATGACGCTGGGCAGATATGCGGAGGCTCGGATGCGTCTGGAAAAATATCAAACGGGTAGCGACAATGCCAAAGTGGCCGATTTTGCCTGGCACTTATTGTCCGATCATTTGCAGCAATCGCTGATGGAATTTGACGGTCGAGGGTCGTTCACGACACTGGCGATTTCTGAGGTTCTTGGGGTCTCGGCAACCGGTGGCAAGGATGGCATGTTGCGAATTTTTGCGACGGCCACTGGCAAGCAACTCGCAATGACTCAGGCACACGATGGTCCTATCAACACGCTGGCTTTTGCGGCGAATGGCACCACCATGGCTAGCGGTGGAGATGATGGTGTTTTGGCGGTATGGGATTTATCATTGGTGCGCGAGCAAAGCGGTATGGAAACGGTGGTCAGGCGGAAGGCCCACGAGGATGATTTGTATTGTATCGCCTTTTCGCCCGATGGAAATTTACTCGCCAGTGGGAGTGCGGATAAGATGGTGCGATTGTGGAAACTGAAGGATTTGGAGCCTGCCGGAGAGCTTACAGGGCACACGGATTGGGTCCGTTCCTTGGATTTTTCCCCTGATGGATTAACGCTGGTGACTGCCAGCGATGACGAAACCATTCGTCGATGGGAGCTGGCAACGCAAAAGGAAATTGATCGATTCGTAGGGCACGATAGTTATGTGCTGAGCGTTAAGTACCATCCGACCGAGCCGCTGATTGCATCGGGAGGTAAGGATTGTACCGTACGTTTCTGGAATCTTACGACCGGAGAGGAACAGCAACAGCTGACCGTTCTCAACGGATGGGTACGTTCTTTGAGTTTCTCGACAGATGGAAATCGAATTGTCGTAACCGGCGAAGATCCACGGGTTGTGTTGTTAGAACGAACGGCAAGTGGGCAATATGAGCCAACGAAAGTGGTCTTTACCAATCGCAGCGGCAATCAGGCAGCCTGCTTTGCCTATTCGGATAGCCAGATTGTCTCGGTGGGGAACGCCGGGGCGAGTGTTTGGTCTTATGACGATCTAATGAAAGGAGAAAAACTTCATTTCGCGCGCGGCTGGCCGCAACAGATAGTGGGACCCACGAAGGAAAATTCCGTAGTTTTGGTAACCAGTCATCGATTGATCACTGTCGATTTACCTTCCGGTAGCGTTCACGATATTGGACTGCATGAGGAGGGGCATCACAGAATGGAAGTCGCTATTTCTTCAGAGGGAAATCTGATCGCTGCCTGCGAATACGAAGATAATACAGATGGTGGACGTCAATGCGTTATTGTCACGGATGAAAAAGTCGCTAACAGACGCGTTTTATTTTCAGAAATCGGGGTACTTAATAGAATTAATGTGAGTCCGTCAGGTAAACAGGTGGCTGCTATAACACCAGATCGAACCATTCGAATCTGGCAGGCCTCCAATTACCAAGAGACTGTTGTGCGTACCCTACTTGAGTCTCCCTATAAGGGATTGTTGATTGATGACGCGGGCCAGCGGCTTTATTTACAACCCAATAATAGCCACGAGATGACGATTTTGGATACGTCGACCTCAAAACCTGTGGCAAAGGTGCCCCATGTCGAGAGTCTCCTGGTTCGTTCGGCGGATGGCCGTTATCTTGCGCTTGCGATGACCGACTATTCGGTGACCATTTACGACACCCAACTCGGCACAACGATCCAGACTTTGCCCAGCCACACCAGCGCGGTGGTGGGAAGCTCTTTTTCACCCATCGAACCACTGATAGCGACCATTACCAACGAAGGGGAGATCACTCTTTGGGCTCTCGATACGGGCGAAATACTAATCCAATTTCGGGCATCCTTTCGCCATCCGCCCGTGTTGGGAGCCCTTTTGGGGTTTGCATCGGATGGCCGAACGCTGGTTGCTGCAGGGGGACACTTGGGCAAAGAAAATCACCACTATTCAGAAATACGAAGTTGGCGGGTTCCCTGATGGATTGAGTCTGTGTTTGTCTACACATCGCGCAAGCCGGTTTGTGTAGGTGACCCACTTGCTTGCGCTGCGTGCTGGTAAATTTATATCTGCCGCTAGCCCACTGTCTCCGGAATATCTGTTTTGACACAATGACGGGGAGCTTGGGCTGAGCTAGTCATTCAACTCAGCGGCTAAAATTTCGGCAATGTCGCGTACTTCGACGTCTGCCTCTGCGGCAGCCATTCCGTCGGTGACCATGACCAGGCAGAAGGGGCAGGCTACGGCGACCGTTTTTGCTCCGGTGGCTTGCAGTTCTTGCATGCGACTCACACCACTTCGTTGGCTCGGTGCGTCGTCAAACCACATACGTCCTCCCCCGGCCCCACAACAGGAGGTATTCCTGCGATTGCGGGGTACTTCGAGCAGACGGTCAGTTGTGGTTTCTTGGAGTCCTTGAATTTCATGCGTAATCACCGTCCGAGGTGGCTCGGTTATTTGATTGACACGGGCCAGATAGCATGGGTCATGGTAGGTGATTTGGTCCGATACTCCTTCGTTGGCTTGGTTTTTTCGTACCAATTTTCCTTGTTCCAGCAATTCTTCTAGTAATTGACTGTGATGAATGACTTCGTATTGACCGCCCATCTGTGGGTAGTCGTGTAAGAAACTGTTGACGCAATGGGGACAGTGCGCCACGATTCGCCGGACGCCATATTGATTGAGCACCTCGACGTTCAACGCGGCCAACTCTTGGAATAGGAACTCATCTCCCATCCGCCGGGCAGCTTCTCCCGTGCATCGTTCTTTCCTGCCCAATACGGCAAAGTTGACGCCTGCAGCCTGGAGCAATTGCACCATGCTGCGTACCACACGTTGGATACGCCGATCGTAAGCTGCGGCGCAGCCTACCCAGTAGAGAATTTCAAAATCGGGGTTGTCCTCCACGGTCGGTACTTGCAAATCGTCTGCCCAAACGAACCGATCTTCGGCGGGAAGGCCCCAGGGATTTCCAGCACGCTGAGTTTTTTGCAAGCTGGTCGCCGGTGATCCGCGAAGTTGGCCTTCCCCAACCAGGTGCCGGCGCATGTCGGTTATCAATTCGACCGGACTGATTCCCAAGGGACAAAGATCGGCACACGCGCTGCAAGTTGTGCAGGACCAGAGCGTTTCCGCAGAAATGGTCTCACCGTGCAGTTGGGGAGAAGGTCCTTTGCTTTCTGATCCGTTGACTGTTGCGGTGGAGCTGGAATCGCCATTGGACTGTTTAGCAAGCAAGCCAGGGCCGACCAGATTCATATGAGATCGCAGGTCTTGTACCAGATTGCGTGGAGAAAGCGGCTTGTCCGCTTCGAAGGCGGGGCACGCATCTTCGCAGCGACCGCAGGAAACACAGGCATCCAAGGTTCTCAATTGGATGCGACTAAAATTTTCAATTGAGCCAACGCCAATCAGACCGGTTTCCTCAACTTCTTCCATCGCCACCAATCGCATCGTGCCCAAGGACGATTCCTGGCGGAGCAAGTTGAGCGCACCGGCGATCGAGTGCAGCAGACGCGTATAGGGAAAAGCGGCAATTAATCCCAAGGCCAGGAATGCATGGCTCCACCATAAAAATACGTGCAAGCCGGTTGCCGTATTTTCCTCAATTCCGATGGCTTCCAGGCCAAGTGCGATCGGGTAGCCAAGGAAGGAAAGGCCTGGCAAGGGTGTTTGGGCATACAGTATGCGCAGGCCCTCCACCAGATAGCCGGTGCAACCAATCGCCAACAGGCCTAGCAGCACCATCCAATCGAGTGGCTCCTTCGCGATACTGCTGCTGCCCTGCCAACGACGAATGAGAAGTAGCAAGCAGCCCACCAGCATGGCGATTCCAAAACCATCCAAAATAATTTCATAGAGGGCATAATAGAGTCCCTTGTGAAACACCGGGTTGCTCGGGTCACGGCCCAGGAGGTCGGCCAAGACATGTTCCAAGGCGATTAACAGGGTGCCGATGAACAACACGCCCATGCCGATAAACAGCAGACGATGGGCCCGACTGGCCCGAGGTCTGTCAACCATGCGGCGCTGAAGTAAAATATTATTGAGTATGCGGCGGGCAAGGTCAGTCCATGAGGGGAGGTTATTTATCGGATTGGGACCGTTTTGCGCATTCCCCAGATTCCAGAGGCGGAAACGCCGATAGACGCCCCAGCAAAAACAGACCATGGCGGCCAAAGCGAGGATATAAAATGCAATTTTTGAGAAATGAGAAACATTGCCAAAAACCTCACGCATGAGCAGGGGGTTGGCGTCGGCTTGTAGGTGCCCTTCAGCTTGCACCATCTCAATACTCCGTTGCAGATTCTATCGGTGGAACCATGAAACCATTCCTGTTGCCACATGAGCCCCAGTTTGTATCAAGCACATCAGTTTGTATCGAGCACATCCAGAGACTATATTATGGCCATCGGTAACGCCGGATGAAAGACGCAAAAAAGGTGTGAAATGAGCATTTCAAAGTCCCGGTTCAATCTTTTACTGACCCAATGGTTCTTCTTGCGGACCCTGTTTCCACGGCCAAAAGGGATCATGGCAATTATTCTGCTAACGTTCCTGCTTGGCATCGAAGGGCTTGAAGGCACACCTTCTTCTTCTGCTGCGGACAAAGCAGCGCCGGTTCGAAAAGTCACGGCACAGGATATGCCGCGCATTCCTCCCACGGAACCTCTCGAAGCGCTGCAAACTTTCAAGCTGGCGAAGAATTTCGAATTGGAATTGGTGGCCGCCGAACCGCTGGTTTTCGATCCGGTCGATGCGTGCTTCGACGAATATGGACGGATGTATGTGGCAGAGATGCATGGCTATCCGTTCTCTCAGGAACCGACCAAACTCAATCCTGAGGGAGGTGGCAAGCCGGATGTCGGCATCATTCGCCTGTTGCAGGATTCCGACGGGGACGGGCGGATGGATCGGAGTACCGTTTTTGCTGACAAGCTTAGTTGGCCAACTTCTGTCTGTTGCTACGATGGGGGCCTGTTCGTATTGGCGCCACAGTATTTGTACTATCTGAAAGATACCGACGGCGATCAGCGGGCCGATGTGCGTGAGATTGTTTTGTCCGGATTCGGCCGAGGTAACGTGCAATCGGTGACCAATGGCCTTAAGTGGGCGTTGGATAACAAAATCTACTTTGTTGGCGGCCGCAATGCGGCCAAACTAAAGCATCGGGGCGATCCGCTGTTCCAGGCGAGCGGCCGAGATGTGAGTTTCGATCCGAAGACTGAAAAATTCGCGCTCGTTTCAGGAGGAGTTCAATTTGGCCATTCGATGGATGACTGGGGCAATCGGTTAGTTTGCAGCAACAGTAATCATATTCAGCAGGTGATCTACCCGCAGCACTATTTGGCCCGGAATCCCTACCTGGCCGTATCGGGGTTGGTCCGTAGTATCGCTGCGGACGGAGCCAGTTCCCCCGTATTTCGCATCAGCCCGCCCGAACCGTGGCGTATTGTCCGTCAGAAATGGCGTGCTGCAGACAAAGGGTACGAACTGGTCGTTGGGGAGGATGGCCAGTGGCAGTTTATTCCTTTGGATGGGTCGAAGCCCGCAGGTGGAGTGCCTACGGAATATCCGGTTGGATATTTCACTTCGGCGACCGGAGTGACGATCTATCGGGGTAATGCCTATCCGGAGGAATTTCGTGGCAACGCGTTCATTGGCGACGTGGGCGGCAATTTGGTGCATCGCAAAGTACTCACTCCCCATGGGGTGGCCTATCGGGCGGAACGGGCCGATTCGAATGAAGAATTATTACGCTCGACTGACAACTGGTTTCGGCCTGTTAATTTTGTCAACGCACCCGATGGAACACTTTACGTGTTGGACATGTATCGTGAAACCATTGAGCACCCTTATTCGATCCCCCAGGATATTAAGCAATTTCTTCACTTGGAGAGCGGCTCCGATCGAGGTCGTATTTATCGGTTGATCAGCCCACGCATGCAACGGTTTCAGCCGGTACGATTGGGCGACATGACTTCCAAGCAATTGGTAGCGGAATTGAAGTCCGCCGGTGCTTGGAATCGTGAAACGGCCCAGCGACTTTTATGGCAGCGGCAGGACAAGTCGATCGTACCGCTGCTTAGGGATTTAGTCACTTCGTCGAAAGTTCCACTCGCCCAATTGCATGCCCTGTATACCTTGGCCGGTCTGCAGTCGCTTCCACCCAAATTGCTTGAAATTTCCTTGCTCGATAAGCATCCCCGAATACGCGAACATAGCATCAAACTTTCGGAACCCTTCTTGAAGGATTCGCCAGCACTCGTGCGCACCCTGCTGACACTGTGTGATGACCCAGATGAACGGGTCCGCTTTCAATTGGCGTTTTCGATAGGTGAAGCTTCTTCCCAGGACGCGTTAACAGGCCTGACTCGTTTGGCCCGCAATCCGGACCACGGGACCGATATTCAAATTGCCATGCTTTCTTCGGTAGCAAATCAGGCTGGCCAATTAGCAGAGCAACTGATTCAGGACGGTGATTTCCTCAAGCAGCCACACGCTGCTTCGCTGTTGTCCGAGTTGAGCTTGATGGTGGGAGCCAATCCAAATGCTGAGGGCGCCATGCGGCTACTGGCAGCGCTCAATCGCGATGGACTATCGCTACTCATTCAGCGGGGGTTATTGACGGCACTGGGAGAAGGCCTCGATCGACGCGGCTTGTCACTTTCCGCTCTATTGGCGGATCCACAGACCCTACCGAGGTTACGCCAACAAGTGGGGGTTTTGTTTGACAACGCAGCCCGATTGGCAGCGGACCCACAACAATCGGATGAGCAACGTGCCCAAGCGATTGGTTTGCTGGCATTTGCTCCATTTGAGCAAGTGACCGAATCACTGTCTGACCTGTTGACACCCTTGGTTTCTCCCTTTTTGCAGCGTGCAGCCGTGGATGCCTTGGCCCAGCATCACCATGACCGATCGGGCAAACTCTTGTTGGCTGGCTGGACAACCTACAGTCCAGCCATACGCCAGCAGGTGATTGATGCAATGCTTTCCAGTATTGGGCGAATCAAATTGTTGCTTGCAGCGATTCGTACACAGACAATCACCTTGGGCGATTTACCCCAAGATAAAAGGCAAGTGCTGCTGACTCACCCCAATCAGGAGGTTCGCAAGGAAAGCCAGGAATTATTGGGTGGAGAGATCGATTCGGATCGAGCTCAAGTGGTTGTCGCGTTTCAATCGGTACTAGAACTGCAAGGCAGCGTCCCCGCCGGGTTGGCCGTATTTAAAAAGAATTGTTCGGTTTGTCATCGAGTGGGAACCTTGGGGCACTCGGTTGCGCCAGACTTGGTTTCGGTTCAAAACAAGTCGGTGGCCGATTTGCTGATTGCCATACTCGACCCGAATCGTGAGGCTCAGCCCAATTATAACACGTATGTGGTGGTGACCGAGTCGGGTAGGATCCACAACGGTATCATTGTGGCGGAAACAGGCAACAGCATTACCTTGCGCCGCTCGGAGGCCAAGGAAGATGTCATCTTGCGGACGAATATTGAAGAGATGGTCTCCAGTGGCATTTCACTCATGCCCGAAGGTTTGGAAAAAGATCTTTCCGCCCAAGACCTGGCCGATGTGATCGCATTTATAAAATCGATCAAGCCGTAGAGTGGAGAGTTGAGAGGCTGCCTTCAGGAGGGCGGGGTCTGGTACGATTTTCGGCCAAACAGCCTGCACAATCTTGATCGGCGCGCAAGCCGAAAACTTGTACCTGACCCCTTCAGTGCGGACGATAAAGTATGAAGCACATAAGATGCAGAGCGCAAGTGGGCGGGTCAACCTCCCCTGAAAATGTGAGTTATTGTTCAAGTAGTCTATATGAGTACGTTCTATCACGTTCCACCCTACTACCAAGGAATCTCCTATGAGTTCTTATCACAGGTTTCTATTGACTTTGTCCATCGCCCTGTTCTTTGCGACTAGCATGATGCAGCAAGCGGTGGCTGAGTTTCGTGCGGGGGCCGTGTCGGTGGAGATCACGCCGACCATGTTCCCGGTGCTGATCAATGGCGGGATGCTGTCGAAATCAGCTAGTAAGGTCAATACCCCCATTCACGCGCGGGCCATGGTGCTGGATGACGGGTCTACCCAAATGGCCATAGTGGTCGTCGACAGTTGTATGATGCCCCGAGAATTACTCGATGAGGCGAAAGCCAAAGCTGCGCAATCCACCGGGGTTCCACCAGAAAATATGCTGATTTCCGCAACCCATACCCACTCAGCGCCTGCGTCGATGGCTGCATTGGGAACCGAAGCCGACCCGCGATATCCCGATTTTTTGCGACACTTGCTGGTGGAAGCAATCGAAAGGGCAGCTCGGAACTTGGAGCCAGCCAAGGTGGGGATTGCCGTGGCCAACGCCGATTCCTACACCGCCCTTCGCCGTTGGATTCGTCGTCCGGATCGTGTTCTCACCGATCCGTTTGGCAATCTCACCGTCCGCGCCAACATGCACCCAGGTTATTTGAGCAAAGATGCCATAGGTCCGTCAGGGCCGGAGGATCCTGATTTGTCCGTAATTGGAATACAGTCTCAGGCGGGACGTCCCATTGGCGTGTTGGCCAACTTTTCGATGCATTACTACAGCGCCGCACCGATCAGCGCGGATTATTTTGGCCTGTTTGCTCAACGCATCGAACAGCGACTTACATCTGAGAACCGCCCAGCGAATTCCGCCCCAGTGGTAGGTATTATGTCTCACGGTACCAGTGGAGATATCTGGCTGCGAGATTATACCCGACCGGAACCATCCAAGTCGCCACACGATCTACTCAGCTATACCGAAGGTCTGGTAGAAATCGCCTGGCAGGCCTACCAATCCATTGAGTACCAGAGTGACATTACCTTGGCCATGGCTCAGGCTGAGTTGCCTCTGCGTTATCGTACGCCAGATCAGCAGCGGCTTGCCTGGGCGCAAGGTGTGGTCCAGGCCATGGGGGATCGGTCGCCCAAAAATACGACCGAAGTCTACGCACGTGAGGCGATTTACTTGCATGAAAAGCAAGAGACCAAAATTCTTCTGCAAGCGCTGCGGATAGGATCGTTTGGATTGACTGCCATTCCGAACGAAGTGTATGCTTTGACCGGATTGAAGCTCAAAGCCAGCAGCCCTTTGCAACCTACGGTGAATATTGAGTTGGCGAATGGGGCCGAAGGATACATTCCTCCTTCAGAGCAACATAAGCTGGGTGGTTATAATACCTGGCCTGCCAGATCCGCAGGCTTGGAAGTTCAAGCGGAAGCTAAAATTGTCGAAACGGTGTTGCAGTTGCTAGAAAGAGTTGCCGGTAAATCGCGAAATTTACCGACCTCGGATCTAGGTGTAGCGACCCAAGCAATCGTCGATTCAAGGCCTAGGGTCTATTGGCGGATGGACGAGTTTGGTGGCCCACGAGCCATGGATCAATTGGGCTTCCACGATGGCATTTACGAAACCGGGGTGGCCTTTTACCTGCAAGGTCCGAGATCGGATCAGTTCAACCGTCCGGGTCAATTCAATCGGGCGGCACATTTTGCCGGCGGTCGGATGCGTTCCCACATAGGAGAGCTTGGAACAACTTACAGCGTTTCGCTGTGGTTTTGGAACGGAATGCCGAGCGATGGCCGGCCGATCACAGGGGTCATGTTTTCTCGTGGCAGAGAGTGGGCTTTTGCCGCTGCGGGCGAACATTTGGGCATTGGTGGTACGGAGGCCCATGAAGGCAAACTCCTATTCACCCAAGGCGGAGAACAGGCTCTTACGTTGAGCGGCAAAAGTGTTATTCCACGTTGGACTTGGAATCACGTAGTCCTGGTTCGTGACGGGTTGGCCGTGCGTGTCTATTTAAATGGCAACCCAATTCCAGAAATTTCCGAATCGGCTCCAAAGTTGTCGGCGGTGCCGCAACTATTCTTGGGAGGACGAAATGATAACGACTCCAATTTCGAAGGCAAGCTGGACGAGATAGCCATCTACGACCGAGCGCTAACTCCTGAAGAAGTAAGTGCGCTGTATGTTCCTGGAAACTAAGATGCAGGTGACACTTAGTTCATGTTTTGCACTTTTCAAGAACCATTTCAAAGATAATCCCTGGAAAAGGGGTAGTGTAAGATATTTTAAACACCCTAATAGAAACGCAGGAGTTACAAAACCTTCTGGCTGCAACAATAAAACCACGAAGGCACGAAGAGCACGAAGGAAAGAAAAGGATGCTATACAAGAAGAAACAAGAAGCGTTTGACTATTCAGCAAGTCGTGAAAAGTCCTTATTCGTACCTATTCTTCGTGTCCTTCGTGGTAATTATTCGCTGGTAGAGAGTTGTTAGGTCGAATTGCAGCCAGAATAGCTTTAACCCAAATCGCACAGTACAATTTTCCGGCATGTAAAAATGCAAAAATTGAACTTAGACAGTACTCGTGCTGTCGTCACTTCGTGGCTGTCATCCCTAATCCGCCTCGTCCTGCTTTACGGATCGTATGGAATTGAGAAATTGTTGCATGGATTGAGTGCGCTGTTGAGGTTCCGAATGGATGCAAGCGTGGATGGCCTTCATCAGTACAGGATGGATCGTAGGACAATATTTTGTTAGTGGGGGCGGTTCGGATTGACCGTGACTCATAGCTGCCATGCCGTCACTGCCCCGTTGCCATGGAAGTTCGAACGCAAACATTTCATACATGGAGACACCGAAGGCGAAAATATCAAGTCGCAAATCGGTTGTTTTTCGACGTACCACTTCCGGGGCCATGTAATTGGGTGTTCCCGTACGAATACCAGGCTGCATGAATTCTTTGCGTGCAGGTACAGTAAGGCCAAAATCAATCAACTTGAGTGAACTTGCATCAGAACTGCAGACATAATTACGCGGACAAATATCGCGATGGATGTAATCTGCTTCGTGCACAATCTGTAGTGCCTCTGCTGCGTGCCGCATGAGGGTAAGTCGGTTGCCATTCAGGCAGTTGTTGCGACTGAGGATCAGTGAATTGAGCCCAGGGCCATCCAGAAAGTCCATGACGAGAAATGGTTCGTCTTTGGTTGTGATGCCATAACTGTGAGTGGTGACGATTTTCGGATGGTTAAATGAGGTAGCGATTTCACCTTCGCTCGGCTTGCCCAAGCCACGAAATCGCATTTCTAATTGTTCATATTTTACTTTGTCGATAATTTTGAGGCCAACTATTTGCCCCGTTTGCCGATCGCGGGCTTGAAAGAAATTCGACATCGTGCCGGAGACGGCTTCCCGAAGGATTTCGTACTGTTTGGCAATATCGACTTTGCCACCCTCAAGAATCGATTTAAAAAACGAGCTGATACCCATCGTACATGCCTATTTGCCACAGTAATCAATGACGCGTGCGATTTCACTTTTCAGATCAGCACGACGGACGATGCGGTCGATGTAGCCGTGTTCCATTAGGAACTCGCTAGTTTGGAATCCATCCGGTAATTCAATTCGAATGGTTGCTTTGATAGTGCGTGGCCCAGCAAAGCCAATCATCGCTTTCGGTTCGGCAAGAGTGATGTCACCCAATGAGGCAAAACTGGCGGCAACCCCGCCCATGGTGGGATGAGTCAACACAGAGATGTACAGGCCACCTGCCGCATCATAACGTGCCAGGGCCGCGCTGACTTTGGCCATTTGCATGAGTGAAAAAATGCCTTCATGCATCCGTGCGCCGCCACCGGATCCGCTGATGATAATCAGGGGCAATTGCTGGTCAATTGCCCGTTCGATCAGTCGTGTGAGCCGCTCACCCACGACGGAGCCCATGCTGCCCATGATGAACTGAGAATCAGTTATGCCGATAGCGACACGCCGGGCACGAATCATGCCACGGCCTGTCAGTATGGCATCGCGTAATCCGGTCCGTTTTTGTTCCGTAATCAACCGGTCTTGGTAACGTTTTTTATCATGGAATTCGAGAGGATCGAGAGGGGCCAGATTGGCGTCCCACTGGTCAAAGGTGCCATCATCCAGCACACACTTGATGCGATCCCAAGCACTCAGATACATGTGATGCCCGCACTCAGGGCAGACATTCATGAGTCGTTGGGCCTCTTTCCGGAAGATCATCTCGCCGCAGTCAGCACAGCGCAGCCATAACCCGCTGGGCACACCTCGCTTTTCACGGACACGCCGAGAACTCTCACTGTCTGGGTCGAGGTTGCTGGTGGCCATGACAAAAAATCTGTGATGGATGATGGATGATGGATGAATTCCGGTAAGTCTTGACTACAGAAACCCAACGTCAAACAAATCTTTTCGGTTCGTGGGGTGTCGCAAAGTGCTAACTCAAAAACGGATTCACTCATGGATCCCGAAAAGTTTGGCTTGACCAGACCTAGTATAGCTGAGTGGAGGTCCACAATCTATGCCGTCTAGCGGCTTGCCAATGGTGGGTTCACGGCAATCGATTCCCATAATTGTGGATGGTGGCCACAGCCTTGCCACAGGTCGCCTAATTTGTCTTGGAGCAGTATATTGCGAAACAAGCTGGCTAAAGGATCGATGAGTACCATGGCGATAGTGCCCGACTTATGTTTTTTGCTTAATTTTCCTAGCATGGTCTGCAGACGGGCTTGGGCGTGTAGCAGGGTTTCCCCTTCTGGTGGACAAACGGTTTCTGGATGCTCTTGCCATTGACGATAGACTTTGGGCTGCTTGGATTTGACTTCCTTCACCAACATGCCCTGCCACAAACCGAGGTCCAGATTGTGTAATTTCTCGTTGGTGCGGGGTTTGATATCCAACTCTTGGCCGATAATTTCAGCCGTCTGTTGGGACGCACGGCACGGTCCACAGTACAGCGTTTCGATGGATTGGCCGCGCAGTTGGTTGGCAGCCATTTCCGCTTGCCAGCGTCCCTCTTCACTTAACGGAACATCCAGGGTGCCTTGCACACGGCCCTGACTGGCATATTCGGTGGAACCAGCACGGATTAGCAGAATATTTAACATGGTGGACAAAGACTCTGGAACAACGATACCTATCGGTCATGCATGTAGGTAAGTATGGCTTGAAGAAGGGAGAATTCTAGCTAGCAGAGGCCTTGACTACTAGCATCCTTTCTGTTGAGGAGCTGCAAGTCCTTGTCAGGAAGGAAGTTAAGGAGATTGGAATAGTTGGATTCTTGTTTGCAGAGTTATTCTCAAAAGGTCACGAGTCATCCAAATCCTCACTCCGTGGTAAATCATCCAGGGATTCGAGTTGGAATAGGCGGATGAATCTGTCGGTTGTGCGGTACCAGGGTTTTCTTGGTGTGGCCTCACGACGTTCTAGTTGGAGTAATTGGCGATTGACCAACTGGTTGAGTACAGCACGACTGCGTGGACCACGTAATTTCTGTATTTGTTCCGCAGTGACAGGCTGTTGATAGGCAACGATGGCAAGAAGTTCCATGGCCACCGGTGTGAGCTTGATGGCGCGACCCGGTGGCCTGAAGCGGTCTCTCACATGAGAATAATCTTCGTGTAGTTGCATCCGATAACCACCTGCGAAGGTGACTATTTCATAGGGGCATGTTTCCTTACGGTATTGTTGATTGAGTTGACGGACATGTTCATCGACTTCTGCGGGAGACACGTCGCGTATATGGCTGGATAATTCTTGACTGGTGAGCCCGCGAGTTGCTTTTGTTTCATCGGTTTGGGAGTCATCTTCGCCAACAAATAGCATTGCCTCGATGATCATGCGTGGAGATACAGCCACGTCCTGTTCGGCAGGAATCGTCAATCGAGTATCAGGTGATAGGGTGAGGTCAGGGTCTTGAGTCGGTGACGTGGAGGATGGGCCATTCTCTTTTGATGAACTGGCTTCTTTTGATGTGCCAGACATATGTGCAAATGCCGCGGAGAGTCGTGAAAGCGAAAATTTTCGTTCCGCAGGCTGATCCTGGTCGTTCGGCAAGGCAGATGAGTCTGCTGAGGGATCGCTCGTTTTCATGGCAAATAGATCATACGGACGCGGTCCATGGATGCAAAGACAGATTGTTAAGAGAGTGCTAGCACAGGGTTGCTCTCGACAATAATCACACTGGGAACGTAAATATGCGGACTAGTGCTTTGTCAAACTTATCTTTTTGGGTTGACGCAAAAAAACCTTTGCCCTGCCAGTACTTATGACTGCGGCTACCCTAAAAGTAAGGCTTGACCAGACACTGGTGCATCGTTGCAGCGATGCACTAGCCTTAATATTTCAGTAATATTTCAGTGTGCCTCTGTTTTCCAATTGCAAATTTTCGTTTAGGGTGCTTGCTGATGAATTTCCCAATGTTATCAATACTAGCTCAGGCTGTTCCGGTTCAAGGTGCTGCCGATACGTCGTCAGCGGCCACAAATTCAGATTTTCTCAACAATGAACATTTGCAATCGATGGCTCGCGACTATGGCCTGAAGGCACTGTTGGTGCTGATTCTGTTATTTCTGGCCTGGACTATTTCAAGCTGGTTGTCGATGGGCGTTGCTTCGGCATTGAGACGGGTGAAATTTGACGAAACACTGACAAGATTTATCTCTAAGTTCGTACGCTGGACCATTTTGGCGATGGCCATGATGGCATGTCTGAGCACCTTTGGTGTAGAGACCACCAGTTTTGCCGCCGTCATTGGTGCGGCCGGTTTGGCAATAGGTTTGGCATTTCAGGGAACGTTGTCGAATTTTGCTTCGGGTGCGATGCTGCTTATCTTTCGACCGTTTAAAGTAGGCGATGTGGTAAACCTGGCCGGATACACGGGAAAAGTGTTTGAAATTGAGCTGTTCACCACCGCTCTCGACACGTTCGACAATCGTCGCGTAATCATTCCCAACAGTAAAATCTATGGATCGGTGATTGAAAATGCGACTTTTCACGCAATGCGGCGCGTGGAGGTAGACGTTGGCACCGCCTACGCGGCCGATATTGATGCGACTCGTTTGGCCCTGGAACGGGCTATGGAGAGTGTGACGGAAAGAGTCCAGGATCCGGAACCGGCCGTCGTGCTTGCCGGGTTGGGCGCGTCGAGTATCGACTGGTCGGTGCGAATTTGGGCCCTGAACGAAAATTTTGGTGCCGCCAAACAGGCATTGATGCGAGCGGTGAAAATGGAACTAGACCGTTCTGGTATCGATATTCCCTTCCCGCAAATGGACGTTACTGTCAGTCAAAGTTAAGCTTAATGTTTTGTCCTGAAAAGTCCCCATGTGTCACAGAAAGCACCATCCATGCCCATGAAAATCGACTGGTCTTACCACCGCCCTGGCTGAGTGACTTGTAGTAGAGCGCAAGAGTTTCTTGCGCAGGAAAAATTGAAAACGCTTGAAGAAGTCAATGCGAAGAAAACAAAGTTTCCAAAGCGAGATGCCTTGGCGCTTGCCGCAACGGTGGACCATCTTTATGCCGCCAAGGGCAAGAAGGTGGTGTATCTCAATATCAAGAAAGACAAACCGGATAATGCAACGTTGGTGAAAGTAATGCTCGGCCCGACGGGCAATCTACGTGCTCCCACGTTGCGGGTGGGTAATACGCTGCTGATCGGTTTCAATGCAGAGACTTATCAACAGGTGCTCGGGGTTTAAAATGCCGAAGTAATTTTGAGTCGGCCCTAAGGGATCGTCATCAGGTATTCGATTAGGTCTGCCATCGATTGCTTGCCGACCTGCTTTTCCAATCCCGCAGGCATGATCGACTGGCCGGTGCTTTGCATTTCGTCGATATTCTTGCGCAGTACTGTGTCGCTTTGGTTTTGGCCGCGCATCAGGGTGATGCTGGTGGCCGTTTCCGCACGGATCATGCCACTTAGGGCACGACCCTCTTCGGTGAGAATCACGTAGTTCATGTAGGCCGGGTTGACTTCACGATTGGGGTCGAGAATTTGTGTGAGGATGCCCTCGCTGCCGCGGCTTTTTACTGTGGCCAGTGGTAGCCCCAGGTCGAAACCGATCCCTTCCAGTTGATGGCAGATGGAGCACTCCTTTTTAAAGACGCCTTTTCCCCGTTCGCGATCTCCATGCATGGTGAGCACTTCACGATAGGCTTTTACCACATCTTCACGCCGTGGATGTTCGATGCGTCCCAAGACCGTTTTGGCCCGATTGCGAATGGAAATTTCGGGGTATGCTAATAAGAATTCGATTCGGGTTTGGCCCAAATCACTCGGATGGATCTGTTTGGCATCGATTGCATCCAAGAGACAGGTTAACCGTTCAGGGCGCGCAAACAGGGCTTCGATCGCTGCTGTGCGGATCTGAGGGCTGAAGCTGGGCCACGCCTCGACGATGGTCGGTCCCACCTGATGGTTTTGGTATTGGCCGAGGGTCGAAAGGGCTGCAATTTGTACCTGCTTGGGTTGATTACTCACGAGTAATTCGGGCAGCAGTTCGGCAGCCTCTTGGTAAGAAGCCAAGCCCAAGGAACGAATCGCTTCGACTCGTTGGTTGAGGGGTTGCTCTAGGTCGATGGCAATCTGTTTGGCTTGCGCTAACATCCTCGCCAGTATCTCTTGTGCTCTACCTGCGGAACCTATATTGGATGGCAACTTGCCTCCGGATTGTTTTAGTCCTTGGCTTAAACCGTTTACGATGTGCTCCGCTAGAGCCTTCTCCGTAGCAGCAAGAGTCGCCAGGACCTGTAGGGCTTTGGCAATTTGAGCAGGCTGGTTTTGCAAGCCTGCTTGACGGGCCAATTGTTCCAACATTTCCAGTCCATGGGGAGAAGTACGCCATGCTTGATGATTGGTCATCGCGGACAGCAACGATCCAGCTCGGTTAAGTGAAGAACTGAGAATGGCCAGTCGAACCCATCGATCAGCCGCATCGTGGACAGCAATCGTCGCAAGCGTCGTGGTGGCCAGGTCACCAGGAATATTTCCCACCGTGAAGGCCAACTGGTAACGAACTCGTGGATCTTCATCTTGGGCCATCGAAACCAGGGCACTTCGGATTTTGCGTGAATCGCCCAGTTTGCTTTCTGCCAGGCGTACGGCATGCTCGCGGACTCGTGGGTGGGCATCTTTGAGACGAGCTAGTAGGATCGCTTCGTCCAAGGCTCCCAGGCCTGCGAGCAAATGCAAGGCATGCATGCGGCCTAGTGGGGAAGGTGAATCGCTAGCCAATGTACGTAGCGGGGTGATGGTGGCCAAATCTTGCCGCTCGAATAACAGACGGCTGGCCGTGTTTCGGTGCCAGCCATTGGTATGAGCCAACAGAGCCACCAGTTCTGAACTAGTCAATGTACCGAGCCTGGGGAGAGGAGGTTGCTTAAAACCTTCAGGGACAATGCGGTAGACGCGTCCTCGATCATTCCCACGTGATAAATTGAGGTACTTTTTGGCAGACGGTGGAATGGCATCGGGATGTTCGATGATCTCGCGATACATGTCTGCCACATACAACGTACCATCCGGTGCGTTGGCCAGTTGGATTGGGCGGAACCAGATTTCATCGCTGGTCACAAACTCATGTTTGGTTTCGGTCCGGTGGGCGGTGAAGCCGATGCCATTGGGTTGTAAACGCATTCGATGGATCAAATGTCCAGCCGCCTCGCATACCAGTGCACTGTTGCGATATTTTTCCGGCCAGGCATCTCCCTGGTAAATCATTAAACCACAAGCGGCTGTGAAGTAACCCGATGCGGTGCCTCCACCTTCCACAGGGCCAGAAAAGTTTCCGCGCACGCGCATCTCAGTGCGAACTGCGCGCCAAGGCTCGACAGGGCTAGTTGGATAGACTATTTCTCCGTCGACCCATATAGGCATACGAGGAGAAGGGGTCGCCAAGTAGGGATTTCTGGCCAGATAGCGATCTTCGACCATGATCATTTCGATTGGTTTATTGTTGGTCGATTCAAATTTGTTTCCCCAGACATCGAATGTCATCCCGAATTGGGCCCCCCCACTTTCCAACTCGAATTGTCCAGATCGTGGGTCGATGCTAAAGTCGCGGCCACGTGCCTGCACGGCTTTCAAGTGGTATTTTGGATGATTGCGATTCCACTGGACGGCTTGGATTATCCCTCCCGCGCTGCTGGTCATTCCGTGAATACGATGGTCCAAACCCCAACGCAGACTGTTGGGCATGGCATTAGGACTGACCGCATCAAATCCAGTCAGTACAACTTCGCGCAGGTCTGCCTGACCATCACCATCGGTGTCCTTACAGTAAAGGATGTCGGGAGTCGCGGCAATGTACAACCCACCGTCATAACAAGCAATGCCCGAGGGCCATATCAGGTTGTCAACAAACACTCGACTGGTGTCATACGTGCCATCTCCATCCTTGTCGTACAGCAGCGAAATGCGCCCATTGGGCGATCCTTGTTGGGACGAATTGCTTTCGGCATAGGGTATGATTTCAGCGACGTAGAGGCCTCCATTTTCGTCGAATGCCAGGTCGACCGCATCGCGCACCAGGGGTTCCGATGCGACGCATTCCAATTGAAATCCGGATATACTATGAAATGCACGCAATGACTCGGACGGTTTCTTAGGGGGCGTGTGCGGCAAGCGATTCTTATAATCAACAAGAGGATCTACTTTTTCGACATAACCGCCTTGCCGAATCTCGATCACTTTTCCCTTAGGCTCTTGGTCGTTGTCTGCCTCTGGTTCTCCAACAACTCCAAAGAGATTGCCGGAATACAGAGTCCAGGAGAGAACAATCCAACCAATTACGAAACGGCTCTTCATATAATTTTCCCTATCGGTCGTTCCTAAGTGACGCTGCATTTACAATCTAAACCAAAATAGCGATGGATAAACTCCATGCGATCGCCACGATGCTGGACATATTGTACCATGACGTACAACTTTTCACGGTCACGGCGGATTTTTTCTGCGTGTCGTTGTTGGTCGATCAGAACGTCCGGCAAATCGTCGCAGATGATCAGGTCCGACTCGCGGTGGCCCCGTTGCAGGATGCCATAGCGATCAAGCATCGCCAAAGCTGTTTCCAGGCGATGGTCGTGGGCGGAGCCGGCATGAAGTTGCTTCTTCAGCCATTCAATGCCAAAAGCAAGAACCCGTTCCTGGTCGGTCGTTAACAGGTTATAAACCCGGTGATAAAAATCGGGGTCAGGATTTTTCCATTCAATAAATCGCATGTGAGTGGTCAAGTCGTGCGGGTCGTAGAGCAGCAGGCAGTGTGCGGGCAGGCCGTCACGCCCTGCCCTACCTATTTCCTGATAGTAGGATTCCAGTGAACCGGGCACTTCCGCGTGGATCACCTGACGGATGTTTTTTTTGTCGATGCCCATGCCGAAGGCGCCTGTTGCCAGGACTAGAGGCGAATGCCCCTGCATGAAGGTATCTTGAATTTCTTTGCGTTGCTGACGCAGCAGATCGCCATGATAGACAATATGAGGAATCGCCCGATGTCGCAGTTGTTCACTGAACGCCGATAACGTTCGGATGAGCGTGAAGTAGATAATCGTAGACTCGCCAGTCAGCGAACCTTGGTCAACCGCCTCTTCGATCCGCTCCAGTTTTTCATCTTCGCCACCAATTTCATCGACCATG
This sequence comes from Pirellulales bacterium, assembly GCA_039831705.1. Taxonomy (GTDB): domain Bacteria; phylum Planctomycetota; class Planctomycetia; order Pirellulales; family Lacipirellulaceae; genus JAJRWS01. The sequence goes on along the minus strand of JBDOMT010000353.1, from coordinate 24,164 downwards.
AGTTGTAAATTGGGACGGTTGATTCCTTGGTGGAACACTTGGACATCGGCTGGCTCCAGCCCCAATTGATGAATGATGTCCGCCTGCACTTCCATGGTAGCCGTTGCCGTCAGGGCAACTGTCGTGGGACTACCGAGGAGCGTACGAAACTCTTTCAGCCGTGAATAATCGGGACGAAAATCATGTCCCCACTGACTGACACAATGGGCCTCGTCCACCGCCAGCAGGGACACCTTGCGGTGAGCCAGAGCCTCGAGAAATTCTTTTTTTCGGAAACGTTCTGGAGTTACGTACAGCAATGAATACCGGCCTTGGGCTACGGCCTGGTAACGTTGCTTCCGTTGCTGACCGCTGAGCGAGGAGTTGATGAAAGTTGCCTCAATACGTCTGGATACCAAGGCATCGACTTGATCTTTCATCAAAGCGATCAAGGGTGACAGAATCAGAGTGAGTGGGCGGCGACTATCCGCGGGACTCGATGGAGAAGCGTTGGGCTGAGAAATCTTCGCAAGCATCGAAATCTCTGCAAGCATCAAAGCCGGGATTTGATAGCACAAGGACTTCCCGGCACCGGTGGGCATAATCACCAGAGCATGCCGCCCCTGGAGCAGATGATCGATGACCGCTCCCTGTTGGCCACGAAACTCGCGGTGGCCGAAATGGTGGTTGAGAATCTCGTGAGGACTGTTCATCGGCGAGACGTTGCGAATGCTATTCGGGCTAGTTCATCGCTGCAGCTTAAGTTTCGGGTTAGCCCCCGGTTTTATCGCGCAACCGGACGCAAACGCGTTTCGGCTGATTTTTTACGCCCCCAATTTTTAGTTGAAACGATGCACTCGAGGGCCTTACCACTTCAGGCCGAACTTTTCACCACCGCTGGGGCCACTGATGCCTCCTTTGAGGTTTTTATCAGCCTCTTTGGACCTGGCTTTGGGCCGTTCGGTCGATTCAGCCCCCTCATGCGTTTCTAGAGACTTTTTGTCTTTAGGCTTTTCCGGGGCAGCTAGAAGCGCTTTGAGGGACAGGCCGATGCGCTGGGCGTCGGTATCGACCGAAAGTACTTTCACTTCCACCTCTTGTCCCTCGCTGACCACATCGGAGGTGCGATGGACCCGACCGTGTCCCAGTTCGGAAATATGAATCAGGCCTTCGACGCCCGGTTCAAGCTTGACGAACGCGCCAAATTGCATGAGTTTGGTGACGTTTCCTTTGACCCGAGATCCTACCGGGTATTTGGTGGTGACGTCCTTCCAGGGATTTTCGCCCAGGTCACGATAGGCCAAGGCAATTTTTCCCGTTTCCTGATTTACTTTATCCACTCGAACTTTGATCGCCTGGCCCACTTCGAGGATCTCACGCGGATGGCCAATGCGGTCCCAACTGAGTTGACTGATGTGTACCAAACCATCCAAGCCACCCAAATCGACAAAGGCGCCAAAGTCCTGCAAGCTGCGGACCGTGCCTTCACGGATTTGGCCTGGAGCTAATTCGGCCAGGAGTTTTTCTCGTTGCTCACGCCGCTCACGCTCCATCACACCTCGATGGCTGAGTACCAGATTGCGGCGTTCTCGGTTGGCCTCCATGATCACGCACGCCATTCGTTGGCCTACCAACTCTTCGACATTCTCAACACGGTAGATCGAGACTTGCCCCAGCGGAATGAAACCTTTGATCCCGGCAACCTGGCATTCCAAACCACCCTTGTTGCTGCCACTGATGGTCACTTCGATGATCTGGCCTACTTCGACTTCGTCCCAATTGCCCACCGACACGGCCGCAGTTGGGAGCGAGACTTCGTATAAACCCTCTTGAGTGTTAAACCGGTTGATCACCAGCTCTAACTCGGTCCCTACTTCTGGCGCCTTATCGGAGAATTGTTTGACCGGCAACATTCCCTGGGTACGGCTGCCTAAATCGACAAACACGTCTTCTCGATGGATACTCACCACCCGGCCGGTCACCCTCGATTCGGGTGCCAATTCTTTGGTGGCATTCCCGCCCATGGTGCTGTCGATGATCGAGTCGAGTGATTCATTGCCCAAGGCGGCTTCCAGTTCTTGCTCCAAATCGGGTGAAAGCTGGCCGCGAACATTAGGTGGCGGGTAGTGCTTGCGCTGCTCCTCAGGCGCTTCGATGTTGTCGCTGACAAGATTGGTCGGCTGAGGTTTGGCCGTCTTTTGTTCGTCATTCGCGCGCTGCGTACCGATCTGAAGACGTTTGCTTGCCGGTTCGGTGCTTTTAATTTCCCCAGTAGCCCCTTCCTCGGTGGCCCTTTCCTCAGTAGCCCCTTCCTCGGTGGCCCTTTCCTCGGTGGCCCTTTCCTCGGTGGCCCTTTCCTCGGTGGCCCTTTCCTCGGTGGCCCTTTCCTCGGTGGCCCTTTCCTCGGTGGCCCTTTCCTCGGTGGCCCTTTCCTCGGTGGCCCTGTCCTCGGTGGCCCTGTCCTCGGTGGCCCTGTCGGGGACAGAAGTATCCGGTTTTGATTCCACTGCTTGGGAGGTGTCAGGTTTATCAGGCCCCGTAGCCACACTACCCGTAGCCACACTACCCGTAGCCACACTACCCGTAGCCTCATTACCCGTAGCCTCACTACTCGTAGCCTCACTACTCGAGGCCCCATTTGCAATGGTTTCGTCAGTAGCAGTCGGCGTGTCACCGGAAGGAGCCTCCTCCAGAGGTACCTGTGTATCCAGAGGTACCTGTGTATCGGGCACATCGGGAGACGTGTTCTGGTTAGAATTAGCCGGGACAGATTCAGGTGCGTTTTTTTCAGCAGTCATCGATCGAAAGATCCTCTAGTATTACTTTGTCAGCAGGAAACAAGTGTACCAGCCGAGTATTGGGGAGTGCAACTGTTCCGCAAAATAGGCGAGTGCTTTGTCAAACTTATCTTTTTGGGTTGACGCAAAAATAAATCTTTGCCCTGTCAGTAGTTATGGCTGCGGCTACCCCAAAAGTAAGGCTTGACTAGATGCTAGTGGGCTTCTGGCTGATTTTCGGTCAGAAGCGACGACCATTTCTCAAGTCGCGCTGAAATGCCTGGGATAAGTCGGGCAGCATTTTTATAGTAGACTTTCCGTAGCACCTCATCGGGTAGATGCAGGCCGTAGATGTTCCAAAGTCCCTGCGGTGGATACTGGCCCTCAGCATAGGAAAAGTACTCATCATCAGTTTCAAGCATGCGCCAGTGGGGCCAGAGTCTCTCTGGCGGGCGTGGTCCATCCGTTCCAAATAGGATGCGATCGGCGTAATTTAGGAAGAATTTGCGGGCCGTGCTGGGTTGCCGCCCCAGTTCGGCGATACGGGCGGCTATTTCGACATGAAGATTCGGATACGTGTCGAGCCAATGGCCTACTTGGGCCAGATTTTCAGGGTAATTTGCTACATGCGCCCCAAGGAAAACGGTGCGTGGATGTCTACCAATCACCCGATTGCGGGCGGTTAGTAATTGGTCATGGGATGGGAATTCGCTACCGGCAAAGCTCCAGTCTGGGTGGCGGTGCAGCTCTTCCCACCTCTCGTTATGACGATCGACAGGGGTAAAGAAGGCTACTGGGTCCGCTGAGTGAATCAGAACGGGCATGCCCAGCTGGCCACAAGCATCCCAGATGGGATCCCAACGAGGGTCGTCAATGGTGATCAGAGAACCATCCCCGTTGCGATAGCTTAGACCCAAGCGTTTGAAGATTTTCAGCCCCACTGCACCACGACGCTGAGCGTCGGCCAGGGCCAGAGCCATCCGACGGCCGAAATCAGGCCGCTGACAATCCCAACTGCCTGGATCATCGGCGCGGCCGTCTCCTTGCCAGTCAATATTGGCAAAGATGACAAAACGATCTCGATAGTTGGTCCAGAGGTAACGTTTATGTTCTTCCAATGCTTCGCCCAGGCCACCATCGAGACTCACACAAACGGCAATCTGTTGCTTATCCATAACGCTTACGAACTGGTCGAGTTGTTCGGGCACATGACGCAGCTTGTAGCGGGGGTGGACATGTACGTCGACCACCGGAAATCGGGCTCGCCGTAAGGCATGTTGAGTGACGCGCAACTGGGAGCGAGGCTGAAATTGGTCGAGTGTCAGTGGACGCCCTTCCTGACCATCCCAGAGTTTATCTTTATTGCTTTCTTTCCGAGTTGCCCCGTTTTTTGTGCTGATAGATCCGCTGTTAACAGATCTGTTGTTAGCAGATCTGTTGTTAACGCTGTTAGATAAGCTGGCAGGGGGCCCTTTGCTGGTCCGGTTTTCTGCTTTTGCCACAACAGAAAGTGCCGAAATCACGACAACGGTGCGAAGCAACATTTCCACTTTCCACTTCTCCGCCCACTTTCGGCTCTCCATTTTGACAACACCAGATACGTTCATAACAGTTCACGAAGGTAGAAGTGAAATTTGCCCAACTTTCCACCGTAGTTGCCGGCACCAATGGCCAGCACGCCTTCACCAGCCGCTGCCTGCATTGCAACTTGCATGGCCTCACCAACAACCGGTTCGTCGGTGCCGTCCATCACGATTTCGTAGACGCATTGAGCCCCTTCAACCAGTTCGCTTTCCACCCTGCCTCGGAGCGTGGGGCAGAGGGCATGGTTGGTAGACGCGACCAACCCCTTGTACTTGGAACCGACCTTACTACCGCTACGGACCACGCCGGCGGGAAAAGGGGTGATCACGTTTGCCATTTGAGCAACCGCTTCACTGGCTCGGCGTGCCGCATCGAGGGCAGCTTCCTGAGTTTGCGCCTGCAAAATGATATTTCCTCCAGCGACTCCTTTGGCGACTCCGACAGTCTCTTCGACCAGAAACTCGCCGTCCATGACCGGAATCCGCCAGTATCGAAGATCCGAATTTTTTTTACTTTTCTGAAAGCCATCACCAAAATAACGCAAATGCTTTCCTAAAGGTATCTTTTCCGAGCTGGCAGGCAAGCCGTTGAAGACGGCAGTCGTCGGACAGGTCATCACGCATTGTCCGATCCGCTGGATCACGGATTTGGCAAGAGCGTCGGTCGAAAACCCAAACATGAGCACGGCTGCTCCAGGTCTTCCATCGGGTGTTTCGGTAGCTGGCAACATGCGTTCGACCCCTACTTCTGCATCACAGCCAATGACCGAAGAGGCATAGCCGGTCGATTCACGCAGGGCTCCATCCAGCCAATAGTCATCGTGGGCGGTGACGATCACTCGAAGGTAACGCATGCGAAATGCTTCGGCGAAGGAATCCAGAATGAGCGTAGGGCCTAGATGCATCGGGCAGAGACGTTCGGAGATGATGGTGTCGAGAAAGGGTCGATCGGTTTGACTATACCATATTGGGCTTGCAGCCAACAACGAGTACCCATTGCTCTGACAAGAGATTTACAAAGTCGGTATATAGAAGAATCGACTGAGAGAATATCGAGAACTAAGGATTATCACGGAGACACGGAGAACACGGCGAAGCTTTAAGGATAGTTCTATTCTTCGTGTCTCCGTGGTTCAATTTTCTTTGCAACTATATTGGTTGAGGGCGACTTTTCAGTTTCCCTGTATTTCTCTGACCTCATGCCGACTGATTGGCCAATTGTACGAAGCGGCCGCCGCTGGTGTAGTTGTCTAGGCAACTGAACTGACACCAGGAAAGGTCGACTTCGGCCACGAACTGGCCAATGGTTGGACTTTCGATACTGACCAGCACTCGGCGATCGTGTAGAGGGCGACGATGGGAAAATGTGATGCCATGGCGATCGAATTTTTTGATGCGTACCCTATGGGTTGGCCCGGGGGTGCCAAACCGATCGTGCAAGGTGATCCGTGCTTGTACGGGGGGGAGGTAGGGTGGCTGGCAAGCTGAGTCGGTGCTTGCTTTCGGGCGTAAGAGGGCGATCATGGTGGTCAGGCGATTACGCAATTCGGAGCGATTGGTCATGGCAAGCAGAGAACGAGATGAATGCATAGGGCATTTTCCAGAGGTTGCACACGGATCGACAAAAAAGGGGTATCGATTCGGCTGTCCCACACTGCTCAGACAGCCAGATTGCTTGTCGGGTTCACCAGTCGGTCGCACAACTCTACCCGATAAAATGCTCCCAGGGGTTGGAGAGCCACCCCACCAGAAAAATTTATAAACGGACTGCGCCGCAGGAATCCTATGGCAGGCAAGGTTTCCCAGTAGACCGTTTGGTCTGTGAGGAACGTTTGGCCTGTGTCGAACGGGCAGGCTGGGATGGTTGCGGAAAGATGTAAAGATTCGCCCCTCGATTGAATGGGTGAGAGTGTGTACAATGCGGGATTCTTCCTGTTAGGGCGAGTCTATTCCCCCCCGAATAACTTGGTCCCCCCCGAAAAAATTGGACCTGAGATCATTTCCGAACCGAACCTATCTGCGAAACAGGCCGCTGAACGTAGCTTGCAGCTTGCGCTGGCTGCTGCTCGTTGCGCGGTGGAGAATCGAGGCCAAGATGTGGTGATACTCGACATGCGCGACATCACACCCATCTTCGATTATTTTGTGGTGGTTACCGGTAGCAGCCGTCGGCAATTGCATGCGATAAGTGAAGAAATCGACCATACCCTGGAAGACGAGCTGGATGATCAGCGGATGGGGATCGAAGGCTACAACGAAAGTCATTGGATCCTGCTCGACTATGGCACCGTAGTCATTCATTTATTCGACCAGGAAACGCGAGAATATTACGCGCTGGAAGATTTTTGGAATACGGCGACTCGCGTGCCGCTGCCCGATGTGTCTCTGCCGAACACTGGTGGGTCTCTGCCGAACACTGGCGAACTGCTTCCGGAGGGGGACCAGAAGACAGACGGGTCTCAGGAGACAGACGGGGAATGAGTGCGCTTAGGCTGCTACGTCAGCGATTTGTGTCCGCTTTGCATTCTTGGGTAGAAGAAGGGGGACAATCAACCCCCGATAGGGAAGCTGCTCGGAAGACCTTACCTGAATTAGTACTGCCCAGCAAAGATGCCCGCTTTGGTGACTACCAGTCAGAGTGTCCAATGAAGTTGGGCAAGGAATTGGGCCTGCCGCCTCGCCAAGTTGCCGAGCAATTGATCGAATGTTTGGAAGTCGATGATTTTTGCGAGCCTCCGACCATTGCCGGGCCCGGCTTCATCAACATGCGACTGAAAGATTCGTGGCTCGTTCAGCAGTTGCAGCAAGCGGTCGTCGATGAGCAACGTTTAGGAGTGCAACCGTCAGCGAATCCACGCACGGTGGTGGTTGACTATTCGGGGCCCAATGTGGCCAAGCCTATGCATGTGGGCCATATCCGTTCGACCGTCATTGGCGCTGCGATTTGTCGCGTGCTGAAATTTCTTGGGCACCAGACCATCAGCGACAACCATCTTGGCGACTGGGGAACCCAGTTTGGCATGATCATCTATGGCTACAAGCATTTTGTCGACGAGGAGGCACTGCAGAAGGATACAGTTACGGAGCTCAGCCGACTTTACAAATTGGTCAACGGACTGATTGAGTATCACGACGGACGTGAACAACAGTTGCCTGCCCTCAATAAGAAAATTGCCGAGCAGCAGCAGAAAGTGGATCAAGCTGGGTCTGCTTTAGTGACGGGGCCTGCTTCAGTGACGGGGTCTGCACCGGTGACGGGCGATCCCGATCCCAAACAACATAAAAAAGAAAAGAAGCGTTTGCGCCAAGCCAAAAATCAATTGGCCGACCTTATTGGCCAACAGATCGATTTGTGTGCAAAGCTAGCCAACGTGGACGACGATCCTCAGCGATCGGCTTGGGCGACTGCACATCCCGAGATTCGCGCTGCCGCACTGGCAGAGACCGCCGCATTGCATCAAGGCGACGCCACCAATGTTGCCTTGTGGAATCGTTTTCTACCTCCTTGTCTGGCTGAAATTGATAAGATCTATGTGCGTTTGGGAGTTGTCTTTGATTATACGTATGGGGAAAGTTTTTATCACGATCAGTTGGCAGGCGTAGTCGCCAGCCTAACCGAAAAGGGCCTGGTGCGCGAAAGTGACGGTGCGAAATGTGTTTTTCTGGAAACGCATCAGGCACCTTTCATTGTCCAGAAGCAGGACGGAGCGTATCTCTACGCAACGACGGATTTGGCTACCATTCAATACCGAATGCGCCAATGGTCGCCGGATGCCATCCTTTATGTGGTCGACCATCGGCAGTCGTTACACTTTCAGCAGCTTATTGCCACCGCTTACCTTTGGGCGTACCCCGGAGTGGAGTTGCAGCACATCAGTTTTGGTACAGTGCTGGGAAAGGACGGTAAACCGTACAAAACACGCAGTGGCGATACGGTGGGATTGAGCGGTTTGCTCGATGAAGCGGTGAATCGGGCCCATGCCATTGTCAGTGCGAATGACGATGCACGGCCCAAGTCGTTGTTGTCAGCTGATGAGCGTGCGCAAGTTGCGGAACAGATTGGCATAGGAGCCATTAAATATGCGGATCTGGCCCACAACCGCACCAGTGATTATGTATTTAGCTACGATAAAATGTTAGCCATGACAGGCAATACGGCCGCCTACATGCAATATAGCTATGCGCGGGTACGCAGCATATTTTCCCGGGGCGGAGTGGATGCATGCACATTACGAATTTCGGCAGCGCCCATTCTTTTGGATAGCCTTACGGAGCGGAATTTGGCTGTTGCACTATTGCAATTTAGCGAAGCGCTCGATCGGTTGGTTGAGGATTATCGGCCAAATCATCTCACCAGTTACCTGTTTCAACTGGCCAGCCGGTACTCTGAATTTTTTGAGCATTGCCCCGTGCTGAAGGCGAACTCCGACGAGCAGCGGAACAGTCGATTGCTTCTTTGTGATTTGACCGCCCGAACTATCCGCCAGGGCTTACACTTGCTGGGCATTGCAGTGGTCGAGCGGATGTAGAGAGCAAATTTCGAATTTTGTTCTATCGTTTGTCAAACTTATCTTTTTGGATTGACGCACGTGTGAACTCTTGTCTTGAAAGTACGTATTGCTGCGGCAACCCAAAAAGCAAGATTTGACCAGACTTCAGCTTACCTTCTGTACATACTTACTGAAGACCATCCGGCCAGCGCTGGTTTGCAGTACGCTAGTTACGTTGGCGACAATCAGTTCGCCCACATGAGCACGGCCATCTTCGATCACCACCATGGTGCCGTCTTCCAGGTAACCGATACCCTGTCCCGGCTCCTCGCCCATTTTGATGACACGGACCTGCAGAGATTCCCCTGGCAGAAAGATCGGTTTCAGTGCGTTGGCAAGATCATTGAGATTGATCACGCCCACCTCGTGGAGCTTGGCCACCTTGTTGAGGTTGTAGTCGTTGGTGACGACTTTGCCATCGAGTTGCTTGGCTAATAGAACCAACTTTTGATCCACCGGTTGTCCCGCAAATTGGGGCAGCTCACGGTCGTATACCTGAAAATCGATGGTCGGATCGGTCCGCAACCGGTTGAGAATGTCGAGACCGCGGCGGCCCCGATCACGTCGTAGTCGATCACTGGAATCGGCAATCGTCTGCAGTTCGGCGATGACAAATTGTGGCATGATGAGCTGATTGTCGATGACATGGGTTTCAACGACGTCGGCGATACGGCCATCGATGACCACGCTGGTATCCAGTACATACGGCTTCAGCCCTTTGATTTCTTTGGCGAATTCTACGTAGGGTATGATAAATCGAAAATCGTTCTTGGTTTGCATGAGGATGCTGATGCAGGTGTAGCAAAGCACCATACCCAGAATGAGTGGCAGCCAGGCGGCAGTGGGATCGCCACGGTCGGGTAGTACGGAACTTAGCGCGATTGTCAGAACGTAGGTCAGTAGCAACCCAATCAACAAGCCGAAGTAGACCGCCGTGATCGTGTCGAGCCGCTTGTGGCCCACCAGGACATCCACGGTGATGACTGCGGCGGCTAACAGAATGAGGCCTCCCATGGCTAGCCAAGGCACATAGGCCGGTTCTTTAGGAAGAAAGTCGGCCTGGATGACCTGGTAGCCAATCCCCGCCGCAACCATGACAAAAACTGTACGTAAGATAATAAGTGCCATGGTGACAGGGGGCGCCAGGGTAATGGGTCAATGAAATGGAATTCTTGCCTAATACTGTATCTTACCATGGCGGTTGAAAAACTTGTAGACTGGAACAAGGAGCCTTGGCGACGCAGTTCCGGCAATTTCGTGTCGTTGAGCCTAGGATACAGGCACAACTCGTAAGCGAGTGAGTCCTTGGCAGCCGCATGAATCCACTCGCTGGCGCTTCGTGCTTGTATTTTAATTGGCGCGCAATTTCTCCAGAGCGGCCAGGGCAAATCGGTCTGTCATGCTGGCCAGATAGTCGGCCACCGCACGTGGGACGCCAGTTTGATGCGCCAATGGAAGGAAATCCGCAGGTATCTGTTCCGGTTTGGAGATCAGGTTCTGGAACATCTCTTGCAGGGCTTGGGAAGTATTGCTGCGACGCTTCAGCAAGATGGGATGGCGATAAACATGGGCGAATAAAAAATCTTCTAACTGGCCTTTTTGTGCGGCAATTTCAGTGGATGGTGTCACCAGAACTTGCGGATGTTCACGGATGGCCTGAACACTGGTAATCGATGCCTTGGCAAGTCGGAGTTGGGTGGTGGTGAGCAGGTCACTGACAAGTATCTCAATCAATTGGTGAACGACCGCCCGCCGCAGTGGAGCGCCGCTCAGAGCCGGATATCGTTGTCCGACTTTCTTTGCTGCTTCGCGCCAGAGAGGAACATCGAGCAACTGCTCCAGTTCGAGCAGGCCCATTTCCAATGCATCGTCCGCATCGTGGGTGTCGTAGGCGATGCTGTCAGCCGCATCGACGATTTGCATTTCCAGCAAGTTGTGCTTGCTGGCTAGCAATTTCCATTCGGGTGAATCCAATTCGCACTTGGGTGAAGTCTCTTTATGCTCTCGCGAAACACTCTCCCGTTTCAGTGAGATTTCGGACTGCTTAGCTTCGGACTGCAGCGCACGTAGCTTTTGACCATTCAACACCTCGTGAGAAAGATTCAAACCGGGAAAATCTGGATAGCGTGTTTCCAATAACTCCGCCAATCGGAGTGCTTGCCGATTGTGGTTGAAGCCACCGTGGTTTTGAAGGCAACGGTCGAGTACGTCTTCGCCCGAATGCCCAAAAGGGGGATGGCCCACATCGTGCAATAGGGCAAGCGATTCGATTAAATCTTCGTTGAGATGTAGAGCGCGGCCTAAAGTACGAGCGATAGAGGCCACCTCCATGGTGTGGGTGAGACGCGTGCGATGGTAGTCGCCCATCTCGCCGGTAAAGACCTGCGTTTTGTGGGCCAGTCTTCGAAAAGCACTGCTATGGATAATCCGATCGCGATCTCGCTGGTACGGCCCCCGATAGGGATGGGAGGCCTCCGGATGGGTTCGCCCGGTTGAATGGGCGCTGTGCATCGCATAGGGAGCAAGCCATTGGTCTTCATGCTGATCGAGAAAAGAGGCAGTTTGAGAAGGCAGTTTCATGGGGTTTCAACAAGTGCCTCCCAGACTGCGGCGAGCGATTGAGGAATAACACGAGTTCCGGCGAGAGTTGGCATGAAATTATGATCACCTTGCCAGCGTGGGACCAGGTGCCAGTGCAGATGCCCGGGAACACCAGCTCCGGCAGAGGCACCCAAGTTGAGGCCAACATTAAATCCGTCGGCATTTAAAATTCGACGGAGTCGCTTCGTGAATCGGCCCAATGCATGCATTGCTTCCAAGTGTTCCTGGTCGGTCAATTCATGTAGCTCAGCTACATGACGCAAGGGTGCAACCAGAAGATGACCATTGGTGTAGGGATAGCGATTGAGGATCGAATAAGTGTGTTCGCCGCGCCAGAGAATCAGGTGCTGCTGCCAGATTGCCCGTTGGTGAGTAGGATTCTCGCAAGTGTAGTGAGCCGCTCCCCGGCAAAGGAAGCAGGCAGGTTCAGCGTCCGGCAGCCACTCGGTGGGCTCTGAGGGATTTGTACTAGCAGCTAGTCCCCCTCCAGCGCCTGCTTGCTCCTTGTCCGCCTCTGTGAGGGAGGCGTCTTTCCCAGATACGTAGCCAATTCGCCAAGGAGCCCAAATGCGCTTGTCTGACATGTTTTTTCCACAGGTGACGGGGATGGGGACATGGTAGCATGTTCTCGCTTGTTGGTTAACAACAGAGGGAGTGCCCTGGTGCGAATGGAGCGCACTAGGCATACTGGCCAGTCGGTATTTGAGCCGCTAAGGGAACCCATAAAAGATTACAGAACTGCAATACTAACACGAAGCGCCAGCGGGTGGGTCGAAGTGGCTACGGTTCTCTCACTCGCTGGCGCTTCGTGATTGTATTCCAGGCCTGACCTCTGACACCTGAAACCTGACCCCTGACCCCTCCACCCCTTATGCGTTTTCGCGTAGATCTCGAACTATATTCTGGGCCGCTCGATTTGCTCTTTTATCTCGTGCGTAAACACGAATTGGATATTCTGGATATTCCGATTGCTGAGGTCATTGAGCAATACATGGCACTGCTGGAAGTGCTCGAAGCCATGGATGTCAACGCGGTGGGAGATTTTTTGGAATTGGCCAGCCGGCTGATGGAAATCAAATCGCGACTTCTGCTGCCCAAGCATGAAGAGCAAGCAGAAGAGCAAGTAGAAGATCCACGGCATGATTTGGTACAAAGACTGCTGGAGTACAAGAAGTATAAGGATGCGGCCAGTCGCTTGGATGATCAGGGCAGAGCTTGGCGTCAGCATTATTCGCGTCAGGCGTGCGATCTACCCGAATATTCCATACGTCCTGAAGAGCAACCGATCCAAGAAGTAGAACTGTGGGATCTGGTTAGCGCCTTTGGCTGTGTGCTACAGAAGAGCAAAGCGGAACAGATAGCGAATATTCGCAGCGAAGAGATACCTCTTGAGGTCTACATGGAGCGTATCCGAAATCGACTGGCACGCACGCCTCGAATCGCCTTTGAAGGATTGTTTGATGGTGACAGCACTCGGTTGCAGCAGGTGAGTATGTTTCTGGCCTTGTTGGAACTGATTCGGCATGAACGTGTGCAGGTTCAGCAGAAAGATTTGTTTGGAGAAATATGGGTCATGGCAGCCAGCGATACGCCAGTCGCCGAATCGGCCCATTGCCAGAGTGAATGAAACTGTGAGTGTCAACCGCACGGATGTTAACCCCTCATGATAGAAAACGCTCCTCTCCAGTCCGTCGAGCATGATGGCTTGACGATTGAAGGTTATTCTCGTGCTGCGGTGCAAACCTATTGGCGTGTCCCTGAACTGAAAGTGGGATTCGACTTTGGGGCTCAGCCTTGGTCGTTCATGGGAACCGACACATGGTTTGTGTCGCATGCCCATCTGGATCACATCGTGGCATTACCCGTTTACGTGGCCCGCCGCCGCATGATGAAAATGGAGCCGCCAACGATTTACATGCCCGAGGCCATCGTCGATCCAGTGCGGCAGTTGCTCCATCAATTCACTCGTTTAGATCGCGGCCGGATGCCGTGTGATCTACGGCCTCTGCGAGCTGGCGAAGAAGTGGAACTTTCCCGTGAGTTAGTGGTGACGACTAGCTCCACGGTACACAGCGTGCCATCGCTGGGGTACATCGTGTGGCAACGTCGAAACAAACTGAAAGCCGAATATACCTCGTTGCCGGGAGAGAAAATTCGTGATTTACGACTCTCGGGAACCGAAGTCACCAACGAATACCGCGAACCGCTGGTTGCCTACTTGGGCGACTCGGCGCCGGCCGGGTTGGACAAATGTCCGGAAATGTATCAGGCCAAGGTTTTGATTTGTGAAATGACGTTTGTTTCCCCCGAGCACCGCAAGGAAAAAATCCACAAATTCGGCCACATCCATTTGGACGATTTCGTCGACCGTCGGAATCAGTTTCAAAACGGGCTCATCGTCGCCGCCCATCTCAGCACTCGCTATCATCCCCACACCGTTCGCCGCATGGTCCAAAAGGCGCTCCCCGACATGCTCGACGGGCGTTTGAAGTTGTGGTTGTGAACGTTATTCCCGCACAGATTGTCCTGAAACCTGACGGACCATTGCGTCTTGGATGAGTCTTGCTTTGGCCAGGGGTTCGCCGAGACGTTTGCGAAGTTGCTGATCCAATTGCTCTCCTCGGGCGTTCATGTCAACCACCGTGCCGTTTCGATCGATCAGAATGGCTCGTGGAACTCCGGTGATTCCATAGTAGGTCGCCAATGGGTGGTCCCAATCGTGATGAGCCCTATTACTTTGAGAGCGTTGGGGGCTGAACAGAGTCGCCCAAGGAATCCGCTGGTTCATCAAAAACAGGTCAACACTTTTTCGTTGGTTGTCCAGGCATATGCCCACGACCTCGAATCCTTTGTCATGGTAGGCATGATAGAGTTTCAGTACATTGGGCAGTTCTGAGCGACATGGTCCACACCAACTGGCCCAATAGTAAACCAGGACAATTTTTCCTCGATAGGCAGTCCAATCAAAGGGTGTGCCATCAAGTTGGATGCCGCCAATTTCCATTTTGTTTCCCAGCAGATTGAGTCGGCGATGCAACCCTTTCAGAATTGTCACACACCGCACCATCTCAGGGCCTCTGCTGTTTTTCAGTTGTGGCAGTGTTCGGTTGAGTAGTTTGACAGCAAGGTGATTGTCCCCTGTGCTATCCAAAAAGTCTGTTACGTTCATTAAAAATTGAATGTGATGCGGTTGCAACTTGGACTGGGAAATGTACTGCACAATATGGCCCAGGATGACCGACTTTTGGTCACTACGGAGAGTGGACCATTTGGCCATGTTGGATTCCAATAGGAATTTCATGCCAATCGCAGCGACCTCGGGCCGATGGTCGTTCCGAGCCGCGGTAATGGCATTTGTTAATAAACGGTTTGCCTTATTGCAAAGGTCTGCTTGATTGCTGAGGTCTGCCAGGTCACACAGTGCTTGCAGCTTGAACAGGTGACCCTGCCTTGCTTGCTCATCGCTTGGTTTGAGCTGTAGCGCACGATCCGCAGCCAAGGCAACCGAACGAGCCACTTTGCGGCGGTGGGCGGTTTGCTCCGCCACGCTTTCACCTTTTGGAGCCAGGTTGGCAAGGTTCTCAATCCATTGAAATAAGTGACCAATGGAGTCCGAGGATGCGAGTTCCGTTTCAGGCAACGGGTGCACGTCGGTAAACAGACGAGCCAAAGAGTAGGAGTCCGCATTCGGTTTCCCGTTTTGTTTGGCGGCCGAGCGTTCAACCGCTTGGGCGGAGGAGAGAAGAGTATGAGATATTCCCCAGATCCCGAAGATCAAGGTCCAAAAAATCGTCAGGATACCAATCCAGGTCGAGCGTATGGATTTTTCGCTGGAGGACATGGCGGACCGGTTGGGTAAAACCTAGGAGATAGGATATACCATGAAGGTGGGAAAGCTGGTGGGAATGCAGTACTTCCAAACTCACTCCCTACCAAATTCACACACTTTCAAATTTATTATGTGCGAACTAGTGATGGCTGGCGGATAGGCCACCTGCCAAGGAAGCTGCTATTTGAAAGATGCTAGCCCAGTCGGCTTTGTCTGCCAAATGGTTGGCTTCATCTTCCAAATATTGGAACCACTGAGCTTCTCATTATGCCCATTTAGTCAATCCATGCAAGGAAATTATGTGGCTAAACATTGTGGAATTGGGCAATGATATCCCATGCTTGCTGAGGATCATCGGTAAATTGCAGCAAATCCATATGTTCATCGGCAATCACACCCTCGTCGGCCAGGGCTTGAAAATTAATGATCTGCCTCCAATACTCCTCGCCGTAGAGGATAATTGGGATCTCTTGCATTCGTTTGGTTTGCCGTAAAGTGAGCGTGTTAAACAGTTCATCCAATGTGCCAAAACCGCCTGGAAAAACGACCAGTGCAGCGGCTCGCAGGATAAAGTGAAATTTACGCAGAGCGAAGTAGCTGAATTGGAAGCACAATTCTGGAGTGATATAGGGGTTGGGTTCTTGTTCATGAGGGAGTTCGATGTTTAAGCCAATGCTCTTCGCGCCGATCTCAAAAGCTCCTCGGTTGGCGGCTTCCATGATTCCAGGCCCACCGCCGGTCATGATGACAAAATCACATTTACCTTTACTTTGGCAAGTGGAGGAAACAATCTGGCTGAACTGACGGGCTTCTTCATAGAAGCGACTTTTGGCAACAGTGTTTTCAGCGCGAACCACCGCACGTTCTGCCAGCAGGTCTTGCGGATTGTTTTGGAACCGCTCGCGTGCGCGCGCCAGTTTGCCTAAGGCTTTCTGTTTGGGCACAACTTGCGTTCCACCAAACACGACAATGGTGGAGTTAATGTCGTTTTCCCGCAGTAGTGTTTCTGTTTTCTGTAATTCCAATTGCATCCGTACGGGTCGCTGTTCACCTCGACCCAGAAAATCCATATCCAATTCGGCAAGTCGATAACTGGGGGATGTGAGGATGGCTTGACGATTTGCTTCTACGGATTGGTTCATGATAATTGATCGATTGGTTATGGAATTGTGTATGGTTAGAAAAGGCAGGTTCACCAGTGATGCTAGCAGTTGCAATGAGTGGTTTTACATGCTGCTAAAAATTTGTTTCATCAGGATCAAAGTCGTAGCGACAGTTTACACCAACTTGACAGTTTCTCCCAGTTCGGGACAGTGAATATCCCAACCACGTTCTTGGTGTAACTGGTTGGCCAAGGCGTCTGCGCTATGTGGTTCGCCGTGGGTTAAAAATGCTTTTTGTGGTTTCGGTAATGGTTTCAGCCAACGCAACAAGTCGGACCGATCGGCGTGACCACTGAGTCCAGAGACGGTTTCAATGGCGGCCTGTATGGGTATGTCGGCACCATGGATGCGCACGGTTTCGGCCCCATCCTGCAGGCGGCGTCCACGAGTGCCAATGGCCATGTAGCCACCCAACACGATGGTATTGTCTTTCTGAGGTAAACGTCGTTTCAGATGGTGCACGATACGTCCACCAGTCATCATGCCACTGCTGGCAATGATGATCGCGGGACCTTGCAAATTATTTAAGGCTTTGGACTCGTCCGTTTTTCGACAAAGATGAACTCGTGGCCCGGCTAATACAGGGTGGTCGGCATCCAACTCGCCTTCACTCAGGTCGTGGTCTTCTTGAAACTGGCGGTAGACATTGGTTGCATTGCACGACATGGGACTGTCGAGATAAATGGCCAGATCGGGAATTCTATTTTTCTTCTTTAGAACTTGTAGCAGGTAGATCAATTGTTGTGCACGGCCGATGGCGAAGGAAGCAATCAGCATGACGCCTCCTCGATCGACGGATCGTTGGACAACATTCTGCAACGAGTCGAGCAAATCGATGTCTGGATGATCCCGGTCGCCATAAGTACTTTCGCAAATCAGGTAATCGCATGCAGCAGGTGGAGACGGGTCGTAATAGAGGGGGCCATCGTAGCGACCCACATCGCCGGAAAAGAGAAGGCGTAGCGGAGGATTTTGGTCGCGAATTTCCACCTCAATCATGTTGGAGCCCAGTAAATGGCCCGCGTCGTGAAAACGCATCCAGATGGGTTGAGCAGGGGAAAACCACTTGCCCCGTGGAGTTTCGCGAAACTGTTTGATCGTTTGTTCCACATCGTGGCCGTCGTATAACGGCAGGGCTGGCTTATGCTTGCTGAATCCCTTGCGATTGGCATAATGGGCGTCGTATTCCTGGCATTTCGCCGAATCGAGTAGGATTATTTCGGCTAGTGCACTGGTAGCTGGAGTGCAGAAGATTTTGTGATGATACCCTTCCTTGATAAGCCGAGGCAGGTAGCCAGTATGGTCCAAGTGGGCGTGTGTGAGAACCACTGCGTCAAGTCCCCCGATGTCAAAAGGGGTAGGTTCCCAGTTGCGTTGACGGAGTTTTTTAATTCCCTGGAACAGACCACAGTCAATCAAGACTCGCGCCCCGGCCGCTTCAAGTAAATATTTTGAGCCCGTGACCGTTCGTGCGGCACCGTGGAAGGTTATTTTTGTCATGGTTTGCTGATAAGATGGTTGGGGATTAAGGGAGTTGAAACCAGAGCCACAGCACTCTTCGGCCTCTCGCCGACCAAAACAAGTTTCGGTGCCCGAGTCGATGAAATATCCAGGTTAACCAAAGCTTGTCCGTCAGACTAGCAAATAGGGCGGTTTAGCTGAACAGGAGAATAGGTTTTGTCTATGGTTCGCTTCTTACAAGTTTTGACGAATCTGTTCCCATTGTGGGTAGTTGCAGCGAGTGGGGCTGCCTTGTGGCATCCGCCCCTCTTTACCTGGTTTGGCAAGCAGGCCATCATCGGAGGGCTGGCAGTGATCATGCTGGGGATGGGAATCACGTTGCGGTTTGAGGATTTCAAACAAGTGTTGCGACTGCCTCGTCCCGTGGCGACTGGTGTATTCGCCCAATTTTTGATTATGCCTTTGCTCGGTTGGGCGATTGCTTTTGGAATGGCATTGGAGACCCCCTTTGCTGTGGGATTGATTTTGGTTTCCTGTTGTCCGGGGGGGACCGCTTCTAATGTGGTTACCTATATCGCGCGGGCCAATTTGGCCCTGTCGGTGCTGATGACGATGTGTTCTACATTCGGTGCTATCCTGCTCACTCCCCTGTTGACGAAGTGGTTGGCGGGGACACTGGTGGAAGTGGATGGCTGGGCCTTATTTCTCAGTACCGTACAGGTGGTGTTGTCGCCAGTGGTGGTGGGCGTGTTACTCAATCAGCGGATGCCCCGTTTGGTCCAGTCGATTGGGCCCATCGCGCCACTAGTTTCGGTGGTGTTCATCGCGCTGATTTGCGCCAGTATCATTGGCCAGAATGCGGAGGCAATTGCTGAACATGGTCGAGCATTAGTGATTGCCACGACGCTCCTGCATGGGAGTGGCTTTGTCGTCGGATATTTTTTTGCCAGGTTGCTGGGCTATGACGGTCTCATTCGACGGACTATTTCCATCGAAGTTGGAATGCAGAATTCAGGATTGGGAACCGTTTTGGCCAAAAAACACTTTGCCGATCCGGTCACCGGAGTTTCGCTGGCGGCAGTTCCCTGCGCGATTTCCGCAGTCTGTCATTCGGTCCTGGGGAGCGTCCTAGCTGCCTACTGGCGAAATCGTGTGCCTAAGCAGGAAGGTCATGTTGAAGTGATGGAATAGAAATAAATTAACGTAGAGGGCGCGGAGGTGGTTTGGCTACTATTCTCTGCGGTTCTCAACGTCCTCTGCGCCGCTCTGCGTTAAAATAATTCGCGTACCATACTCGCAAAATGAACGTTTGCAGTGCAGAAGTGCGCAGCGTTGAGTAACCATTAGATGATCCCATGCAATGGGCCACTGTGGACGCCTAGCGCGTCGACGCGGCGGGAAATTTCTGGGTCTTCTTCCAGCACGGGTGCATGGTGGGGTTTGATGCGAGCATCCAGGACCAGCGCCCCTCGGCAACCCCAGTGTTTGTCGAGGGTGCACGAATCGATGCCATGCAGATCGCTGGCCGGGTTGGTTCGTGTGAACGTTACCCATAAAAAATTACGTAGCGATTCGGCTACAAACTGACTGTCGTCGACGATCACAATCCAACGGAATGTATTGATGGAATGCCTGGCCGTGTAAGTTTTGCAGAACTCTTCGATATTGCGGACAAGGTGTTTGCGATGAGTTTCGTAAGCACCGCTGGAAATGTCGTAATCGAATGTGGGCACAGGGCAGGCAGGGCCCTGTACGGCTAAAATTCCGGGCAGCACGACACGTGGGTTGCAATACCCATCGGGTAGAGCCAGGTTGGCTGGCAATTGAGTGGGTAAATCAAACCGTTTTGGGCCAGCCGCTGCGATGATTACTTTGGATCCCTGGTTCAAGTGGTTGCCACTGTAATCGAGCGTATCCATGGTGGTTTGTGTTTGAAAATGCAAATCACGTAACCAACAGGTTCGCTCCAGTAAATGCCGCAGGAATTCGGCCGTGTCGTTGACATCAAGTTGAGGGGCATCGTGCTGAGCCACAATCAGCAGAAACTTGGCTAACGATAATTGACCTTGTCCTAGCAGGGCGTGTGCCTGAGTGAGTAGTTCTTGGGGTTGTTTGTTTTCTAAGAAAGGTGTGTAACGCTCGCTGCCAATTGCCAACAGCAACGGATGCACACCTGCCGCATCGACTGCTTGTACGGCCTGTATGCCTGGCAATAAGTTGGGAATGAGTGGTCCCGTAATGTCGTGAATGAACTGGCCGAACATGGAATCTTCCTGGGGCGGACGGCCCACGACGGTGAAGGGCCAGATGGCATCATTCCGATGGTACACATACTCGACGCGCAGCACAGGATGAGGATGAGCGAGGCTATAGTAGCCTAGATGATCGCCGAAGGGTCCTTCTGGCAGCAGTTTATTGGGCACTACGGTACCGGTGATACAAAAATCGGTGTCGGCATGTATAGGGAGTCCATTCGGTCGGCGAATCATACGCACCCGGCGTTGACCCAGTGCTCCGGCAAATCCAAGCTCACTCATTCCTTCGGGAAGCGGCATCACAGCAGCCACAGACATCGCAGGAGGTCCTCCTACGAACAGATTGATCTGAAATGGTTTTCCAGCGCGTAGCGCTGCAGTGTGATGGATGCCAATCGAACGATGCAACTGATAATGCAAGCCGATCTCTTGTCCAGGTTCATATTGGCCGCCTGCGAGTTGGACACGATACATGCCCAAATTGGATCGCTGGAGGCCAGGCTGTTGTACATGTTCGCTATAGATTTGGGGCAAGGTGACGAATGGGCCACCATCAGCAGGCCAGCTTTGAAGTTGGGGTAATTGGCCGATTGTCGTTTGGCCTTCCAGGATGGGGCCTCCTTTTACGAGCTGCGGTCGCATGGCCCATGCGCTACGTGGCGTGCCAAGATAGTCCCAGGGTCTGCGAAGAAGCGCTTGTGGATCGATGCGTAGCTTAATCAATTGGCGTATGTTACGGAGTGAATCACGGAAAATGAACCGCATTCGGTCCATCGTCCCAAACAGGTTGCTAACCATGGGGAAAGGACAGTCACGCACATTGGCATAGAGGATTGCCGGTCCTGCCGTGGCATGGACTCGACGATGGATGGCCGCAGCTTCCAAATGAGCATCGACGGGTTGGTCGATTCTCACCAAATGTCCGCAACGTTCCAGATCATCGACGCATTGTTTAAGGCTGTGGTATCCCATGGGCGGTTATTTATCGAATTTGGTGGCTACGATGAGTGGTTTAACCCGCATATTTCACTCGTTTCGTCGCGAGGTGTTTTAAGTCCTTACGTGGCAAGCCGAAACATAACGCAGCCACGGAAGGACTTGGGACGCCGTAGCAGAAACGGGTGAAATATGCGGGTTTATTCATTACGAAGAACCTTATTCATCAGGATAGAAATCGATTTGGACTGTTTTTGCGGTATGATCGACGCTTGGCCCTGTGACGGATTCCTCACCATCCATTCAATGAGTACAACCGTATGTTTGGCAGAGATTCTTTTCAACGAGGAGTCAACCGATCGGCGAATTTACAAATTTGCGATTATGCTAGAATTCAATCGTGGTAAGTCAATCCATCCCCAAAAATACTACATTTTACTCAGGACCTATCCCATGACCACCAATAAGCTAGCGGCCGGTTATGGAATTGGCTCTGAGAAATTTCCTCAAGGTAAAACTGGTGGTTTTGGTAAAAACTTTCTATAATCATTATAGTCTTATAGTCAGCGAGCAATATCTCAGATCCCCCGGTTGAAAGCATAATTACGATGAGCCAGGACCCTGACCTACGCATCCCTGAGTTGGCGATCGTTGGCGATCTCACGGAGAATGAATCAGAATTGACAGGCCAGTTGCTTGATGTCGAGCCAGGTGGTCAGTGTACCATTTATTTTGATTCACCAGGTGGAAGCCCCTATTGCGCGATGTCGTTGATGACGCTCATCCGATTGCGTGGGTTGAAGGCAACGGGGATCGTAACAGGTGAATGCTCATCTGCCGCATTGTGGCCATTCGCCGCCTGTGACCGTCGATTGGTGACTCCTTGCAGTGTCTTACTATTTCATCCGATGCGTTGGCAGAGCGAAGAAAATGTAGGCCTTGCGGAAGCTGCCGAATGGGCGCGTCACTTCGGTCAGTTGGAAAAAGACATGGACGATCTTCTGGCTGATCTTTTTTCCGTTTCAGCAGAAACCATGCAAGAGTGGATTACTCCGGGCCGTTACGTATGTGGCCCAGAACTAGTAGAAGCTGGTATTGCCGAGATGTTGGATTTGACTCAAATCAAGAACCCAACAGGCAGGCCCCTGTTTCCAGTTAGCCAACCGTCGGCCAATGGCGATTTGGAGATCGGCAAGAAGGATCATGCGGCTCAAAGCCAGAAGCGAATGGACGGGGCTTTAGGTCAAGCAGAAGGTGTCAAATCTTAATTCGACAGGGTCTTAATTTGACTTTCGCACTTTTTTATGCTGGCAAATTGAACGTTGCAACTGTAGGTCAACGCTATTTTGGCTACACATTCCCCCTAGCAACTCTTTACCAGCGGCAACTCTTTACCAGCGAATAATCACCACGAAGGACACGAAGAGCACGAAGACAGGTGCGAACAGGAACTTTTCACCATTTGTTAAGTAGTCGAGTGTTTCTTGTCTCTCAGTGTATTGTAAAGTGGTTATCCTTCTTTTTCCTTCGTGCTCTTCGTGGTTTTAAAGATGTAACCGTGGGGTATTTGTTAAGCCTGGGTTTCTACTGGGGTGTCCAATAATGTCTCGCACCACTCTTTTCCCAGTTGCTTTCGTTGATGCGTTCTCTGAAAAGTACAAAACCTGAACTTACGACAGGTACACTTTGACGTTTAGGTTCTCAACACTCAACACTCCGTCACCCAAGTGGTGGTTTGTTTGCGATGAATTTAGCATAACTGCGAAGAGCGTGTGTTTGGTCGTTATGCTTGGGGAGCAAAATCGCGCGTACTTGCAGACGACGAATGACTCCCTTTTCAAGTAAATCGCAATCTAATTTCCAGCTAGAGATCTGTTCGTTGGTGGTAGTCGGATCTTCTGTTGATAGACTTCCCTGCCAACGGCCAAAATCTGCCGGATAAGCCATTTCGAGATAGCTCCAGGGCAGGTCGTGAAACCGGTAAACTGCACAACCCGGTTCAGTCGTTGTTTGACGGGCAATGCCGTCTTGCAAAACGGCAGGCTGTATGGAACCACCATGACCTAATAGGTACAAAAGTTGGTCGCATGCAAGTTGGGATTTTGTGGTGACCTGCGGGTAAGATTCCAAAGATTCGGTGTGTAGAGAAATCACCATGTCAATATTCAGAAAGGCTCTATCGCTATCTTCTGAACTCTCATCGAGACTGCCTGAAAAGGTGAGAGCAGGAGTAACTCGCCAATCGATTTGTAAGCTGCATTGGGGATTGGCTGAGTTTAGGTAGGTAGCGATTAAATCGTTACTTCGCTGGTAAACGGATTCAAGCGACCAGTCTGGTTCCTCATTGTTCCCATGGACAGTGACTCCCAACAAGTTGCCTGGCAAGGTCTTGCCCAAACAGCAAAGCTGACGGATCGTCGGTTGGGCTCCATTCAGATCGATCTCCAATTCAACTTGTCCATCAAGCCCAACTTGTCCTTCAGCAGAGTCCATCTTCCAGATTGCTTGAGTATCCTCAATGATCCATGGGCTATCGGTTGATGAATGAGAGAGGGGTCGCATGGGGCCTGCCCTGTCCTGCTTAAATGAATTGATGGATACATTTTCGGTAGTTCCAATAATGGCCAATGAAGCCGACCCAGACAACGTGCTAGCGGTTAAAAATGTCGTTATCCCGGGCGACTTATCGCTCTGCCCTACGCGGGCTAGTGGTAATTTGGAATACTGAGATTACTTGATCAGACTACCCTTCGTCAAACTTGTCTTTTTGTGCCGACGCACATAGACCCTCTTCTATGTATTCCATTTCGGAGAATTCTCTGGAGTCATCGTCCTTGTTCAAGAGTTGACCCCATAAGCTCCCATGAGCCTAAAGCCACCCTTTTTTAGTGGATATCAGTTACAAGCTGCACTTTCCGACTTGTGAGTCAATTTAGGCGGCCAGTTTCATTATGTTTTCGGTCAGTTGGATAATTTTTCGTGGGAGCGACCACGTGGTGGTAATCGTCGATAATTCGTTGTGGAGAATCT
>JBDOMT010000238.1:0-44782 GCA_039831705.1 Pirellulales bacterium | reverse complement strand
GAGTCCAACATTTTCTTCGCTCTCCAAAAAGACTGCGAGCAAAGCCCACTGACGGAAAGCGATATGTTTACCAAACTTCAAATTACCGCGATACCCCAGATCCCCTAAAGTGCGCGTCGGCCGTGGGGGATACCCCCCAATGAACTATCAATTGGATATCCACTTTTCTTCCACCTCGATCTGATTGACCCTGCCAACTGGCCAAGTAATTGTTGTGAACATCGACCAAGAGGTTACTCATCTTGGAATGCATTGGGGGGGAGTCCCCCCCAAACCCCCAAGTATTCCGCGAGGCATCACCAATCATAAGAAAATGGTTGCCCCTTTGAGCTATGCGATCCCCCATTCACTACAAAAATGGGTGCTCATCGGCTGCGCCAGGCGACTCGCTCGGGAGTTTTCTTGCCCCAAGCCACACCGATCCACCCTTGATCGATTATTAACTGGGTAATCATCAACCCATTCGTTCGAGGATCTTGCTGAATTTTTTCCCCTAGCAGCAATAGTTGCTGGTCTCTACGCAACAATTTCCCAAAGATACTATGCAGTACCATGCGAGGCCCAGTCAGCAGCCGGCGGCCAGAGAATTGCAGTGTACCATCGCGGACCAGAGTCACCTGCAGGCCGTTGAGTTTAGGTCGAAAATGGGCGTGTACTTGGAAGTTGCGGATTTTGTCACGGCCGTAGGATAATTCTCGGATATTTAGCACAAGTTCCAGGCGGTCGTTGCGGCAATCCACACAAATCGCATCATGGGGGGCAAACTCAACGATGGCCCTGTCAGGCAAATCATGAGGACGTTGGATGTCGGTCAGTTGCAATTTTTCTGTGACCAAATCGAATAATTGCCCCAGCGACAGGCGACGTCCATCTAACTCGAATCCGGCCATGCTGTTATTAAATGCCGAATTGTGTAGTTGCACGCTCATCCAACTGTCGGAAGGTGCCAAGGGTCGAAGTGAATGGGCCGCCAGTTGATTTTCTCCTGCCAAACGTAATCTTGCAACTACCCGTTCGTCTGTGGTGTATAGTTCCATTGGCTCAGCGACCAGGGCCAATTGTTCCAAGCGAGCAAGCACGGTCTCATGGAACTGATGTTCCAGTTGATGTAATTTAGTATCTATCTTCTGATTCATTCGTTGCTTAACGGCAGAGGTCGTCTTTGATTTCACTTGTGCAAGTGCGCGTGGCTGGGTCTTCTTGTGCTGCTGTCGTATCCAATCATGCAATAGCGAATTGACCACAGGTATAGGGTCCAAAGGTGTTTCCACCTCGACCAGACGATTTCGACCATTGGTACGTGCAGTCGCCGGCGCAATCTGTAATCCTTCATCTCCCAATGCAATTTGCTTGCTAGCTTCATACTGCATTGCGCCTACATTGTGAATTCTGGCAGGCCAGGTATCAGAATGGGTACGGGAACTAACGTTCCCATGTGCTTCCAGGGAGAATCGCCAAACCTTAGTGTCTGGTAATAATCGCAACTTGACATTGGTGTTGGTACGCGCATGGCCTCGAACTTCTATTCCTACCACATTGTCATGAACGTGGGTCACTGTGGGTTTTTGCTCAGGTAACAAGTGGTTGAGAAATTTTTCAGAGATAGCAATCCGCACATTTGCCTTGCGATAGTGTCGGTCGAGTTGCTCCGCCAACATCCGCTGTGACGGGTCATTGGACCATTTCAATCGCTGAAGATATTCGGCGACTCGCTGGCCACCGTGGTCTCGTCCGTGTCGCTCGTATTCTTCAATTAACGCAGCAAGTTGCTGTAGATCAACGGGCCCTTTAGCCCAATATTGCAATTGGTGACGCAAAGAAATCACAGGCTCCAGTAAAAGAAATTTCTGTTGCGCGACAGTGAGTCGCGAATCATCCATGCGAGCCAATATTTGTTGTGTCAGCAATCGTTGCCAATGTCGCTCAGTCTTGGAGTCATTGTCAATTTTGTGGTCTAATCCACGCTGAGCCATCTCAAGAATTGAATCGTGCAACAGATACTCGCGCCAAGCAACTCCCTCAGTGCTATCAGCGGTCAGTTGTGAAAACTGCCAAGAAGTTTGCTGCAAGGCTAGATAATGTTTTGCAGTAGGATAGCTTGGCAACGTCTGGTCCTTGTTTGGCGGTGTACTTTGAGTATTTACCAGCAATTGCCAAACACCCAGTCGACGTTGTAATGCACGAACCGCTTGCAACCAATCCAGATGAATCGAAGTTTGCTCGTCTTGAATCGCACCATTTTCGCCTAGTGTAACCAGTCTTTGAAGTTGCGAGACCACGACAGACGCATTTTTGACACGCTGTTCTTGGTTGGTTAATAAATTAATGCGATCTGATACCTCATTTGCCCAATGAACTGCATCCATGCGTTTTGTATGCTGGTACGAAATTTCGGAGATATCCTTAAGCCGATTCAGGCTTTTCAACAATACTATGGGGCGGTTGACGAGCCACGGAGTGACTGGTGGCGAAGAAGGAGAAGGCTTTGCATGGGTTGTTCGATTTGGCGTCTCTGCGTTAAGGGTTGAATCATCTGGTCGTGTTACATCGGATTTAGGAGAAAGAGTCGCATGGATTGCAGGTGCTCTTATAATGGGGGTTGGGGTAATGGGGGCCTGAGCTAATCGGGGTGGCTTATCAGGTTGAGTCACCCCGGGCATTGGTGTGATCAGTGTTGTGTCATTGGGTGTTGGAATCGTAAGGGGTAACGCTTCCGATCTGGGAATCTGAATATGAGACGGGTTGCGTGTGATTCGCATTGCCAGACGATCATTTTCACTGGAGACTTTTGGCAGTGAGTGCAACAGAATGGACACTTGGATATTCGATGACGGACTTGCTGGTTCCGAGGTTCCTTCCGTCTTACGATGAGTATCGCCTGGTACTATTTTTTTCGAGATGATGGTCAATGAGGTAGGTATGTCTAGAGATGATAAGGTTGGCCCTATTGGCGGGGAGGATTCTTCATTGTCTCTGTCATTTGGCAATTCTGTCGGTTCGGACTTGTCTACAAGTTTGTGGTCAGTTTGTTTCAGGGGGAGAACTTGTTGGGGTAGGTCCCAATGTGTCCATTCGGTCGCTGCTTGTTTCACAAGAGCTGTGAGAGAATTGCGAAAAGACAAGAGAGTATCGAGTTGGAAGTTTTTGTGTGGTGGAAGCAATTCAAGCACAAGCTCCTCCCTCACAGCTGGACTTATGAGTGCGGGCAGTTGGGGCTCCACCTGATAACTGGCATTTTCTTCGGCGTCATCGATTAGCAAATAGTCTTCATTAGAAATAACGATAGACGTTTGCGTGATGTTGGTCTCTGCCGCAGTCGGCAACTCTGGAGGAACCATGGCATGAGGTGATGAAGATGCAGGCAAATCCAACACTCTCTCAGCCTTCAGTCGAACCACCTGACAACTAGGCTGTTCGGTTTGAGCAGAATGAGAATTTCCACTTTGCAGCATCTGCCGCTGAGGAATTGGCCGATGGCTAGTCGCCTGTGGCTGTGTTTCCTGATTTCTTTGTCGCTGCCAAGCTTTCGGTACAAACAGGCTCAACAAAAATAGACAGCTTAAAGCAGACAGATAGGGCCAAATATTCTTTTTACGCTGCCATCGCATACCAATTTGCCCCCATTGCTTACTCAAACGATGCTACTCATGTAACGGTAGAATCGTAGTTACTGTTAATATCGGTAAGTAGGACCAATCAGTTTGAATAAGAATGTGCAAAGAAACGGTAACTTGTTAGGCTGTCGGTGGCTAAGTACCCCTCTGCAGGGCGGTCTTTAAGGGCAGGGGGTTAATATAGGTTGGTTTTGACGATGGTAGCACTGCTGGTTCTTACGACGTTCCTAAACTGTTGGACCAAACTATCTTTTGGGAGTCGTTGCTCAATTTGCGAACAAGGAACGGCTCGCGCGTTGGTGTATTCACTGTAGAAAACAATACAAATGGACTCATGCAAGGTAGTCTTACGTGATCCAGTCAATAAGTTTCGTGCCAAACAAGATATCCGCGCTATGCAACCCAACGAAGAATTGTGTCTCTGTTTTCATGTCACCCGACGTAAAGTTGCCAATTTCATCGCTTTGGAAAAACCCCGCCGAGCCAGTCAACTCGCCAATTGCTATGGGGCTGGAACGGGGTGTGGTTGGTGCCGGCCCTATTTGCAACGTATGTTCGAAGCAATGCAAGATTCAAAAGCCAATTCGGAGGACGCTGATTTTCGGGGCGAATTACCCACGGCAGACGAATATAGCAGCAATCGCCGCAGGTACATTGACGCAGGAAGGGGACAGCCACCAAGTTGAGGCAAACTCTTGTGACAAGCGAGAAATCTGCAAAGTCCGTATTATTAAAAAATCGGTTGAAAGATTAGCGGAAAGAAAAGGATTCTGTGGTTCAAATGGTTGGTGTTATTCTGGACGAACGATTGACTTGCAGTTCGCTTTGGCACCGAACTGGGTTACTTGCCGATAGGCAAACCCCATGTTATAAGCGCATAATAGGGGTTCATGGGAGCAGTCCAGAATAGTTCCATGGTAGCCCTGACGATTTGCCGTAGGTAGGCGTAGCAGTAAGCGTATTTAGATCTTAAGTTTCACCTGAAATATCCAGGCTCTGTCCCTCGAAATGCCCAAGGCCATATCAAACATTACCTTGCGAATTCTGGATGGTGCTGATCGCGGTCAGACCTATGAAAACCTGGAGCCACCTATCACCATTGGGCGTGAGGAAGGGAACTCCGTTCAGTTGAATGATGAACGGATCAGCCGCTTCCATCTCAAGATCCAGGAAGATCAGCAAAAGTTAGTCCTGACCGACTTGGAAAGCACCAACGGAACGCGTGTCAATGGAGAAGACACTCAACTACGCCTGCTTCGCTATGGTGATGTGATCTCCTTAGGTCGATCCGTACTTTTGTTTGGTACACGAGATCAAATCGTCAAACGAATTGAGGATTTGCGTTGCGATGGACTGGGTGAAACTGGAGAACTGACCGCCGGGCAACTTTCTCAACGGATCGATTCTTCTTCCCTTAGCTTTGAGGTGGAGTTGGGTGCATCGGAAGATTTACAAAATACTTTGCACATGCCAGTTCCGCCGGATTTGCCCACACAACTCAGCCCAGGCCAGGCAGCTCAAGTTTCAGAGTTGCTTGAGTATTTGCATTTGCGATCACGACAACTGGTTCATTCAGCCATTGTCGACGATGAACAGAAACAAGTGGAAATATCACTTTCTCAATGGCAAGATCTATTGGACATGCAATCACAACTTGCAGAATATTTGCGTATGATTGGCGATCCGAGAGCAAACGAATAAAGGTCCACTTGTGATGAAAACTTTGAATTGTCTACGGCATCTCGTGGTGCCCTTGTTGTTAGCAGGAGAGGCCGTAGTACCCGCCGCGGCTGGTGAAAATGCGAACTCCCCTAAGTCCTCCACCGCATCCGTTCGTGACGATTCAACATCATCCCAGAGTCGTAGGGCTACAGGAGTAGTCTTTCATGACATCAATGAAAATGGTATTCGCGAAGCTGGGGAACCCCGCTTGGCCGGTGTACGGGTTTCTAACGGACGAGAAATTGTACGAACCGACCAGCAAGGTGTGTATCAATTGTCCATTACGGACGATACCATTCTCTTCGTCATCAAGCCGCAAGGTTGGAGTACGAAGATCGACGCCAACATGTTGCCCCAGTTCTATTACATCCACAAGCCGGCCGGTTCGCCAAAGCAACATTACCCGGGAGTCGCTCCAACCGGCCCGCTTCCTAAGTCAGTAGATTTTCCACTCATTCCACAGCAGGAGCCCGACGAATTCAAGGCGTTGCTCTTTGGTGATCCTCAGCCACGCAATCAGCAAGAAGTCGATTACATGGCGCATGATGTGATCGAAGGGCTTATCGGTACCGACGCTTCGTTGGGAGTCACGCTTGGAGATATTGCTTTCGATAACCTGGATGTTTTTGTGCCGCAGGCACAAGCAATCGCCGTGCTGGGAATTCCTTGGTACAACGTAATTGGCAACCACGACATCAACCTCGATGCAAAGCACGATCGTCATAGCGATGAAACGTTTGAACGTCATTTTGGACCCGCCTATTACTCCTTTGACTATGGCCCCGTCCACTTTTTGGTTTTGGACGACGTGGAGTGGCTGGTCGAGGATGGTGGAAAAGGCCATTACCAGGGGGGGTTGGGTCCCGAGCAGTTAGCTTTTATTACCCGAGACCTGGAATTGATACCCAAGGACCAGTTGGTGGTACTGATGATGCACATCCCACTGACGGAAATCCAAGATCGACAGCAACTTTACCGTCTGATTGAAAAACGGCCATTTTGCATGTCTATTTCCGCTCATAGACATTTTCATGAACATGTTTTTATTGACCATACCGATGGCTGGCGCGGCCCACGGCCACACCACCATGTTATCAATGTGACGGTCAGTGGTAGCTGGTGGTCTGGGATGCCAGACGAACGAGAAATCCCCCATACGTTGATGGCGGACGGGGCCCCCAATGGCTACTCGGTGATTTCATTTGATGGCCACCAGTACCAGCTTGATTTCCGAGCAGCCGGCCGCTCTAAAGATTATCAAATGAGCATCATGACACCCGAGAAAGTGTCCGCCAATCAACTGGAAACAACCGATGTCCTAGTCAATGTTTTCAATGGTTCGCAGCGCTCGACGGTGGAAATGGCCCTGGACGATTCGCCCCATTGGAATACCTTGGAGCGTGTATTGGTCGAGGACCCGCTGTTTCAGCGTGTCCGACAGCGAGAAATACTAATTCGTCAAAAGTTGGCTGCCGCGGGCAGCGATCCCAACACGGTATTGCGCGAAATAACGAAGCCCAATAAGTCGTCCCACATTTGGCGTGGACACTTGCCTGCCGATTTGACTGTCGGTGCCCATTGCTTGCGTATTCGCACACTTGACATGCATGGCCGTCGGCACGACGGTTATCGGATTTTTCGAGTTTCGGCATCCGAGTGAAACACCTTCCACATGCCCGCTATCTTTGAACATACGGTCCTGGTGACAGACGGTGTGATTGATGATTTAAATCATGCCAACAATGCGGCCTATGTGGGTTGGATGCAGGAGGCGGCAATGGCTCATTCAACAGCCAATGGCTGGCCTGCGGAACGTTACCATCAAGAGAATGCAGGCTGGGTGGTGAAGTCGCATTCGATTGATTATCTTGCCCCTGCGTTTCTGGGCAATCAAATCGCCATTCGTACTTGGGTTTCCAAAATACGTAAGGTCGTGTCATGGCGGCGCTACGATTTCGTGCGAATGGATGATAGCCAAACACTGGTCCGGGCGGAAACGAAATGGGCCTATGTTGATTTCAAAACGCTCAAGCCACGCCAGGTTCCAGCAGTATTTTTGGAAGATTTCGTGATCGTGAATGAAGAAAATTCGAAACGTAATCCGGGCTAGCACATGCTGCATACAATTTACTCGTTTTAGGTAAACTTTCGCTTGAGTACAGATATCCTTCAGCCGTAGACCAAAAACAAGTTTCCCACGATAAGTGCAATTCAGCGGTCACATCAGTATTCCATTCACCGGTTCGATGGGGGCTGGCAATTGCGTTTCGCCCAGTTGTTGGCGTAGATCGATTTCGATGACACGGCACAGCGAAGTCATGGGGGTGTCGTTGGCAAAACCCTCAAACGGGTTCTTCAGTTCAGCACCCAACCGTTCGGTGATGATAAAAACCAACATCACCACAGGTACGACTAAAAACTCGATATGGTCGAACTTGAAAACCCCATCGATAAGACAAATCGGAATCAACACCGCCAGAAGCCAGGCTACTATGTGGGTGAAATAAGCGACCCGATCGGGGAATACGGTGTTCTTGATGCGTTCGCAGCCTCCCTGCATGCTACACAGCTCGGTCAGCGACTTATCAAGCATCAGGTGACCGAATGAATCGAGCAAGCCATCGCGGCGCGCGTCGGCCAAACGTCGTCCCTGAGTCTGCAACAATTGGGTCGGCTTGTTGACACTTTCCTTCAATGTGAGTAACTCATCCGGCTCAAGCCATGGGGACAGGCATTGCCAGTCTTCTTCACGCCGCAGACTCATGCGCAGAGCGTTGATGTAGGCCATATGACGATAGACGATCTCTTGATGCCACACTTTTGCTGCTGCAGAGGTATGATTGTCCACGGCTAGTTTGCTGTCCGATGAACTCGCGGATAAAGTGAGCAGAGTCGTGGCTTGCCGGGCAAAACTACGGCTGGCATTGACGATACCGCCCCAGAGAATACGCGCTTCCCACCACCGCGAGTAGGCTTCGTTCACGCGAAAAACCAGAAAGATTGACAGGGCGGTGGTCAACAGACCCAGTGCAGCCATCGAAAAAACAGGCCGTTTCAGATCAACGTAGTTGTTCAGTGTTTCAACACCAATAACAATCAACACAACCAAGATGACTGTGCCAAAGTAGGGACGCAGCAAGCTCAATAGCCTGGTTTTTCCATGGATGATCATATCTTGTTCTTTGTTATGACTCTCGAAACCCCATGACCACTAGCACACAGGGGCCAGCGGCAATCAGATTGATACCAAGTTCATCTGCTCGTTGGATTGCCGTTTCACTTTCAGCGCCAGGTTGCATCCATAGGTGGCCGATCTTGAGCTTGCCTGCCTGCTCCACAATGGACTCGGTAATTTTAGGAGGTGTGATAATGGAAATGCCATGGACTGGCTGTGGCAGTGATTCAAGATTTGGATAGCATGGGAGGCCTTCCACCTCGTCCACATTTGGGTTGATAGGGAACACGGTGCGCCCATTTTGCTGGTAGACTCTCAGTACCTTGTTTCCATACTTGTCACGATCTTGCGAAGCGCCCACGACAGCAAAAGATTTCCCAGCAAGGAATGCATCGATAAGTGTCTGGTTGGTCATAGTATTTAATGTTTTAGCAACAATTGGCCGCCAGTCTACCCAGTGCCCAGCCTACCACTTACCTTGATGGTTTACCAAACGGGGCTTTCCAGATGGGGCCTCCTTGGTACTGTTTGCCAACTTCGTAGCGGTCGCTGGGAGTTACGGCACTCTGCATGAGTCGTTCAATTTGCTTCACGATCGCTGGATGCTTAGTGGCAACGTCGTTTGTTTCTCCGAGGTCAGTAGTTAAGTTGTACAATTCAATCGTCCCAACTTGGCCATGACGGATACCTTTCCAATCGCCCATACGCACCGCTTGGTGGTACTCCTTGCGGTTGTGGCCATAGTCCCAGTAAAGATAATCATGCGGATTTTTTAACTCCTTGCCCAACAGAGCGTCGAGGACGGAAATGCCGTCGATTTCCTCATGAGGTGTTACTCCTGCCAGCTCTGCAAACGTGGGCAAAAGGTCCCAAAAGACAACGACCTCATCGCTAGTCATTCCCACGGGCACTCGACCTGGCCAGCGAGCAATGAAAGGTACACGTATTCCGCCTTCATACAGTTGCCGTTTGTGCCCTCGTAGTGGGCCGGAGGAATTGAACAAAACAGGCATGCCACTCCAAGGTCCATGATCGCTTGTGAACAGGATCAGTGTTTGCTGGGTCAAATCGAGCTGTTCGATAAGTCGAACCATGCGTCCTACGTCGCTGTCCAGTCGGGTAATCATCGCCGCGTAGTTCTTTGCTTTCTGACTCCAATTCTTGTCCGAGTAAGGCGCATCCGATGGTGTTGGCAATCGGGTAAGATCTTCGGCAGCGTCGCCAAAGTGCGGTACGGTATAGGCCGCATACAGGAAGAAAGGAGTGTCCTGTGATTCGCGGATAAATTGTAGGGCCCGTTCCGTCATCAAGTCATGGCTATAGTGTTGGTGCGTCTTGCTGTTGCCTTCCAGGTGGAGACGCACCTCGTCATCGTCGAGATATTCCGGGTAGTAGTGATGCGCATGATCTTGATTGAGATAACCAAACCAGGTGTCAAATCCCTGTTTGGTAGCGCGGCCAATCGTGCCCGCGTCTCCAAGTGACCACTTGCCAATACCACCGCAACGATAACCGGTTTTCTGCAACACTTCGGCAACGGTCACATCCTCGTCATGCAGGTACGTGTGGTAATGTGGAATGTTGTCGCGTGCCGGCGTGTGGCCGCCATGCTGGCCTGTCATAAGACAACTACGCGATGGTGTGCATACACAGGCACCCGCGTATGCTTGAGTGAACCGCAGGCCCTCGGCAGAGAGTTGGTCAAGATTAGGTGTTTGAATTTCTTTTTGCCCGTAACATCCCAGATCGCCGTAACCGAGATCGTCGGCCATAATCAAGATGATGTTCGGGTGCCTATCAGTCTTGGCAATTGCATCATGCGTTGCAGGAGCCTGCTTAAGTTGCGCTGCGGCAGTAGTTGCCAAGAAACCGAAAGAAAAGCAAATACTGAAACGAAACAAGTTCATCATCATTACATTTCACAAAGTGCTCACGATTAGAGAATGATGATGAGGCAAATCCAACGATTGCAACGTTAGAGCCATAATTTCGTCCGGGTTAGTAAACCCAATTGCCCGGAGAGAATCTTGGAGGAATGGGGCACAATTCGGTTATCCATCCCTCAAAACGCTATCGCCCCATTCGTCCCAGTTCGTCCGGGCTAGTAAACCCAATTGCCCGGAGAGATTCGAACCCCCGACCGCCTGGTT
Source organism: Pirellulales bacterium (assembly GCA_039831705.1). Taxonomy (GTDB): domain Bacteria; phylum Planctomycetota; class Planctomycetia; order Pirellulales; family Lacipirellulaceae; genus JAJRWS01. The sequence continues at coordinate 34,121 of JBDOMT010000238.1, read as the reverse complement.
CGAAGACAGCTAATAAAACCACTGAATTGGCCTGTAAAACTCTACGAACACAAGCATTCTAGCAACAGACACACCCATTGCAAGTCATTGCATTACGTAGCAAAAAGTTGCTTTAAATAGCGGCATTTCTTGAGATGGCGATTTCTCAAACCGGTAAATACCGTTTTAAGGGGACCAAGGATTCACCCCTATGGTGGAATGCCTCGCGAGCCCGTGCCTGTAGCTAATAACGGGCAGTTGGTGAGTGTGAATATAGTCAACCATGCTTTTCAGGCACCCGCTTTTCGAGTCACCTCACACTTGGGCACAAATACTCTTCCTAGTAAAGCTTTGTATAGAATGCTGCTATGCTATGAGGCTGACATGCTCAATACACTTGCCTTGATTTTTATTGACCATGCCAGCAGCGACCAAGCCTATTGGTGAAGTCTTCCCATGGCCTACCTTACCCATCTGGACTCCATACACGGATCTTTCCCGTGTCGTCATACAGCAATTCGGCCCTCTTTGACCAGCAACTGGCCACCGCGTACTCACATTCAATGGGAACCGTCCCCGTAAGTTGTTGCATGGAATCGCAACAGATCTTGTCTACTCGCTGAGCTGCCATATTCAGATCTACATCTTCAGGCAGCTCCACTACGAATTCGTCGTGGATGTGCGCTACGACACGATAGCCTGCGCGATAGAGATTCCAAACTGCCAACTTGGCCCCATCCGCAGCCAGACCCTGGAATGCATTGTTATGTCACTGCGTGTAAGTAGTACGACCGCGTATCCTGCCTGTGAGTGTGGTCGCGAGGCCATAGAACAGCTTCCTTTCCAACTCAGGACCTGCTTCGTGGTTGGCGAGACTGTAGGCCAGGCTTTCATTGCGATTGATCCGCTGCATTGACTTCCATACCCTTTCTACAAAAACCGAATCGTAGGGATCACCATTTTTCTTTGGTACTCCCTGCACAATTCGATTTGCCGCATTCAAGAAGATCTCCGACTGGAATTCTGAGACTACATCGTGGCTCGTGCAGTGCATGTTTCGGGCCAGAATACGAGTCAAGTCGCTGGACATATACTGCCCAATTTCCAGATAGATCTCATCCAAAAATCGTTACCGAAACTCATTGGCATCTTCGGGTGACATATCTATCTGATAATTTGTGCGAGCATAGTCTCGTAGCGTGTCGGAACTCAGCCCTCCCGGAACACCGAAATTTACCGCCTTGGCTGCTTGTCTATTCTGTTTGAATTTAGCTAGATCTGTGTCTTTCAACTCCATAAATTGTTCATATCCAAGACCCGATAACAAACTTGCTGTGTAACAATACGGATCTCTCCCAGCCTGGATCGTTTCACCCAGGACACTGTAGCCAAAACTGTCCAAACAGACTTTGGCAAGTGTCCTCAGTTCCAGTGCGTTGTAGTCAATAATCAAGAAGGCATGGCCCTGCCTGGGCACGAACATTTCCCGAAATGTACCAGCCTTCGGCATTAGCTGGATATTGGGTGAGCTACAGCTGGTCCTGCCGGTACGGACAACCACACAATAGCGTGGATGAACTCTTTTCTTCTGCAACTTGCGAAAAAACTGCAACAATTTGGCCGTCTCCTCCATCCGCAACCAACTGGCAATGAAGGGGGCCGAATCAGCATACTCTTCAGCGACCTGCCCCAGAACCTCCCGCAGTCGCTTGTCAAACATCCGCGGCTTGCCACCAGGGGTCAGCATCATCTGGTCTTCTTTGTCTTTCCTGAAGATCCCCTTGAAACTTGGGGAATTGTCCAGCTCATATACCAATCCATCTAATTGCGCCCTGAGGCTGTCTTCTGCATCGATGCGCTTATCCTGGTCAATGCGAATACCTCGCAACTCCGTTGCATGGAGTGCGATGCCGCTTTGACCTGGATTCGGATAGAGAGAGGGCCGTACTGGCGCACTGTCTCCTTGCTAATCCTGTATTGCCGGACAAGTTTTCTGGCTCTGCGCCGGAGTTCTATGAATGCCAGGCGCGTGGCGATAGGATCCATGACAGCATATCGCCAGGCATCACGATCCACTTGGTTTCAAGGTACACCCAGAATCTCACCGTATCGCAGGCGCCAGGGATCGCTCTTATCCAGTTCCGTGACTTGAGCCCATCCTTTGGAACTGAAGACCACCGCCTGAAGGCGGAGGGTTCGCCGACAGTCGGCTAAAGCCCGACTTTCTGGTTGTGGCTTACTTACCGCAATCGCCACGAAGTGGCGAAAGCATCTAGCCGTGGGGCGTGAGCCCACGGTGGCGTTTTCAGATTATTCCCTAGCCCTGAAAGGGCGACAGCGAGTGGCCCAAGCGGAAAATTGGTTTCGTTAAAAACGGCTGCTGTCGCCGCTGCGCGGCTAAAATATCTGTCATGTATCTATTCCGTGGGCTCTCGCCCACGGCTAAACGATGTCGCCGCTGCGCGGCTATTATGCCCGCTTTGCACGGTATCGAAGTACGCTTCCGTAGCCTAGTTCTACTGAAGTGATCGCCTGAAGACGAGGGTTTTTAGATCCCAGTAGGAGACAATAAACTGCCTCGAAGTTCTGCTGCGAAATCTGCACCGCGCTGGCCATGCTCCGGATCCTGAGAGTTAAAAATCAACATCCTTTTCTGCACAAGACAGATTACGAAATATGGTGGTCACTGTCAGAGCAAATCCACCGGAACTGGCTCATGAGTTATTCTGTGCACGACGCCATGTAAGAACTACAAGCCAGAATGAAAAGGCCAAAGTCGTAAAGTTAAGATCCTGAGCAAGGTTATCAATGGTGGCGCGACGTGTGAAAGAGTGATCTGGATAAATCTTTGCGATCACGTCACCGGAACGCTCGACACGAAAACTACGAGTGAATGTAGACTCGGCAAGGAGAACGAGATTATCAACGCTGTCCTGAATCTCGAAAGTCCAAGTGAATGCAGTAGTTTTCTTCCCTGAGACTACCTGCTCTTCTCTTCGATCGAGCGACCAATGTCCACTGAGCATGCCGTGTTTCCGGACCTTGAATGGTATTTCGTCTACGGTAATGTTCCCCTGTTCGCTTCCCCAGTTGAACTCTAAAGTCGCATGATGGTCATCGCCGCCAAGGGAGAAGTTCCATGAACAAATGCCCTTAGGTATGCATCGAATCATGGTATGCTCTCCTTAATCGACATAATTTATCAGCATGAGGCCAGAACTCACATGCTGTACCATACATCAAGTTTACAAGTTCCCATTGACGCTACAAGCGGCGTTGTGCATTCGTACCCTTTGCCGATCCGAGTTATCGATGATGACCTGCTCCACTCCGATAAGTTTTGGCGATAATGTCCGCATCTTGTGCACACCCGAAACCGAGGGATTGGGTCTGGCTGGACTGAAAGGTGAAGTTCGCGGCGAAACAACGCCCTCCGTTATGGGCATAGAAGTCATCGGCGAAGATAAGGATGATTTCGCCTTCAACGTATTCATAGAGGATCGTGATGAGGCTTATTGGTTTGCGCCAGATCTTCTTGAATTTATTGACCATGCGGTTGGGACTGAAATGTAGGTAGAAGGCGACTCCAATAAATGGGTTCGCACGGCAGATGGCAATTGGGAAGAGTCTCAAGTGGCACTGCGAGGGTTGGTTCAACGGTTGCTTGGGATTTTCAAGCGGAACCATTGATTGCCCGGCATATATACGAGATGATCATGTCGCACTCAGGATGGAGTACTTATGGGCCGCCAAACGACATCAGCTTTCGGCTGTATCACCACCGGAAAAGGTCATGCGTTTTCCTCCCAATTGTCATGGTGCATGGCACCGGTAGATACGTAGCCCCGTCTGCGGTGCTGGCTCCATCGTCCTGAGAATACACTCCGTATTCGGCAAACGCCTCGTCAGTGTCGGAAGTGTCGCTTGGCATATTTTCTGGGTACTTGTTATTCAGCGATTCAGCTCTGATTGAATCTACGGCGAACATTTCATCTAGGGAGTCAGCCGCAAACATCTGATCAGGTCCAGAGGCCGGTGCATCGCCGGATGGCATAGGATAGGGGATGGGAACAGGAGTGGGAATAGGAGTAGCAGGTGTAAAAGCATCACGTCCGGTCATCACCGTATTACCGGGAAACATTTCCACTGGATCAGCCTTCTCGGTAAAAAATCTCCCGCAGCATCTTGCATTGGTACCATCGGAGCCACTACATAAGTTTCTTCCAACACGCAGATGGATGGTTCACTCAAAACCACCACATCGACTCCCAGGTCGGCAGCCATCAGGTCACGTGATTCCAGTTTCTGTATTCCGTTGAACCGTTTTGCTGACATCGGTTTATCTTCCAGATATGTGTGAGATAGTAGGTTTTTGGCGACTTACGAACCGCTCCTACAGACAACATCAGGAACCGCTCCCAAAACCGGACACGGAATGAGAAGATCTTAGAAATTTCTCAAATTGGCGGACTCTGGGGCATTATGCATACAGCCATAGAAAAAGCCACCAGATGGTTCTCTGTGGCTTGTAGAGCTTGTGATAAATTACGACTGTTTACGCCTGCGACAACCCAAACCCAACAGGCCAATTGCTGAGAGTAGTGATGTAGATGGCTCTGGTACGACAGTCAGGTGGTTTAGAGTAGGAGGCAGGGTGTTCCTGAACGACCTCTTCCAAACCAGAAAGTCAGCCCCTGACGCATTGCCGTTACCATAGTTTTCTATCCACAGGTCCAGATCGTCTCCGGAACATTGCCAATGTCGTCGAAGTCGCCGGGGAGGAGTTCGGGGACGACAATGACATCTATGGACCCTTCAACGGACGATGCAAGTAAGGGAACGATCTCCCCTCCGGGACCGGAGGCTACATAATAGAACAGCGGGTTGATCGATATCACCGTCGACCCTAGCTGGTCGGCTGAAAATACCAGGGTACTTATCAAGTCATCAGGTACTGCCAGCCTTGCTCGCGAAGTTGTTCGATGTCACAATCGCTATGACAATGCGTCGAAGTACTTGCTACGAGACAACGATTCTATCTACGGCCAAGCGTTTCTAAATCGCATTGCCAGCCTGGGTATCGAAGAAGTCAATACCACTTATCGCTCACCCTGGCAGAATCCGTTCGTAGAACGACTCATCGGCTCGGTCCGTCGAGAGTGTTTGGACTATGTCATCGTGCTGAACGAACGCCACCTGAAACGCGTCCTGTGCGACTACTTTGGCTAATACAACCACTCGCGTGCGCACATGCCACTTGACGGCAATGCGCCTCTGCCGCGCGAGGTAGAACTTCTCGATCTAGCGAATGTAATTGCATTGCCGCTGGTCGGCGGGCTATATCATCGGTACACTCGCGTTGCCGCGTAACATCGACTTTATTGTCCGACAAGTCTACATCGGCTGAGAATACCTGATAGGAAAATTGATGGGAGACGTTGTCGGCGACATCAACGTATAAGCTTTGCCGTTCCAACGCGTAAATTACATAGGAGAACCAATGCCTTGGAAAGAAGTGTTGAACTTTTGGTTTGAAGAGATTGAGTTTCTCAAGGGGCCAGGGTCGTCTTTTTAGTCTTCACCAACGATCGCGAAGTTGACGCAGTCTCAAGAAAACCTCCTTGCGTGTATCCGACATGTTCGGAAATGACTCACGCAGTCGTTCGACCAGCGTTTTGTTTCCAAGCCGCAAAAATGGATTGATTTCACGTTCCAGTCCGATTGTGGTGACCAGTGGCTCATGAGGATCATATAACTCGCCCAATTCACCTAACATTTTTATGACTTGCGGGTTGTTGGGTTCACGGTCAAGGCTAAAGGCCAGATTGTGCAACAAGTATTCATGCCCCGGGTACACGCGGGTATCGTCGGTCAGGTTCTGAATCTTTGTCTCGATGGTGTGAAACAACACTTGCGGGTCGCCACCGTTGTGACAGTTGCCAATACCGGCGTTGAACAGCACGTCACCACTCAACAGGGTCGGTGGCTGGGCTGTGGACAATAACGCGATGTGGCACATCGTGTGGCCCGGCGTATCCAAGACGATCAGTTGGACGCTGGTGCCAACGTTAACCATGTCGCCTTCCTTGAGTCCCCGGTCGATGCTCTTAATTTTTGGGCCGGCGTTTTCGTGTGCCAGCAACTTGGCTCCCGTCGCTACGAGCATAGCCGCGTTACCGGCCACGTGATCGCCATGCTCGTGAGTGTTGACGATTTGGGTAATTTGCCATCCGCGTTTTTCGGCTGTGGCCAGACAACGAATGTGGTCAACTGGGTCAACTGCCATTGCCTCTCCGGTTTCACCGCAGGCGATCAGGTAGTTGAAGTTACGAGCCGGATTGGCCGTCCAGATCTGTTCGACAATCATGGTTGTTTGACTTGATCTCCAGCGACGAGTGACGCTTGAAAGTAGGCTTTGAGACAGAGTTAGGCACGAAGTCCGATACCACGATGCAGCATCCACAATGCCAATGAAAATAACGCGATGATGAAGACGACAATGATTCCAAATGCAACGCCAATGTCGGTGTCAATCATAGCGGGACTCAATTGATCTTTGAGAATGCCATATCGAAAGGCGCTGACCATGTAAACAATCGGGTTGAAGCGAGAAATCGTCTGCCACGGTTGCGGAAGCAGGGCAATCGAATAAAAAACACCGCCAAGATAAATCAGTGGCGTCAACACAAAAGTTGGGATGATCGCGACATCATCAAACTTCCGGGCCAGCAATGCGTTAATAAACCCGCCAATGGAAAACAACGAAGCGGTGAGCAGTGCAACTGTGAAAGTGACGGAAATACTGTAGATGGACAGTGTTTCGACGAAAAACATACTCACTAACAGGACAATGCCACCGATCATCATCGCGCGAACAATTCCCCCCGTCATAAATCCCAACAGGATGACGCTATTGTGCAAGGGGGAAATCAGCAACTCTTCCACGTTCCGCTGGAACTTCGATGAGAAAAATGAAGATACAACGTTGGAATATGAGTTATTGATGACACTCATCATGACCAGACCGGGAACGATGAATTCCATGTAGGAAACTCCACCCATTTCGCCGACACGAGCCCCTATCACTTTTCCGAATATTATGTAGTACAACGTCGTAGTTACCACGGGCGGCACGATGGTTTGTGGCCAGATCCTGAGCAATCGTGTGACTTCCTTGATCACAATCGTCTGCAAACCAATCAGATTGGCTAGCAGACGAGAGTTTTGATTCACACTTTTTTCGCTGGCAGCTTTCATGACCCGTTTCTCAAGTGCTCGTTGGCTTCGACCAGGTTAACAAACAGTTCTTCCAGGCGATTCGCCTTGTTTCGCATCGAGCCCACTTGAACATTCTGGCTAGAAAGGAGCGAAAACACATCGTTGAGTGAGCTTTCCCTGGAGATGTCAACTTCCAGTGTGGTGGCATCGGTGAGCCGATGATGATAGCCGTCGAGTCTTAGATCATCAGGGGCCGAATTTTGCAAATCAAACACAAACGTTTCGACGTGTAGTTTTGCCAAGAGTGATTTCTTGTCCGTATTTTCGACGATCTGACCGTGATCGATGATCGCAATTCGACGACAAAGTTCCTCGGCCTCCTCAAGGTAATGGGTCGTGAGAATGACAGTCGTACCCTGGCCATTGATCTCCCCCAGGAGTGCCCAGGTCGCACGTCGCAACTCAATATCGACACCGGCCGTTGGTTCATCGAGGATCAACAACTTTGGTTCGTGAACCAAGGCGCGGGCAATCATCAAGCGTCGCTTCATTCCGCCGGAAAGCATCCGCGAATTGGTAAATCGTTTCTCCCACAATCCCATTTCGCGAAGATACTTCTCGGTTTGCTGGCGGGCCTGCGCACGCGGGATACCATAGTAGCCTGCCTGTTGCATGACGATTTGGAGGGGGTGTTCAAACTGGTTGAAGTTAAACTCCTGAGGCACCAGCCCAATCTGCCGCTTGACGCCGGCCGGATCGCGATCGAGGTCAATTCCAAAGCACTGGACCGTTCCAGCACTCTTATTGACCAATGACGTGATAATCCCAATCATGGTTGATTTGCCCGCGCCGTTGGGCCCCAGAAAGCCAAAAAACTCGCCCTCTTCAACATCCAAGTCAATTCCGCGCAGGGCTTCGGTGCCATCCCTGTACGTTTTGCAGAGGTTTCGAATTTCGAGCGTAGAGGATGAGTTTGCCATGAGGCCAATGATATTTGTTTTCCGTTTTTTAGCCACGGTAGTGTTGGCACCAGGTTGCACGCATCTTACTCGAGCTTGGACTCGATGGCATCGAACATTTGCTTGGCGATCTGAACATCAGCTGCACGCTCTAACTCGCGGATACCGGTAGGGCTGGTAACATTCAGTTCGGTCATGAAGCCGCCGATCACATCGATGCCGGTAAACAATAGACCCTTTTCGCGCAACACCGGGCCAATTTGCTGGCAAATCCACGTCTCGCGGTCCGTGAGCGGCTGGATTTCTGTTCGGGCACCAACGTCCATATTTCCACGATGATCGCCAGGAGAGGGTATTCGCGCCAGCGCCCGTGGAATCGGTTGACCATCGATTAAGATGATTCGCCTGTCGCCCGAACTAGCGATCTCAGCTAGATACTTCTGCACCATCACGTAGCGTGTGCCCCAATGGGTGATCGTTTCAAGAATTACATTGTGGTTGCCGTCGTTGGCGTCAGTGACAAACACGGATCGACCGCCCATCACGTCGAGCGGCTTGACTACCACCTTACCGTGCTCATTCATAAACGATCGCATTTCTTCCAGCGAACGTGTAATCAATGTCGGAGGGGCGCAATTCGGAAACCAGGCCATGAACGCTTTCTCATTGGCGTCTCTCAAGCCTTGCGGGCGATTGACCACCACGGCGCCCTGGTCTTCAGCACGCTCCAAGACGTAGGTAGCCACGATATATTCCATATCAAAAGGTGGATCCTTGCGCATCAGAATGACATCCATGTCGCCCAGGGCGGTCACCGCCACGTCGCCGAGTTCGAACCAATTCTCCTCTTCGTCCGCAACCTGCAGTTTGGTCAGACGCCCAAAGGCCTCGCCGTCACGCAGCCAAATATCGTCCAACTGTCCGTAGTAAATCTGACATCCTCGGTTTTGCGATTCCAACAGCATTGCCAGGCTGCTGTCCTTATGCGGTTTGATGGACTCGATGGGATCCATGATCACCGCCAGTTTTCGGATGCTCAAGACAAATTCTCCTCACACATGGCACGGATAGTGATTTCGATATCACGGTGCCACTCGTTTTCGTAACGCTGCAAAAGTTGTTCAGCAAAAGTCCGCCCGGTCTGGGCGACTTTCTGGAGAGGCGCGAGGTAGCAGCTTTCATCCTGGCCTTGGTAGTTCATAAGATCTCGTCGTTGTAAGCCCTGCCGAGACAGCTCAAGTATCCACAGGCACAACTCTCGGACGGTACCACTGCGAAATGGTGTGTTGAAACCTTGCCTGGTAACGCCGATGTCCAGCGAATGGTGCTCTTCGGGCGTCCACGTACCAGCAAGTTCCCACGCGGCGTCTAGTGACGACGTATCATATAGCAGGCCTGCCCACAATGCTGTTAACGCCGGGACGCGTGCTGAGAAATCACCGGCATCTGCCCCACGCACTTCCAAATATCTCTTCAAACGCACGTGCGGGAAGACGGTCGAAAGGTGATTCTCCCAATCACTAAGAATCGGGCGCTGACCGGGGAGAACCGGTAGTTGACCAGCCAAAAAATCACGAAAGGACATGCCACTGGCGTCAATGTACGCGCCATCTCGGATGACAAAGTACATCGGTACATCGAGAACGTAATCCGTGTAACGTTCGAATCCCATACCCTCCTCGAACACGAATGGAAGTCTGCCACAGCGATCATTATCGGAGTCGCTCCAAATGTGGCTGCGGCAACTGAGGTAGCCGCCGGGTTTTCCACCGGCAAAGGGGGAGTTGGCAAAGAGTGCAGTGACCAGAGGCTGAATCGCCAGTGCCACTCGGAATTTCTTCACCATGTCTGCTTCGCTGGAAAAATCCAGGTTGACCTGCATTGCAGAAGTGCTCTGCATCATATCCAGCCCCAGTGAACCTCGTTGTGGCATGTAGGCGCGCATAATGTGATAGCGTTGTTTCGGCATCCAGGGTAATTCATCTCGCGACCACTTGGGTTGACGACCTAATGCTAGAAAACGCAAGTCTAGCTCGCTTGATAGTGTGCTGAGTTGCCGGTGATAGTCGCGATTTTCTTCCACCGTGTCATGCACGCTACCGAGTGGAGCCCCTGACAATTCCAGCTGGCCACCTGGCTCCAGCGTGACCGAACGACCTCCGCGGCGCAGTGCAATCGGCAAACCGTTTTCGTGAATGGGTTCCCAGCCGAAGCGGGTCATTCCTTCAAGCAGTGAGCGGATTCCCGGTTCCGGGCCGTCGTAGTCTGCGGGGTGGAAGTCGTTCGCGCGGTAAACAAACTGCTCCTGCTCGGCCCCCAGCAGGAACTCACCCGGAGGCTTGCAGCCCGTCGCGAGATATTCCACGAGTTGGCCTTTGTTCTCGACAGGAATGGTATCTGTGTTATCGCCAGCGGAGTGTTGCATTGTTTCGCTCATTTTCAGTCCGTCCTTCAGTATCCTCGCCTAATCCACCAGTGCAGAACATCGCGAATCACAGACCATCTCGGTGTAACGTGGTCGTCTGACTTCCCCAAAATCCAGTAGTCCTATATTCTCGTCAGGGTGTTCTTCTGGCGTTTAAGTTGAATCAAGTGTTGAGGAACGTCCGCATGCGATCATCCCCAATCGCTACTGGAAACGCAACCGGCACGCGAAGCACGTTCGGCTGCTGTCTTGATGAGGTATGATGGACGAAGTGCTGCCAATGTCGACGTTTCCAATTTTCCGTGATGCCATTCACAACTGTTGACGTTCGAACACAAATGAACCATCAACGGTTAGGGTTCGCGCACGCGTTCGGGTAATTCTTTGCGGCATCCTGTTAGAGTTTGAACCACGTCACAATTCACGTTAGCGATAGAACAAGCTTTAGACGGACGGCCGCATAGCACTATGTTTTGTGGTGTTATCTGGATGTCTACAAAACGAAAGTTTGTCTTTAGACGCGACTCGCGCGCGTACTTCGCTTTGCGTGCGCGTCAAAATATTGAAAAAATCAGGCGTCTTTACTCAAAAGCAACGGCTGCAACTCATCAGACTGGAACATCTCTACAACAATATCACAGCCACCGATAAATTTACCATCCACATACAGCTGCGGAATGGTAGGCCAATCAGAAAACTCCTTGATACCCTCTCGAATTTCCATATCTTCCAAGACGTTGACGCTGGCAAACTCAATGCCGAGATGTTTGAGAATGTCCACAACCGTCTTCGAAAATCCACACATGGGAGCTTCTGGGATTCCTTTCATGTAAAGCACAATGCGATTGGAGTCGATGTCGTTTTGAATGCGTTCGGTGATCGTCATGGCGGAATCTCCGTTTGGTCTTTGATAAATAATCAGTTTAGTAAGAAAATCAGGTTGTGAACGCAAGCTAGCCTTGAGTCTTGGCCCATTTTTCGGGTGTGTAGGTCTTCAGTGCCAGCGCATGAAGATCACCTGCAAACGCATCCTTCAGTGACAGCATCACCTGCTGGTGTTGCTTAACAAGTGGCATTCCCACAAAAGATTCGCTGATTACCGTCGCCTCAAAATGTACACCGTCATTCATTGGATCACGCACGATTACCTGGGCATTGGGCACTGCGCGCAAAATAGTCTCTTCGACTTGTTTCGTCAGATCACTCATCCAGCGTGTGCCTCCAACCAACGAACAACTTCACCTGATTCATAAAGTGGCTTTCCATCAATGATCAGGCACGGCACCTGGCCTTTACCGCCAATTTCCAACAGTTCATCTCGGGCACCAGGCTCGGACTGAATATCCCGCATCGAAATCTCGAGGCCCGAGCGGTCTAAGCAATCTAATACCAAACGGCAGTATGGACACGATGGAAAATAGTACAGCACCAATTCGGGCATCTCATCACTCCTGAAACTAGGGAAACAGATACTATGACACGCATCCTCGCACTTTTCAACGCTGTTGCGAACAAAATGCCGACAGCGGCAGCGATGTGATTGAGAAGAAATCCAATACTGGCCGAGGACCTGAATGATTATCCCAGGTGAGCATGATTATGAAGTAGAAAGGGCAAACGCAGCTCGATGTGAGCAGCGACGGTTTCGGCTGGATCGCGCTGGCATCTTTCCTCAATCAATTAATCAACAAACATTCGTTTATTAGGGACAGCAATTACCAAAACGGCCAAATCCGGGAATGCGTGTCCCAAAAACCTAAATGAGACGTTTGATGACCACGGTTTGGGCGATTCGCTTAATGCATGACTTTTTGCTTTGGCGATCATCAAAGAGTCGTTTTTTGACTGTTCTAAAAGCGGTTGAGTGGATGAAAACTAAGCCAGACAGGTTTATGCCTGGGACATGTGCAACCCCGGTGAGCAAGGATTCCGTATTCAGCCCTGCGAGGACAACCTGGCGACAGTGCTCAGAGCTCAGAAAAAGTTCTAGGAAGCCCGCAAGCTGAATCAGGAAACGTTGAAGTTGAAGCGTCGTATCTTGGGCCCCGAACATCCGAGCACACTGCATGCGATGAACAACTTGGCGTATATACTCCTGTCGCAGAAACCACTAAAGATCAGCAGTGGATGTAAGGATGGGGAGTCTTCGGGAACCGGAGCAGCCCACTACTGTGACAAGAGGCCCACGGGACTCACTCTGAGGATGAATAAATTGAAAGTCGCTGGAGCTGGCATTTCGTGAACGGCCACTACCGCTAGACCAATTATAGACGCATTGGAAAAACGGCTAGATAGACCCCCCAGACTTACCACTAGTCAACCAGTGCAGCCCGTCACAAACAGGCTTTCTTCCGATTTTCCTCCTATTGCCTTATCGCATTAGTCGTGCGCTACAATTGGCACCGTCCGTTCGTTCACGTGCTCATCAACTCGCGGAAAGAGTCGGTCTCGGGGAAATACTTTCCAGACGGCCAGACCAGCTCTCGCAAGGCGAACGTCAGCGGGTCGCGGTCTGCAGGGCCATCATCGCCAATCCCGACATACTGCTTACAGACGAGCCGACGGCCAATCTGGATGCCGACAACGCGACTCGCGTCTTGGACGCACTTGAGGAGTACGCCACCGAACATAGAGCAACGCTGATTGTTGTCTCTCATGACTGTGAGGTCATGGCGCGTTTTGACGACATAACGGATGTTTCCGAATTTTGCGTTCATTCACAGCCTGTGCCAGCCAGAGGGGAAGACAATGCGTGACAGCCTCTACCTGGCCTGGCAATATCTTCGTCATCACCGTCTCACCACGGCCGTTCTCATGGCTTCGATCACGCTCATTATCTACTTGCCAGCTGCTCTGCAAGTTATTGTCGCCAATGCCGAGCAACACTTTCGTTCGCGGGCCATTTTCACGCCTCTACTCATCGGACCGCGTGGCAGCGAACTCGAACTCGTACTCTCCAACATCTATTTCGATAAACCGTACAAAGAGATCATGCGTTTCGAGCAGTTACGAAGGATCGAGAGGCAAGAACTCGGGGAAGCGATTCCCCTCCATACGAAATTTGCAGCTCGCGATTGCCAAATTGTCGGCACATCCAAGAATTACTTGAGAGCACGCAAATTGCGAATGGCCCAAGGAGAAAGCTGGAGCATTTTGGGAGAGTGTGTCGTAGGGACGAGCGTTGCCGGTCGACTTGGCCTGCAGGTTGGCGACAAGATTCCGGTGTCGAGTTCGCCCGCTTTTGTTCTTGATAGTCCTCCACTGCGACTAAGCGTCGCGGGAGTGCTCACCGCAACAGAAACCCCCGATGACGAAGCGATTTTCGTCGATTTGGAGACGGTGTGGATTCTTGAAGGACTCGGGCATGGGCACGCCGCGAGTGCTCAACACGGATCTCCCGAAGTACAGCTCTTCACCGACATAACAACGGAGAACGCGGCCAGTTATCATTTCCATGGCGACCGAGGAAAGTTTCCCATTACCGCAGTGATGGTGATTCCCGCCAGCGACAAAGCTGAGACAATACTCCTGGGACAATACTTCTCGCCCGATGAGTCGGCCCAGATTCTTCGCCCTGACGAAGTCATGAATTCCTTGATGAAACGAATCCTCATGGTCCGTAGCTATATCGTTGCGGCTATCGCTCTGATCTCACTTGTCACATTGCTCACAATGAGCCTCGTGATTGTTCTCTCAATTCGACTCCGACGCTCCGAACTGGCGACCATGTCCAAGATAGGCTGTTCGCGGCACAAGATTGTGTCAATTCTCGGCAGTCAAATCGCCATCATTCTCGTTGTCAGCTTGATCCTCGCCACTATGCTGTCTGCCGCGACGAACTTATGCGGACCCGACCTAGTTTGATTCATGATGCTGTGAGTGTGCACTGTGGTCAGGTACAAACTCAATTAGCCCGGATATTTCATCCGTTTCGTCGCGAGGCATGCTACTAGTTTTTGAAAGCTTGGAATCGCGGAAAATGCTTAGCTCAATGCCATGTCTGCCTGCGGAGGTCATTCCGGTTGCTAGCAGTGAATATTCAGTCAGCGCCAGTGTCTCTCTCACTGAAATTGAACATGTGTCGCATGGTTTGCAAGGCGGCATTCATTCAGTATTCCAGCAGCTAGAAAAACTTCGAGAGGTCTCACAGTCATAGTCACTGGTCGAGAAAGACAACAGACGACAAATTCTCAGCGTTATTGAAAGCCTACGCGATAATCTCTTGAATTACCTGTCCACCGATATCGGTCAGTTGTCGCATACGCCCGGCATGGAGATAGCGGAGTTCGTCGTCGGAAAGCCCCATTAAGTCGAGGATAGTGGCGTGAACGTCACGGATAGGGATCGACTCGTTGGTTGCGCGAAGACTAAACTCGTCTGTGGCGCCCGCTGTAGCGCCGCCTTGAATATCGCCACCGGCCATCCACATACATAAAGCCCACGAATTATGTTCTCGGCCAGGATTCTTGCCCAACCCGCCATTTTTAAACGGTGTTCGGCCCATTTCTGAAGCCCATACTACGAGCGTTTCTTCAAGCAGGCCTCTTTGTTTTAGATCTGTCAATAAAGCCGCAACTGGCTGATCAACCTCGCGACAACTCTTACGCATGCGTGAAGCGACAGCACCATGGTGGTCCCAGCTATCGCCACCAATCTGCACTCCGTGCACTAGCAGCGTATAGCGCACGCCACTTTCGACCAGTCGGCGGGCAAGCAAGCATTGCTTGGCGAAACCACCTGTATGGGGCTCATCCAGTCCGTACAGATCACGGATATGTTTAGGTTCGCTGGAGAGGTCGATCATCGCTGGTGCCTCTGTCTGCATGCGAAAGGCTAACTCGTAGGAACTGATGCGCGCCTCAAGTTCCGAAACTGCACTACGCTGCTGCATATGTTGCCGGTTTAACCACTTCAGTTCGTCGAATTCGCGGCGTTGTTGTGCACGTGTAAGTGCAGCAGGTCGGTCGAGGTTGAGAATCGGTGTGCCGGTTGGGCGGAGTAACGTGCCTTGGTGCGCCGCAGGCAGATATCCATTTGCCCATATGGCAGCTCCGTTAACCGGTGCTCCCCGTGGGTCTTGAATTACGACATACCCGGGCATGTTTTGGTTTTGACTTCCAAGTCCGTAATTCACCCAAGAGCCGACGGAGGGACTGCCCGGGAACTGGTTACCTGTTGTCACGTGCAATGTCGACGGACCATGATTCTGATTGTCGGTTTTAATGCCGTGAATAAAGGCTAAATCGTCGACGTGCTGAGCGAGGTTGGGAAACAGTTCCGACATGTAGCGACCCGACTGCCCATGGCGAGAAAAGTCAAACTCGCTGCCGATACACACGTGTGGAAAGTCCAGGCGTCCCTGTAATTCTCCGGATATTGTCGGAACATGCGGGAGCGGTTTGCCGTGTAGCTTGTTGAGCATTGGCTTATACTCGAACGAGTCCATCTGGCTGACGCCACCTTGCATGAACAAGAAAATACAATGCTTGGCTTTCCGTCGGTGATGGGGTAGGAGAGTCTTTAGGGGGTCGTTAGTTGCCGGTAAGGCGCGAGATTGCTCTGCCAGCAAGCCCCCAAGCGACAGCCCTCCCAGGCCATTGAATGCTCCGACGAGAAAGTCGCGACGCGAGGCGTACGAAGTAAGGTTGGGATGCATAATAGTGTTGACGGTTAATTTTTTATGCCGTGCTAGGATATTTAATAGCCACAAATTCAGCGTTAAATGGTGTGGTTGCCGGAACTGCGCTGGGTTTGTTCCGGTCTACATCTTTTGGTGTGTTTCTTGCATTTCGTGGTTGAAAAACCGGCGTAGGCGACGTCTCCACCAAGTGGTATCAATCTAGGTAGATAAATTCACTTGCGTTGTAAAGGATCCTACATAGAGCAGTGAGTGATTCTTCAGGCGACCCTATCTCGGCAACGAATTGACTTAAGCGATCCATCTCCACGGGAGTTGGTCGACGACTAAAAGCAAGCAACATGGCACGCTCTATTTGCGCTGTCCGATCTTCGCCAACTTCTGATATCACACGTTTGGCGAAATGGCCAGCCTCTTCATTTGTGAGGCTGCCGTTGTACATGGCTAGTGCTTGTAGAGGTGTCATTGAGGTTCGACGTCGTGGACGTGATTCATCGCATACCAGTGAATCGAACGCTTGCATAAACGGCATCGTCAAGGTTCGTTGTTGGTAGATATAAATGCTTCGCTTGCGTGTATTGGGACCTTGTTTTGGATCCCACTTACTCTCGGTATATTTAACGATCTCTGCAATGTCGTTTGGTAGCGGTGGAAAGATTGGTAGTCCAAACTGTTCGGGATTCAGTCGGCCGCTGACTGCTAATACGCTGTCACGAATCTGCTCGGCATTGAGACGCAGGGTACGAAAATAAGAGAGCAGTTTATTGTCTGGATCGATTTTGGCGACAACATCAGGATTGGAGGATTGTGTAGACTGACGGTAGGTTCGAGTAGTGACTATTAAACGGTGAATCGCTTTGATGCTCCACTTCTCATCAATAAAGCGGTTCGACAACCAGTCGAGTAGTTCCGGGTGAGACGGACCGCCACTAAGCTGGCCAAAGTCGCTAGGTGTGGCCACGATCCCCCGCCCAAAATGCCAATGCCACAGACGGTTAACCATCACTCGCGCAGTTAACGGGTTTTCGGGACTTGCGATCCACTGGGCGAGTGCCATCCGCCGACTACGCGTCGGCCAGCGTTTGAATGGATCTAAGCGAATGGTGGCCGGATCTTGGTTGCCCGTGATACCGCTGAGGAACCCTGCCTCGATGACTTCTCCCGGGTTGTCATGTTCCCCACGAATCATCACTTTTGAAGTCGGTACCCCAGGCTCGTACGGTGGGCCATAAGAATGACGTAGCGACATCGCCACGGGCCGCAATCGCTTAAGATTAATATCAATAAATCGCTTTTGGTTGTTCAAATAATCATATCGCCGGCGCTGCTCGTCGCTCACTAACTCACGATTTTCAATTGCTTTTTGAATCGCATCCTTGTCCTCACTTTTTACTAGTTTGGAGAATTCTTCATGCATCCGATCCAGTTCGTCTTGATGACTTGCTAATTCTTCTTGGAACTTGCTTCGCTGATTTTCGGCCCATTCATTCTCGCCGTCGCGATAGAAAGCAGTCGGTGTTGGCCCACCGATTTGAAAGACGTCGCCGGGCACAGGGCGTGGGATCTGGATGGTGGAGAAGAAGGCTTTCAGCCGATAAAAGTCCTTCGTAGGGATCTGATCATATTTGTGGTCATGGCACTTCGCGCACCCAACGGTCAGGCCTAGAAACACCGAACCGACGGTCGAGGTCATTTCGCTTAGCATCTCGTGACGAGTTTCGTCGCCACGAGGTTCGGTGAACGGTGCTAGCCGTAAGAATGTCAGCGCGACAATATGCTCAGGTTCAGCAGCTGGCAAATCACCAGCACCCATGACCTCTGCCATTTCATCACCGGCAAGTTGCTCTGTGATGAATTGATCGTAGGGCTTGTCGTTGTTAAAGGCGTCGATCACATAGTCGCGGTAGCGCCACACATGGGACAAATCAGGATCGCCTTCGTAGCCAGCGGTGTCCGCATAGCGTGCTAGATCGAGCCACAAACGTGCCCAACGCTCGCCGTACCGAGTGTCGGCCAACAGACGATCGACGATCTTGGCGTAGGCATGCGGATCATCGTCGTTAAGAAAGGCTTCGACATCCTCGGGCGTCGGCGGCAAACCAATCAAGTCGAAGTAGACGCGACGAATAAGTTTTTCTCGGCTGGTTTCTTCGGTCCAACTCAAGCCATGTTCGTGCAACTCGGCTAGAACAAACTTATCGATGCCGTTGAGGCCACCGACGATGGCTGGCGGATTCAAAGCTTGAGGTCGTGTGAATGCCCACGGCTTCTGATTTTCCAATCGTTGCTCCGAACTGGCAACAGTATCTGCTTCTCTTGCATAAACACATTGGCCTAAAGGGCAAACGAGCAAAGAAAAAGCAATTGTGTAATGTTGTAGACTCACCAGGGCACAACCTATGATGGCTGATGAAGAGCGAGAGATTCCTCGCTCTATGCTACCCTCAGCGAAGGACTCTGTTAATCAGTTTAGCAAAGTTTCAATCGGAGGAAACGCTAGGACATGCAATGCGCAGCTCAGAAAGAGCAGACCGGTTTAACATAACCCGTGAGTATAAAACCGGTTGCGCAAAATTCGGGTATAGTACCTATCGCTCGCATTGCATGTCCTTTTTCGCAGTACCTATCGCTCGCATTGCATGTCCTTTTTCGCACTTTTTCGCATTTTTTCGCATTTCGCATCGCAATCGCTCGCATTGCATGTCCTTTTTCGCATTTTTCGCATTTTTCGCACTTTTTCGCATGTCCTTTTCCGCACTTTTCGCACTTGCCTGATAGATAAACTGGTTACGATAATTTGTCAGTCGTAAAATCCAGCTCATCACTCTAACCACTTCGGAGCTACACTCCAGCGGAAGCCTAACCATGCCCAATGCAATCCACAAAGTCCTGGTAGTTGGCGTCGGCTCCATCGGCGAGCGCCACGTCCGTTGTTTTCAAAGCACCGACCGAGCAAGCGTTTCAATTTGTGAGGTGAATGGCTCACTTCGGGAAGAAATCGCTGATCGTTACAACATCAAGCATCAATACAGTTCTCTTGATGCTGCACTGCAAGCCGAATACGACGCTGTGGTGGTTGCAGTGCCAGCACATTTACATATCCCGATTGCCCAACAAGCGGCAGAGGCAGGTCTTCATCTTTTAATCGAAAAACCGTTGTCCACGTCGCTTGCTGGAGTTGAGCAACTTCAACAAACTATCGAAGAGAAAAACCTGGTTGCTGCGGTGGCATACGTCTACCGAGCTCACCCAGCCTTTGCGGCGATGAAACAGGCACTCGAATCGGGCCGCTTTGGCGCGCCTGTGCAAATCGTGGCGGTCTCGGGGCAAAATTTTCCCTTTTACCGACCTGCGTATCGCGACACCTACTATCGTAACCATGCAACCGGAGGCGGTGCGATCCAAGATGCAATCACCCATGTCCTTAACGCAGGCGAATGGTTGGCTGGCCCAATCAATCGTCTTGTTGCCGATGCTGCTCACCTGGTCATTCCCGATGTCGATGTCGAAGACACGGTCAACATCATGACTCGCCAGGGTGGTGTGCTAGGCTGCTATTCGCTCAATCAACACCAAGCCCCAAATGAAAATGTGATCACAGTGATCTGTGAACGCGGCACAGTTCGGTTTGAATTTCATCGTCATTGTTGGAGCTGGATGGCCGACGGCGATTGGCAAGTTGAAGATATGGAAGACCTTGAACGCGATACACTGTTCATTCGACAGGCCTCGGCATTTCTCGACGCGACCCAGCGCCAAGCTTCTCCGCTATGTCGACTTGACGAGGGCCTGCAAACCTTGCGAGTGAATCTGGCTGCCTTAGCCTCGGTCGAACAACAACAATGGCAACTTATCAGCAATGGTTTTTAATACTCGTGTCACTGGCGCCCGTGTCACTAGCGAATGACGACGCCACGATCACGGATTCCCGGCTGGCTGTACCACTGCTCGTAGTACTTTTGCAGTGTGCCATTGAACTGTGCGCGTTTGACGTTCATCCAGGTCAATTGATCGCCAACGGCATAGTACAAGAAGGTCTTGCCGTCGAATTCCACCACATCGGCGTCGGAAGTGTTGATCCCTTCGTCCAGGCCCGTGGGGGCAATCACTGGATTGGCACTGCTGAGTTCCCAAGTCAATAGATCCTTGGAGCGAGTTACGTAAGTCTCAAAGACATGTGAAGGCCGCCGATGTTCGAGGTAGAGCACGTAGTAATAACCGTTGACATAGCGGATGGTGGGGCACGCGGTATAGCGGTTTGTGCCGAAGATGGCATCGGGCAATTTAGACCAAGTTTCGAGATCGTCGGACCGAGCAAACTTGGTTGTGAACCCTGGATAAGTGGGATCGTTTGATTCGTAAGCTAGCGTGAACCCATCTGGCCCTGCGCAAACGGAACTGTTGAACAGATGCTCATTATCCTGCTTGAGAACAACCTTCTGTTGCCAATTTTTTAAGTCGTGCGATTTAAACTGAGTCACATCGTTCCAATTGTTCTCCTCGAAGCGGGAGGCGAAGGCATAGAACACTCCGCGGTCAACGTGGCAAGAGGCCAAACCGTAACCTACTGCGAAACGGGCTAATTCGTCATCCGTTTCCTCGTCGCGCAGCAGGAGGTAGTAGTCCTCTTTCGCGCCGCCGCGGCCTGGCCTGTAACATTCCATACGGCAGAGGCGGCCTTTCCATACGAAAGGCGAGATCTCGCACATATCGGACAAGATGAGTTCACTGTTGGCGAGCACAGGAGTCGGCTTCGCAGGTGCGGGAGGCGCGATCTTTGCAAAGGCTTCAACCGGCCAGCGGTCGAGGGTGTGGAAACCTTTGGGGACTTGCTGAGTGTACTGTACGTAGGCGAGTGCCGAACCTTTGGTCGTGTAACCGATATCACCTGCAGAGTCTTTGTCCACTTTGACGCCAAAGACCTTGAAACCCATGACAACGCTGTTTTCAAAGTCCACATGGAAATATTTGCCATTTTGCACGCTCTGAATCACACCATCAGTCGGCGTACCATGAGGTTGTGAGAAGTTTAGTGCAACGAGGGTGCAGTTCTTTACCAATGCATGAGTGTAGGTATGAAAACCATAGTTACCGCCTTTCAATGCACACTGAGGGCTAACCATCGTGCAATCTTCGAACACAATGTCGGGTTTTTCGGGCATCGACTCATTCTCGATGCGAACGTAACCGGCGGACGTGTCGCCCCACTCGTCCAAAGACCACATGTTACAGCGACGAAAAGTAATCGGTTCGTCGCTGCGTGATAGGCAACTCGCGACACCGCAACCAAAAGCGCGGCCAATGCTAATGCAGTCTTCCACAATCACCGAAAATGGTTCGATCTTGTCTGTACAGTCAAAAAAGAAGCCTGCGTCACCGCCAGTGGCGTACACGCGGCGAAGAATCCAGCGGTCCCATTTAATCGCCGAGACCGTTTTCTTGGTATGTTCAGCCGACCAACCCTTCTGGTAGGCTCGGATGTTGCCCCACCAATCGTAGCTCTTGAAGCCTTTGCTCGGATCACCCGCGTCAAAAACCACATGACCAGTCGTGCCCGACCCGAGGCTTCCGTCGAAATCGCCAATGAGCTGGTTGTACGCGCCCTTGGCCCCTCGATGGGCCGGAAGCATGTTGGCCTCCATGTACGTATCGGGCCGGACGAGGACGCGATGACCTCCCTTACCGTCAGGCACCGCGTCGAGCGCGGATTGGATCGTGTGAAACGCTGTCTGCCAGCTGGCTCCGTCGCTGTCGTCGCCTAGTTTTGAGACATACAAAGTAACTGGCTTTCTCTCTTCCTCGCCGTTAGCCTGAGGTTGCGCCTGGACGGAGACCGGTTTCGGCTTACCTTCGACCTGAAGGACCACGACGATCGCCGATTCGCTCGAAGGCTTGTCTCCCAGAGTGACGATTGAGCTGCCATTGCTTCGACCGAGGGAAAGTGGAGTCCGCTGCTCGTCGGCTAGTAGACAAGCACTTTGCACGACGTTCTCTAGTGGCGGCACGGTCAGCTTGCCATCGGCGGGCCACTGCAACACATGCAGGTAGAGCGGTGTCACCCCGTCACTTAGCTTTCCCGTTGTACAGCGTCCCCAGGACAGTTGGCTCGAAAACGGGCTGGCGGTCGTACCGTAAATTGCCTCACCGTTACACGAGAGCCAGCTGCCAACTGCGCGTAATTTTTGTGGACAAGGAGCCGGAATAGTGCCGTCGGCCATAGGGCCAATGTTCAACAGGTAGTTACCACCCTTGCTGGCACAGTCGATCAACTGGTGCAACAGCACGTCAGTCGATTTCCAGGCAGAGTCCTGGCGTTTGTAGCCCCATGTATCATTGATCGTCATGCACGTTTCCCAGTCCACCCCAGCCAGTCCGGTGGGCGGAATCTGTTGCTCGGGCGTGCCGAAATCGCCGGCATAATCTCCTGCGCGGGTCAGCCCACCCATGCCTGACCGGCCCTTGTCTACGCGGTTGTTAATCAGAATTGAAGGCTTAAGCGAGCGAACATAGGCGTCCAACTCTTTGCCATGTGTGTGCGTCCAACTATCATCCCACTCGCCGTCGAACCATAGGATGTCGATGTTTGGTGCAACCTCGAGCAACTCCTTGAGTTGGGCCTTCATAAAGTTGATGTATCTGCCAAACTCAGGCTTGCGCGGCCGTTTGTCCCATGGCAAGCGAGGAGAGTAATCAGGGTGGTGCCAATCGAGGATTGAATAATACACGCCGAAACGAATGTCACGCCGCGCGCACGCTTCGGCCAATTCTCTCACCAAGTCGCCTTGGTAGGAAGTGGAACCGATGTCGTAATCCGAGGTTACTGAGTCCCACAGGCAGAAGCCTTCGTGATGCTTGCTCACCAAAACAAGGTATTTCATCCCTGCTTCTTGGGCGAGTTTCGCGTAGGCATCGGCGTCGAACTTCGAAGCAGTAAAACCGTCTCGAAGTTTTGTGTACTCACCCAACGGACTCTTTGCAGTCCGCTGTGTCCACGAACTCAGACCGTCGACCGGATTGCCCGCCCACTTTCCGGCGGCAGCGCTGTAGAGCCCCCAGTGGATGAACATGCCGAACCTCGCGTCACGCCACCAAGCCATTCGTTGATCGTGCTGTTCGGGCGTTTCCTTCAGACTGCCAGAGCCTAGTGGAAAAAAGCCGGTGAGTAGCTCTTTCAAGCTGCCCGCATAGACGGCCTCGGCTAAAAATTCGTGGCCCACCTGATCACCCCAGGAGTAGTTGATGATGACTTGTCCGTTGTGATCGCAGAAATCGACGTCGGAAATATTGCGGTTCAACGCTTTAGCAATCGTCTGCTGCTGCGCAACGGTGAGGCGAGGATTAGCGATACGTTTGTCGGTTTCGTCGAAACGCATGATTGGGTTCAGCGGACTCGACTCCCAAATTGCCAGATCTCTGGAGCGGACAATCGACGGATTGTACTTGCTGTTGCCCATCGATTCGAGGTAGACGACATAGAACCACCCGTCCTCGTAGCGAATCGTGGGACAAGCCGAGTAACGCTCTTTCGTAAATACGGCCGGTTCGTCGAGCAGTTTCCAGTTCAAAAGGTCGTTCGACTCGGCAAATCGGTTAGTAAAACCGGCGCCAACAACCTCCGGTGGCCCACCCACCTCGAAGGCCATGACGTATCTCTCTCCCGCTTTACACACGCTGCAGTTGTACAATTTCCAGTTCGGCAAATCCAAAATGCGCTTTGACTGCCAGGTTTTCAGATCCTTCGACCAAAACAGGTCAATCGCTGGTGACCCCCAACCCGGAGTGCCGAACACGTATAGGGTCTCGCCTTCAACATGCACACTGCCGAGGTCGTGGCCCTCGGCAAATCCGGGTGTGGCCTTGCCGCTAGCAGGATCAACAAACTGGAAATACGGCTTGCCGGTCTGGTTGCCTTCATACCTGGTTCTCACAGACTCAAAACGATATCGTTGACCGCGAAAGACAATCGGTTGGGTTTCAACCAAATCAAGGTCAATCGTTCCTCGCTTTTCGATCTTCGGCCGCGCTAAGTTGTCCGATGAGTCGATCTGCCTTGCGGCATCAACGGATCCTGAAACAATGGTCAATGTGATAATCAATGATCCGCGTACAAAATTGGTCATGACTTATTCGGCTCTTTCGTTGCTTTTTCTGCGTAACCCAGTGATGCACCACCGTCGGGGCAAATTTCTTGACCAGTAATGAACGATGCCTCCGCGCTGGCCAGAAACGCGCAGACTTCGCCAATTTCTTCCGCTGTGGCCATGCGGCCCAGTGGATGCCAACGATCTACCATTGCCAGCGCCTCCTCCGCATTGTATTCACTTTCAGCCCAATCTTGCATTAAGGGCGTCATCACACCTGCCGGCAAAACTGCATTGACGCGGATACCGTTGGACGCCAGATCAAGTGCCAATGCCTTGGTCAGTCCGATCTGCCCTGCTTTGGTGCTAACGTAGGCAGGTGCCGCATTTTGGCCCACAGTTGCCACAGCGCTCGACATGTTGATGATGGAGCCCCGTGTTTCCCGCAGATGAGGAATCGCAAACTTGCACCCCATGAAAGTGCTGGTGAGGTTCAATCGGACGAGTTGCTCGAAGTCTTCAACGCTCACTTGCTCAATGCTCTGGGCCGGCGGATGCCAGCCGGCATTGTTGACCACACAATCGAGCCGACCAAATCGGCTGATAGCCTGCTCGAACAATTGCTGCATGTCTTGTTCGCGGCAGACATCGCAAGAGACGAACAGTGCATCGACTCCCGCGGTTTTCAATGCTTCCTCCGCTTCGCGGCCCGTTTGCTCATTGCGTGCTGCAATTACGACGCTCGCACCGTATCGACCGAAGACGCGAGCGCAACCCAAGCCAATACCCTTGGTGCCCCCGGTAATGACGGCAACGCGGCCGGCCAGTTTTAAGGCTGGGCTTGCGGAATTGTCAGTTGGATTCATGATCCGACCATGCCGGATCGCTTGTCGTGTTCGTCATACTTCTATAAAATATAGAATGCAACAACCGGGTCAAGCAGATGAGGACAAGAATTTTGCCGCAAATTGAAGCTCCCTCAATACGACTTGACCATTTACAGCTCAAACATTTCGGTACCAAGCTATTGAGAGCTGCTGGCCTGCAGAAGCCGGATGCCCAACTCGTGAGTGATTCACTGGTCGAATCGAATCTGCGGGGAATCGATTCCCATGGAATGGCCCGGTTGCCCCATTATCTGGCCCGAATTCGTGCCGGTAGCATTGAGGCCCGCCCTAGTATTGATGTGCGCGAGCTGGCTCCGGCTACCTCTTTGGTCGACGGTGGAAACGGCCTGGGGCAACTCGTCATGAGTCAGGCTACCGAAGAGGCCATGCGTTTAGCCAGACAGGCGGGCGCTGGTTGGGCGGCGGTTCGCAACTCCAGCCACTGCGGCGCTCTGTCTTACTACGGGTTAAAGATTGCCGAGGCCGGGATGATCGGTCTGGTTTTCACCCACGTCGATCCGTTGGTCGTCCCGCATGGTTCCTCGAAGCCGTTTTGCGGCACCAACCCAATATGTATCACCGCGCCTGCTGCAGAAGGCAAAACGGCCTGTCTCGACATGGCGACCAGCATCACACCCTGGAACACTATTCGCAATGCGGCCACAGAGGGTGTGTCGATTCCTGCCGATTGGGCAGTCGACTCAAAAGGCTGTGAAACGACCGATCCGAATCAAGTCGTGGCCATTCATCCCTTTGGGGCACATAAGGGCTCCGGATTAGGGATCATGATCGACGTTTTATGCGCTATGCTGAGCGAAAGTCCCTACGGCCCCAACATCCCCAAAATGTACGGCGACTTATCGCAACACCGAACACTTGGCGGGCTCGTCGGTGCAATTGACGTTTCACGTTTCCTTCCGGCAGACGCATTTCGTCAACGTGTTGCCCAGATGATGGAAGGGGTTGGCAGTTTGAAGCCTGCGTTGCCTGAACAGCGCGTGCTTTATCCAGGCGAGCCCGAGTTAATCTGCCGCGAGGAGCGGTTGGCCAATGGCATACCGGTTGGTCTTGGTGTGATTGAGGAGCTCAACTGCTGCGCCCGGCAGTATGAAAAAGAGCCACTTAACACTGCCGATCCCAAGAGTACCTCACCCAATGGCAAGGAAAGCTGAAGATGCGTATTGAAACGATCGATTTGGTAATCATCGTTGCCTATTTGGTGGGAATTGTCGCATTAGGACTGTTGGCCTCGCGACATGAAAAGAACACAACCAGCGATTATTTTCTCGCCGGCCGATCACTCCGCTGGCCAATGATCGGGTTGGCATTGTTCGCCACAAACATTTCGACCGTGCATCTGGTAGGGCTGGCATCGTCGGGGTACAAGGATGGACTGGTCTTCGGAAACTTCGAATGGCTGGCCACGTTCTGTCTGATTTTACTGGGAATCGTATTTGCGCCCTTTTACTTTCGAAGTCGAGTGGCAACGCTACCTGAGTACTTGGAACGTCGCTACTCGACTGCTTCACGAATGGTGCTCGCGGTGATGGCCCTCTGTGGGGCGATGTTCATCCACATCGGAGTTTCTCTTTATGCGGGCGCCACCATCATCGAGAGGTTTTTCGACCTCGATCCGCTGCTTTCGATCGTGGTCATCTCGATCGCCACGGCGATCTACACGGTGGTGGGTGGACTGCTGGCTGTCGTCGTGACAGAAGCCTTGCAGACCATCTTGCTGCTCGTTGGTGCGATAGTCATCACGGTTTGCGGCATCCTCGCACTCGCCGATCAGGGCATTACCACCTACGCAGGATTTGCGCAGGCCGTCAAACCACAGCAGCTTTCCATGTTACACGCCGACGGTGATTACGCTTGGTATGCGATGCTGCTGGGCTACCCGGTGCTGGGGGTCTGGTATTGGTGTGCCGATCAAACGATCGTACAACGCGTGCTGGGCGCGCAAACCGAGCGCGACGCGCAGCTTGGCCCTTTATTCGCTGGCTTCATTAAGGTGCTGCCGGTTTTTCTCATGGTGTTTCCGGGAGTGATGGCGTACGCCTTGTTTCGTGACACTATTGGCGACGATCCTGACCAGACGCTGCCCGTACTCATCGAGCAACTTGTGCCCACCGGACTAAAGGGTTTGCTGGCGGCAGGTTTGCTGGCGGCGCTGATGTCGACGGTTGCCGGGGCGCTCAACTCGGCTTCGACACTGGTTTCGATTGATCTGGTGGCGCACCTTTGGCCGAAAACTTCAGAGGCAAAGTTGGTGCGAATCGGCCGGATCACCGCCGTGGTCGTGATGCTCATTGCTATGGCGTGGAGCACGCAGGGCAAGCATTTCGGCGGCATCTTCGCTGGCTTGAATCACATGATTGCCTGCCTGGCCCCGCCGATCACCGCCGTGTTTCTGCTGGGCGTATTCTGGCCCCGCGGCACAAGTCAGGCGGCGTTCTGCACGCTCCTCAGTGGATTCGTGATGGGCATTATCGTCTTCGTCGCAGACTTCCCCGCGTTTGGGTTTGAGGTTATCTCAAGCCAGCTAGGCATCCCCTTCATGCTGCAAGCGTGGTGGCTGTTTGTTTTATGCTGCGGGCTGTTTGTCATAGTAAGTCTGCTGACAGCCCGCCCAGTCCCCGAGCAAATTAATGGCCTCTGTTGGCCTCACCCCTTGGCCGCATTGACGACGGAGCCTTTACGCTCGATCCGAGACCCAAGGGTACTGGCTCTCTTGCTCATAGCGATTATGTTTACGCTCTATTGGATGTTCGCGTAGCATGTCCTATTGCTTTCCTATTGCTTTCTATTGCTCTCGTTCTGGCAAGACGCTCCAATCAGCTCTTTCCAGAACCCTCGTGGTATTCCATGAACTTGTTATCCATTGGGATGAACAGGCTTTCTAAGGACGTCCGTTGTGTGAATTCAGGACGCAGCCACTGGGCATAGGCCATTTCGCCTATCAGCATGACGGGCATCCTTTTTTTGGGATGAACTTCTGCCACCATGGGGTTGGCCTCGGTTGTCAGTAAGGTGCAACTTTCGACCGACTCGCCATCTCGCTGCCAATGTTCCCACAATCCGGCAAAAGCAAAGGGCTGATGGTCAGGCAGATGAAACCAGTGACCATGTTCAAAAAAAGCTCTGGCTGGCAAAAGACAGCGGCGTTTTTTAAACGCCGATCGATACGAAGGTTTTTCGTGCGCCGTTTCGCAGCGTGCATTAAAACACTTGCGTTGAAAAACCTTACGACTCTGGGTCTTCGCAGAGGGCTTCCACCAGCTCGGCAACAGGCCCCACTCCATGGCCACCAACTCACGTTCCCCATTCGGAGTGTGGCGAATCACCGGCACTTGGGAAAGCGGGTAATAGTAGGCAAATGACAGTAAATTTCGGTGGATTCCCAGTCCGGCGCGGTAGGCATCGGCAATTACCGAGAGATCAATTCCATCTGCCTTATAATGGTAACACATGGAGTGAGTATATCATTTTCGAATCCTATTCGCAGGAGATCGTTGACATATGAAAATAGGTCACACAGTAGGATTCTGAAGATTGCTTTGCTAGACTAAGGGCTTATCTTTTCTCTGAAAAACTTCCGTTTTTGGCGGAAGACTGGCAGAATTTGATAATTCCATAGTTAAATAACCTAATCGAAATCGCTATCGAAATCGAAACGGACAGGAATTTGCATGTGCAGATTCGATCCCGATAGCGATAGTGATGCGTTGGTGACATTGCAAACCACTGAAAAGAAAGTTCAACGATGGTCCAAGACTTACAAATAGGGGCAACGATGAAGTTACAAGCAGAAGCACTATTTCTAAGAGTAATACAATCAAGGGCAAAGTGGGGCTGGGTCATTTTGTGCTGGATCATTTTGTGTTGGACAACAGCAGCCACAGCTCAACCGACTGACGGCGCTGTCGATGCAACCCAAAATGCGCCCCTGACGATTGTTGCCTGGGGTGACTCTATCACCAAGGGCACGCGACAGGGTGTACGGAACGATGAAACATTTTCGGCCATCGTACAGCGTCAATTGAGTGAACAAGGAATCGACACACGAGTGCTGAATTTAGGGGTTGGCGGTGAGCGAACCGACCAAGCACTGAATCGGATTGAGGCCGTCCTAGACCAGCACCCACGTTGGGTCACGGTGATGTATGGCACTAATGATAGTTACATCGATCAGGGCCAGAGTTCCAGCCGACTGACCATCGAAACCTACCGAGAAAATTTACAACACATTGTCGCCCAACTGTTGCTGCATGGCATCGAGCCCATACTCATGACCGAACCTCGTTGGGCGCAAGACGCAACTGCCAACGGAATGGGTGAAAATCCCAATGTCCGTCTGGCTCCCTACATGGAAGCATGCCGTGAAGTGGCCCTAGCATATCGAGTACCGCTAGTCGATCATTTTGCCGATTGGACCATGCAGGAACAGTCGGGGCAACAACTTCGAGAGTGGACGACCGATGGCTGTCATCCCAATCCGCGCGGCCACCGCCAAATAGCTTCGCATCTAATGCCCACTCTTGTCGCGGCGTTGAAAGCGAACGTACCACGCATCGACTATACAATTCAATTGGATACGGTTCTTAAACACGACGATGGCAAATCCCTCTGGTTCCATCCCAGGGTGGCAGCTCTTGCCAGCTTCGACTCTTTAACTGGTGATGAGCCTGCTGGTGGTGGATTGCAACAGCCGGCAGTCCTCATGACGCTGCAAAAACATCTGGGCGCGTCGGATCATTACTCGGGACTCAGCGTCATGCAAACCGACAATCTGGGCGAAACTTGGAGCAAACCCACGGCGCCCTCTGAACTAGCTTGGACTCAGGCACCCCGCGGTAAAGATGAGGACGAGGATCATCGCGTGAATATCGCCGTAGCCGACGTGACTCCCGGCTGGCATCCTCCCACGGGTAAGCTCATCGCTATCGGGGCGCAGGTTCGTTACAGTCCCGAGGGAGAACAGTTGGACGATCAACCGCGTTCCCATCAAACGGCCTACGCAATATTTGATCCACAGACAAACGGCTGGACCCGTTGGCAACGCCTGCCGATGCCGGAGGACGAACAGTTCAATTTTGCCCGCAGTGCGTGTGCTCAATTTGTAGTGGAACCCGACGGTACATTGCTACTGCCCTTCTATGTCGCCCAGTCCGAGGGTGTACCCTTTGCATCCACTGTGGTGCGTTGTTCGTTCGACGGCCAGAAAATTGACTATCTTGAACATGGCGATGTGCTGGAGTTGGACGTGGCACGCGGATTGTACGAGCCATCGCTGGTCCATTTCCAACATCGATACTTCATGACGCTTCGCAATGACCTCAAAGGCTACGTGACGGTCAGCGATGATGGGCTCCATTATCGCCCGGTCAAACCGTGGCTGTTCGACGACGGTCAGGAATTGGGAAGCTACAATACCCAGCAACATTGGCTCACCCACAACAACAGTCTGTTATTGGTGTACACTCGTCGTGGGGCCGACAATGACCACATCATGCGCCACCGCGCACCGCTGTTTATAGCGCAAGTCGACCCGCATCGACTGCAAGTTGTAAAGAACACGGAGCGGGTGCTGGTACCCGAGCGAGGCGCCACTCTGGGCAATTTTGGCGCTGCGCCGATCAACGAACACCAGTCTTGGATCACTGTATCCGAAGGCATCTGGAACGACGATGCCAGACAACGTGGAGCAGATGGATCCCTCTATGTGGCGCGTGTGATCTGGGATGCCCCAAAGCAGTCTCGGAAGAACCGAGAACAAGCGTATTTCAAGCGGCTCGTTGAAAAAATCGAACCAAGCCAGCATGGCATGCCTGAACGGGTTGACGTTTATCTGCGATTCTTTCAACGTGAAATGATTAATGATACACGGTTGTTCGCCTATCATGTGGAATCCGCATGGACTTCTGATAGAACTCTGTGTTTGACTGGATTCGTGGAGTTTGCAGAAACTCGTACTACCTTGGAAAAGTTTCTCAATTGCTTGGGCTTCGATCCCATCGACAACCAGATTCAAATAGTTCCAACTCAGGAGCTTGGCCAACAATCCTACGCACTCGTGAAGGCCACGCACGCTCACTGTCTCGAACAGCCAATCGCAGGTGCAGAGGTTGTCACCGACAGCCTGATGGGCGACCCGGTCTATCTGCTAAAGTCTGCAGACTATGGATTCTTTCTCTGCCACACGGCAGAAGGGTATGTGGGCTACCTGCAAGGAGATGAGCTACACCGGGTCGATGCCGAACAGTTCACCCACTATCGCAGTGGACCCCAGGTGAGCCTGCTTGCAGATCAGATCACGACAGCAGGGCAGGCTCTGCCTGTAGGTGCACAACTAAAATGGCTCCGCAACGAGTCAAAAAATATTGTAGTCGAGCTGCCCACCGGAGAAGAAGTATCCCTGCCTGCCACGGTTAGTAAAATTCACAACGGCCAGGCTAACGAGCGCATGGAGAGGGCGATTGAACGAGGCCGGCAACTGTTGGGAACACCCTACCTCTGGGGCGGCAAAACGTCGGCGGGCATTGATTGTTCGGGCTTGGTGCAAGTGGCTTTTGCGGCCGAGGGTATCAACCTACCCAGAGATGCCAGCCAGCAAGTTTATCTCGGCAGGCTGACTGCCACACGCTGGTTACGAACAGGCATGCGCCGTGGAGATACGCTCTATTTTCTGGGAACCCATGGAAAAATCAGCCACACGGCGATCTATCTTGGCGCAGGCCAGTACCTTGAATCGGCCGGTTCCGGCGTGCGTATTTCCAGTTTGCATTCCGAGGATCCCAATTACGATGCCCGCAGGAGTAAACAGTTGGCTTTTGCCAAGCGTTTGTTTGAGTGAAATATCCAGGCTAAGTTTCTGAAGAACGGGTGCGACAGTTTGTCGGCTAAGACTCCACAATTGTCCCTTGGCATCCCGATCCTGCTCCAGCGGTACAACCGAAGCAATGTTGTCCAGTATGGATCGTTCTCTTTGCTAGCCAATCGAACTCTAGATCGTGGATCGTCTGTTTTGAATTTCCGACTAGTGGCAATTCCAACATCTGATTGAAATCGCAATCATAGAGTCTTCCTTGCCAGTCGACAGAAATCATGGCGCGGCACATCAGTCCATCGATGGCAGACGTATTGAATCTGCCGATAAGTGTTTGCATGTATAGGTCGTATTGATTTGTCTTGATCAGACTGTCGAGGAAGCGGCTAATGGGCATGTTCGTGATGGTAAACAGACGATTGAATTGGAGGCCGTAGCGGCTGTTGAGTTCCTGGCGGTACACCGTCTCTAATTCACTCTGGTCGGGTGGAAGGTTAGGGCCGATTGGGTTGTAAACGAGTGTTAACAGTCGCCCGCTGCCTTCATTGCCATAACCCAAATCATTGAGTCTCCGCAGGGCATCGATCGACTTGGCAAAAGCACCGTCACCACGCTGAGCATCGGTATTTTCTTCGAGATAACATGGCAAAGAGGCGACAATCTCAACCTGGTTCGCTGCAAGAAACTCTGGTAAATCCTCAAAGCCCCTCGCCAGCAGGATCGTAAGATTACAGCGGTCGATTACGTGTCGGCCCAGCGCACGTGCTTCAAGCACAATGCGGCGAAAATGAGGATTCATTTCCGGAGCGCCGCCGGTCAGGTCAAGTGTGGAAATTTGCGGCTGCATGCGCAAAGCCTGGAGACACGCATCGATCGTATCCCGTCCCATGATTTCGCGGCGGTCGGCACCCGCATCGACATGACAGTGCGCGCACGTCATGTTGCAGAGTTTGCCTAAGTTGACCTGAAGAATCTCGATGCCTTGAGTCAATAACCGTGGGGCGCTGCACTTTTCGACTGGCGTTTACATGGCTTGCGCGATGAAGGGCTCAACATTGTAAGCAGGGATAATTACACTGATTAATGGAACAGCATTATTTTTGGAAAAAGTGTTCGTTTGTTGTGTAAGCAAGGTATACCTAGTTTCTTTCCCCAGAATAGTAATTTTCTTTATTATTAAGATTTGATAGTGATGTCAAAATCTTTATTCTTTAATACGTTATTTTAGGCCGTGTAAAGTCTGTCGAAGCGTGTAAAAAGGGTTTTATGAGTGTATATGAAGTAGGGCGAGATATATTTAGAGATGTTAAGCATGTCAGGCGGTTCAGGCATATCGTCCAGCTGTTTAGATTCGTTCGCAGAAAAAATAAAATTGTGCGTGAGCATACCTCCTCGGTATGTGAGGCGCCTCGTGTATCACCTTGTTTAATTTCGTTGGGTCGAGATGGAGAGCGCCTCACAAAAGCTTTTCTCGGGCATTACAAAGACCTTGGATTTAAGTCTTTTATATTTTTGGATAATAATTCAAAGGATGGGTGTGTGGAGCATCTGATGGACGAGGCATCCGCGTTAGGTTGTGATCTTTCCATTTATCGCTGTAACCTGGATTATAAGCTGTATAAACATTCGATGAAAAACTTTCTCATCGCGTCGGTTCCTACTGGCGCGTGGACGTTTTATGCGGACAACGATGAGTTTTTGGTGCTTCCCGAGGGCGTGAGCGATGTTAAGTAGGTTTTAGCATATCTTGAGAAGAAAGGTTATGACACCGTTCAGTTTCATCTGCTTGATATGTTTTCCGATAAGCCTCTTCATGCCTTGCCCGACGAGACGGCATGGTCTTCGTCCGATCTAGAACGCCACTACCGTTACTTTGATATATCAACACTTAAGTCTATACGCGTTAACGACGGGGCCTATTCGAAACATCGGGGTGGTGTTCGTATGAAACATTTTGGGGTTAGACCATTATTAACAAAGTCTACCTTTTTCAAGGTAGTGTAACGTAGTTTCTGTAAAAGCTGTTTCAGCAGCAAGGGGAAAAATGGGGCGTTCGTAGTGGAACGAGCGCAGCGAGTGCAACGGAGGACGCCCCATTTTTTTGGCCG